>JAPSIT010000006.1 GCA_031178585.1 Arthrobacter sp.
CCTGATTGTGTTTGAGGTGCCGGACAACACCGCCGGCATCGTGGGCACCGTCCCGAAGGAAGAGGCACCAAAGCGCCGGGTCCGCCTGAGCGCCGTACTTGATGAGGACTGACATGATGAGCGGCAGGCACACAGGCGAACAGCACTCCCACACCGTGGAGGGCACCGATCCCCAGCTGTACGTCGCAGTGCATGAGCCCAAGACGGACGCGAACCTGCGGCCCATCCTGCTGATCCACGGGTTCTCGTCCTCAAGCAAGCTGAACTGGGAGGACACCGGCTGGATCGCGGCACTCCTGGACGCCGGCCGCCGGGTCATCACGGTGGACCTTCCGGGCCACGGCCGCAGCGGCGCCCCCGAGGACATGGACTCCTATTCCCCCAGCCGCATCCGCGCGGACCTGCTGCAGATAGCGTTCGACGCCGGGGCCCGGCCTTTGGAGCCCGGCAACCCTTCCAGCGGGCTCGACGTGATCGGCTATTCCCTCGGTTCCCGGCTCGCCTGGGAATTTGGTGCCACCCAGCCGGAGCTCGTGCACAAGCTGGTTCTGGGCGGGCCGAATATGGCCGACCCGCTGGCTGACTTCGACCTCATCGCTGCCCAGCATTATCTGGCCGACGGCACGCCCATCGCCGACGAATCCACTGCCGGGCTGCTCAGGATGGCCCAGGCCCTGCCGAGCAACAACATCTTCGCGTTGCTGTCCCTCATCGAGGCCATCAAAACCGAGCCCTATGACCCCTCCGAAGCGGTGCCGCACATGCCCATGCTGCTCATAGCCGGGGAAATCGATGAGCGCGCCGCGTCCATGCCGCAGCTCGCCGAACTGGCTGCCAAGGCCGGATCCGCGGCAGAGCAGCTGGTCCTGCCCGGCCGGAACCACACCAACGCCGTGACCAGCAGGGCCTTCAAGCAGGCGGCGATCCAGTTCCTCGCGAACTGACGGCACGGACCAGCTGACGGCTCTGGACAGCTGAAGGTGCCGTGCAACTGGAGGGCTCTGGGCTGCTGAGGGCGCCGTGCAGCTGAGGCCCCCTCTGCCGAATCAGTCCCGTCTCCTTGGTAACTCTGCGGTCCCCCCGACAGGCAGCGGCGGTACGCTGGAACTGAGGGCGGAAAGACCGGAAGTGGACCAATGGGCATGGTTTTTGAAGACCGGGAGGAGGCCGGCAGGCGCTTGGCCGCGGCACTGCCGCAGTTCCGCGAACAGCCGGATACGGTGCTGCTCGGGCTTGCCCGCGGCGGTATTCCGGTGGCATGCGCTGCCGCCGAAGTCCTCCATCTTCCCTATGGCACGGTCCTGGTGCGCAAGCTCGGCATCCCCGGCCACGATGAGACGGCTTTCGGAGCCCTGGCGTACGCGGGTGCCATTGCCGCCGGCGAGACGGCTGAAGGTGTGGGATCATCCGCGCGTGACGTATATGGTTCGGGACAGGCAGCGTCCCTGTCGGAGGCCCGCAGGATAGTCCGGCTGCTCAACAGGCCGCTGGTCGAGCGGCTCCTGGCCAACGGGGCGCGGCAGGAATGGCTCGACCAGGTCGAGCGCCGCGAGCGTGGCGAACTGCTGCGCCGGGTGGAAGCGTACCCGGGCGAGAGCCTGGAGCTGCGCGGCAAGACGGCCCTGCTGGTCGACGACGGCCTCGCCACCGGGGCCACCATGCGCGCCGCAGTGGAGGCAGTCCGTTCAGCAGGCGCATCTCGGGTGGTGGCGGCCGCCCCTGTAGGGTCCATCGAGGCCGAAAGGTCCCTGTCACGGGTCTGCGATGTCCTGTGCCTGCATCTGCCGGGGAGGTTCCGGGCGGTGGGAAGTTTCTACAGGCATTTCGAGCAGCTGAGCGATGACGACGCCATCGGACTGCTGCACGGAGCCCACGCCTGAGCAGCCCCTGCCGGCCCATAAACCCCCGTCCAGGATTTTGCAGACCTTCGGCTGCGGGGCCACGGCTGCGGGCCCGGGCAGCTGCCCGGGCCCGCAGCCTGCGAACTTTTGATTAATTGTGCGCGAGTGGTGTCTGCGCTGGAACCATCAGTGGTGGCTGATTCCGAGCGGGCGCCCCCTGGTTTCCTTGGCCAGCAGCACACCCACGGCCGAGATCACGCAGAGGATCATGATGTAGATGCCGATGGATCCGGTCCAGTTGGTGCTCAACAGCAGCGACTCCGCGATCGTCGCGGCGAACGCCCCACCGAGGATGGCTCCGAACGCATAACCGATGGAGATGCCCGAGTAGCGCACGTTGGCGGGGAACATCTCCGCGTACATGGCGGACATCGGCCCGTAGGACAGGCCCAGGCCCACCGTCAGGACGAACAGCGCGATGCCGTACAGCAGGATGTCCTTGGTATCGATGAGGGCGAACATCGGAATCATCCAGGCAAAGACGATGCCGTACCCAATAAGGAAGGTCTTGACGCGTCCAATCTTGTCGGACAGCCAGCCGCCGACCAGCGTGAAAATCAGCCAGCCGAAGGAAGCAAGAGTGGTGGCCAGCAGCACCGGCGGAGCAGGCATCTTCAGGACCCTGGTGGCATAAGAGATGAAGAAGGCGATCAGCAGGTAGCCGGCTGCGTTGTTGCCGATGAAGATCATGGTGGAATAGAGGACAGGCTTCTTGTAGTGGCGGATCAGCACGCCCAGGGGCGCCTTGCTCTCCGCCTTCCGGGCGGCCATCTCCTTGAACACGGGACTTTCAGCCACGGCCCGGCGGATCAGGTACCCGACGACAACCAGCACGATGGACAGCAGGAACGGCACACGCCAGCCCCAGGCAGCGAAGTCTTCCCGCGACATGCTCGAGTTGAGGAAGAACAGCAGGCCGGTGGCGAGGATCATGCCGACGGGCACGCCGATCTGCGGGTAGGCGCCGAACACTCCGCGCTTGCTCCTGGGGGCGTGCTCCACGGCCATCAGCGCCGCGCCACCCCACTCCCCGCCGGCCGAGAAGCCCTGGACAATGCGGAGTGTGATCAGCAGAACCGGAGCCCAGAAACCGATCTGGGCATAAGTGGGCAGCATGCCGATGAGGGCTGTGGCGGCACCCATCATGATGAGGGTGAAGACCAGCATGGCCTTGCGGCCCAGCCGGTCCCCAAGGTGGCCGGCAACCACGGCGCCGAGCGGGCGGAACAGGAAGCTGATGCCGATCAGGGCGAACGAAAGAATCTGCGCCAGGCCCGGATTCGAGGCCTGCAGCGGCGTGAGGAACAGCGGTGACAGCAGCGTTCCTGTGAGCTGGGCAAAGATAAAAAAGTCGTACCACTCAATGGTGGTGCCGACCAGCGTCCCGGCGAGGACTTTCCGTTCCTCGCGTTTGGTACTGGGACCCGCCTCTGAATCGACGGTGGAAGTTGGCGACATTGAAACTCCGTAGCTGGGCAGGCTAAGCGCCTGGGTGGGTGCCGGGCATTGCTTTCTGACCTCGATGTCACGATCGCTATTTACTGATCGAACGGTCAGTTAGGTACGAGGATACTATGGATGTGTGACAAAGCACACTTAATTTTCCCGTGGGCCCTGCCGGGCCCTTGAAAGCCTCAGTCCTGCCGGTGCAGGAACTCCCGGAGCCTGGCCCGGACCGGCTCCCGGTCGTAGGTGTTGACGAGTGCTCCTGCCATCCGCACGGGGTCCCCAAAGAAGAAGTATTCGTAGAGGGACTGGCGCCCGGAGAAACCCGAGATGGACGCGTCAAAGGCCAGCTTGAAGAGCCGCACGCGTTCCGGGCCGGTCAGCGTCTTGCCCTGCAGGTAAAGATCGATGTCCGCCCTCGCCTCGCTGTTGACGTCGGCTTCACCGGGAAGGGCCATGAGGCCAGAGGCCGAAAATTTCCGGATGATTTGCGGGAAGCGTTGCGCGACCTTGGGGTACCAGTTCCGGGCAGCGTTGAGGGTGGTCCACTTCGGCAACATGACACCGGCCTCATTGGGTGCGGCGTCAGCCTCGGACGCGCGGACCAATGCCTTGCCGATTTCGACGTCGATGATCAGTTCCGCGATGTCCTCCTGGATGTGCTGGAACCCGTCAATGCCGATCGAATCGGCCAGTTCGGATGCCAGCCCCAGGAAGAACTCGCTCTTGGCGATCGTGCGGGTCACCACCTGGTGGGTCATGAGCGCGCCTGCGCCGGTCTCGGTATAGAAGGCGTTGCAGAGCTGTGGGTTGCCCAGCATGAAAATGCGCTCGTTCGGAACGAAGACGTCGTCGAAAATTGCTACGGCGTCCATTTCCTCATAGCGCGACGCCAACGGCTCGTCATGGGTGCTTCCGCCGTTGTAGAGGGACGTGCGGCACAGGTAGCGCAGCCCCGGGGTGTCGTTCGGAATGGCGAAGGCATAGGAGTAGGGGGCGTCTTCCGGACCGCCGCGCAGCACGGTGGACGGGAAGACCAGCAGCTCGTCCGCGATAGGCGCGATGGTGGCGAGCATGCGGGCGCCGCGGACCACAATGCCGTCGCTGCCCTCGTCCACGACGTGCGCGGACAGCTGGCCCCCGAGCTGCTCGGAACCGGACACGGACCGGTTCACCTGGGGCGGGATCAGCGTATGGGTGGCGAGCGTGTCATTTTCGCGCGCCCATTCATAGTAGTTGCGGATGTTGTCGGCAAATTTGGGATCCGCCTGGGCGAACCATTTCTCCGCGGTGCCCAGTGCGGTGAGGGCGGAGTTCATGTAGTCCCCGGTGCGTCCCAGGAACCCGTTGGAGGCTTCGGCCCAGGTTGAGATCGCGGCCCTCCTGCGCCGCAGGTCTTCTTGGGTCCTGGGTACCAGGAAAGACGCGTTCACCAAGTCCCCGGTCGCTGGCGACGGATATGTCAGTGCCTGCTGCTGCCTCTTGTCGTGCTGCATGTCGAACAGCTTCGCGTAGGACCTTGCCACGTTGCGGAAGGCGGGGTGCTCGGCAACTTTTTCCCTGACCACCTCCCCCTCGATCACCACGTGCGGCGTCATGCCGTTGAGCTTGTCCAGGTACTGCTGGCCTGTACGGATTCCCATTGTTCTCTCCAGTCGTCGTTGAACTGCAGGTGATGAATGCGGTGGCCTGTGAGGCGTTCCTAAAGAAGGTCCTCCATGCCGAGCTGGCTCTCCGGAAGGGTGGTAAAGGCACTGTTGGCGAAGGCCAGAGCGTCTCCGCTGCGGTAGTTGAAGTCGGCAACCTCCCCGAGATACAGGGTGTGGTCACCGCCGTCGTATGCCGCCCAGGGCTTGCACTCAAACCAGGCCAGGACGTTCGAGAGGCGCGGCGCCGTCGCGCCTTCCACCCACAGCGGTTCCGAGCCGGGGCGTCCGGCAAAGTGCATGGCCAGCTGGCGCTGTTCTGCCCCCAGGATGTTCACGGTGAAGGGACGGCCGGCGAGCTCATCGTGGGCCCTGGTGTTACGGGCGATGCTGACCAGCACGAGCGGCGGCTCCAGGGAGACCGAGGTAAAGGAGTTGACAGTGATGCCGTGGCGTTTGGTTGCGCCGTCGAAGGTCACGATGGCGACGCCGGTGGCGAACCTGCCGAGGCTTCCGCGGAACCGGTGCGCCCGGGGAACCGAGGTCCTACCGGGGACGTCCGCAGGCGCCTCTGGCTTCGCTGTCATCGCCGGTCCCCTTCCGTCACGGCGCCCTCTTAGGATGTGCCCACTGACCTGCAGGAGGAGGATATTCTATAGTTGAACTTAGAATTCCTATATGGAACGCTAGCCGAATGTAGTGCGCGGCACAAGACCTCGGACGGACAGGCCACTTCTCCAGCCTAGGATGGACACCATGAACCCCATTGGCAGCGCCGCAGCACAGGCGGCCCCCGCCCAGGCCTCCCCGTCGCAGACGCTTTCCAGGGGTATCCGCGCCTTGGAAATCATGGCAGAGTCCGAGAACCCCCTCACGATCGCTGAGCTGGCCGACGCCATGGGTGTCCACCGCTCCGTCGCCTACAGGATCCTGCGGACACTGGAAGACCACTCCCTGCTGGTCCGGGACGATGCCGGACGCGTTCAGCCCGGGCCGGGACTGGCCGTGCTCGCGAGGGGCGTTTCCCGCAACCTGCAGACTGCTGCCCTGCCTGAACTCACCCAGCTCGCCAATTCCCTCAACATGACCGCCTTTATCGCCGTATGGGACCATCAGGACTGCGTCACCCTCGTCACGGTGGAGCCCCGGCACTCGGCGCCGATGGTGGTGCAGCACCCCGGGTCCCGCCACCCCATCAGCAGCGGCGCGCCGGGCATTGCCATCCAGTCGGCACTCTCGGAAGACGACTGGAACCGGCTGGCGCCAACGGTGCCGTACCGGCCCGAGGCCGCCGAGGCCCGCAAGCGGGGCTTCGCGGCCAGCCACGACGAAGTCATCGCAGGCGTTTCTTCGCTGGCAGCCCCGGTCCGGGTGCCGGGCGGGCGGCCAGCCGCCGTCGCCGTCGTTTACATCCGCTCGTCCCAGGATCCGTCCGACATCGCCGCGGCGCTGACGCGAAGCGCGGCGCGGATTGAGTCGCAGCTGGCCTGACTCCCCCGCCACTGGTCCGGGGAAGGAGCGACGGCAGCGGTTTGCACGCGCTCAGGGCGCCGGAGCGCCCGCTGTCAGCTGATGCTCCCGCTGGCCGGAGCGGACGACGACGGCGGCAGCCAGGCCGAATAGGAACAGCGCCGCTGCCGCAGCTATCGCCACGGTGAACGCCGCCGCGTAGCCCTGGCCCTGGGCCAGCTGGCCAGCCATCGACGAGCCCGCGGCCGTGCCGGCCACGATACCGCTGGCCAACGCCGTCATGACTGTGCCGAGACGGCCGGCAGGTGCCACCACCCCGCCGAACGCAAAGGCGGTCACCATGACCGGGCCAACCGGGAGGCCGAGGAGCAGCAAGGTCAGCACCATAGCCTCCACAGTGTCCGGCAGGAGCAGCAGCGCGGACAGCCCTGCCATGGCCGCGGCACACGCTAGCCACCGGGCAGCGGCGGTGAACCGTGCCGGCCAGTATGCCACGGAAAAGGCCGCAGCTGCCGAACTCAGGCCCATCACTGAATACAGCAGACCGGCCGCCTCCGGCGTCGCGTGGGCAGCAGAAAAAGAAATCAGGGCCGTCTGCGTGGAGCCGAAAAAGGTGCCCATGCAGACCATCGCCAGCACCGGGACGGCGACGGCGGCCGAGCCGGCAAACCGCCGCCGGACGGGTACCGCAGAGGACCCTCCCTGCTGTGGGCGTTGCGCTGCGGCGCCTTCATGTCTGCCGCTCCGCTGTCTGTTGCTCCGCTGCCTGCCGTTCCTGGGAACCGCACGATGCGTCGGGTGGATGGCGAAGGCCGGCACGAGTGTGATGGTCAGTGCCGCGGCAAGGGCCAGCGGCAGCCACGGTGCAACGAAACTGGCGAGCAGGCCCACCAGGGCCGGGCCCAGCACGAACGTGAGTTCGTCCGCGGTGCTTTCGTAGGAGAGCGCCGTGTCCAGGTCGGTGCCGCCGTTTTGCCGGGAGCTGCTGCCTTGTCCGGAGCCGTTGCCTTGTTCTGCACTGCTGCTGTGTGGGGCCTTCGAGGTCAGCGCCATCCACCGCACGCGCGCGAGAGGCCCCACCTGGGGGCAGCTGACACCTGAGAGGAAGGCCGCGGCAAGGACCGGCGCTGCAGCGGCAAATCCTCCATCCGCACTGGCGGTGCCGAAGCTACCGCTGCTTGGGAAGGAGTAGGACAGCGCAATCAGGGCAAGGACCGCGGCCGCGTTCAGCAGGGCGGAAACCAGCAGGACTCCCCGCTGGCCCCGGCGGTCCGCCAAAGCGCCCAGAACAGGTGCACCGAGGGCTGACCCGATCCCCACCGCCCCGGCTGCTGTTCCGCCGATCGCATACGAACCGCTCACGGAGGTGACGAGGGTCAGGGTTCCTACGGTCAGCATCGCAAGCGGCAGGCGTGCGAACAGGCCAAGGGGAAGGAAGGTGCTGCCGGCCAGCTGCGGCAGCCGCGCTAATCGTGAGGTAGAGGGGGCAGGCGCTTGTGAAGTGGTGGTCATGTATCCGGGCTCGTTTAGTTCTGCGCATCGTCCCTCCTCCCGATGCGCGCGACCCGGTAACCCTCCGATTGTACTGGAGTGGCCTGTTTGTCCTGAAAGCGCTCGGTCAAGATGTGCGGGTCAGGCTGCGGGCACCGCGTCCGCTATGTGCAGGGTGGAGCCGTTGCGTCCCTTGACGACCTGGAGCTGGGTGGCGATGCGCTGCTTCATTTCCCCCACGTGGCTGACGAGCCCCACGACCCGGCCGCCGTCGCGCAGTCCCTCCAGCGCATCCATGACCTGTTCCAGTGCCTGTTCGTCGAGGCTTCCAAATCCTTCGTCAACGAACAGCGTCTCAATGTCCACGCCCCCGGCCTCCTGCTGAACGACATCCGCGAGCCCCAGGGCGAGCGACAGCGACGCCATAAAGGACTCCCCGCCCGAGAGGGTGGACGTATCGCGTCGCTGGCCGGTCCACTCATCCACCACTTCGAGACCGAGCCCGGATTTTGCTCCCCGTGCAGCTTTCGCGTCCGTGTGCTGCAGGGTGTACCTGCCTTCGCTCATCGCGACAAGCCTCTCAGAGGCGGCAATAGCAACCTGCTCCAGCCGGGCAGCCAGCACATAGCTGTTGAGACTCATGCGGTAGCTGTTGTCGCCGCCGCCGCGGGCAGACTCCGCCAGGGCTGTCAGGAGTTCTCCCCTTTCCCGGGCGGAACGCCCCGTCTCCGCCAGTTCGGCGTGCTGAACCCGCAGGCGTTCCAAGGCCTTGCATTTCTGGGCTGCGAGCCCGGCCGCAAGGGCGGTGTCCCTCGACTGCTGCGCTGCTTGCTCAGCTTCAGCCTTTAGGCGTTCCACCTGCCCGGCCACAAGGGTGACGCCGGCTTCCTGCTCCTTTTGCGCCAGAACGATCTCTTCGCTGGCGAACAACTCCTCCAGCCGGGCTTGTTCGTCCCTTCCGGCCTGTACAGTCGCTTCCAGACGTGCAGCCTCGCCGGCTGGCAGCATTGCCGCGCCCGCTGCCGAGGCCGACGCGAAGCCGGCTTCCGGAAGGGCGAGCTCGAGCCGGGACCGTGCTTCGTCCAGGCGCGCTTGTGCGAGGTCTACAGCGGCGCGGGCAGCGGCTGCCCTCTCAAGGACGGCGATGGTCTTCGTGATCGCTGTGCATCGCTGGTCCAGGCCCGGGTATCCTGCGCGGAGGGCGGCAAGAGCAGATTCCAGGGCGGCGGACTGCCCGTCGAGTTCAGCCACCGTGGAAGCCAG
This sequence comes from Arthrobacter sp., assembly GCA_031178585.1. The sequence goes on from JAPSIT010000006.1 coordinate 9,218, forward strand.
CTGTGCTGCGCGTGAGAGGCATTCGGTCCGTGCCTGCTCACCGGCAGTAACGCGGTCTTCCAGGTCCTCCAGCCGTGCCTTGGCCTCGGCCAGTTGCACCTGCGCCGTTTCGGCCGCTTCGGCAGCTTCCCTCGCCAGCCTGGCTGCCTCTTTCGCCTCGGCAGGATCGGTGTCCCCGTCCTGCCCCGCCAACACTGCAAGCTCCTGCCGGACTCCAGCCAGCTCCTCGTCCCTTGCGGACAGGGCCAGCTCTGCGGCGTCGAAGACTTCCTTGGCCTTTTCCTCCTGCTCGGCGAGGCTCAGGACCGATCCGGCCACGGGCGCCGGCGCCGGATGCTCGGTGCCCCCGCATACGGGGCAGGGTTCCCCGGCCTCCAGACGGGCGGCCAGTTCCGCCGCCGCGTTCGCAAGGCGCTGTTCCCGCACATCGAGCCACCGCTGCCGGGACTCGAGCTGGCCTTCCTTAGCCTTGGCCTGCCGTTCGGTTGCCGCCGCGCATTTCTCTGCGGTGGCACGATAGCGCCTCACGACGTCCACGAGCTCTTCGGCCGCCAGGGCCTCCTTTGTGCGGAGCACCACCTCTCCTGCCAGCTGTTCCAGCGGCAGCATCCCCTCCCGAAGCCGGCCCGCTTCTCTGCGGAGGGCCGCGACGGTTTCCGCGAGGTCCTGGCTGGAGGCCAGCAGATCCTGGCGCTGCGCCGTTAGGGCGGACTTCCTGGCCAGCAGTGCCGTCAGCTTGTCCTCGTCAGGAACATGCTCCTTAACCACGGCCAGCACGGAGTGAAGCCGTCGGAGCTCGGCATCGATTTTGATGTGCGCGGGTTCCTGGTGTGCCAGTTCCGCGTCCGTCCGGGCAGAGGCAAGGAAGTCACCGTTGGCCCGCTCCAGTGCCACGGTTGACCGTTCCAAGGCGCTTTCCGCAGCATCGAGGGCCTGTAGCTGTCCGCTGAGCGTTAACGCCTTCCGGTGAAGAGCCAGCCGGTCAGCCTCCCGTTGCAATACGGGAGCGGCCACGCCCGCCGCTGCTTTCCTGCCCAGGGCGGCGGCTAGCTTCTGGTGCCGGGCCTCGCGTGCCAGTTCCGCCTCAAGCCGGGCTGCGTGCTCACGGCAGACGGCCTCGCAGTATTCCGCCTCCGCTCCCAGCTCAGCGGCCCGGATCGAGGCGGCGCTCTCCAACCAGGCCAGCGCCTCCGCGTCATGGCCCGGCTCTGGCACCGCTGCCAGGTCCAGCCCCAAGGCCTCGCCTTCACTGCGGGCCCTCTCCACAAGCATGGCGAGCTCGCTGTTGTGCCCGCCGATCTCCTTTGCGGCTTCAGCGGCCCTGACCGCAAGTTCGCGTTCAACGGCCTCGAACCGTTCCGTGCCGAAGAGCTTCTGCAAAAGATCCAGCCGGTCCGATGCCTTGGATCTGAGGAAGGCCGCGAAATCACCCTGCGGGAGCATGACGACGCGGGTGAACTGTTCCCTGTCCATGCCGAGCAGAGCGGCGATTTCGCCCCCGGCCTCGTCATTCCGGCCGGACTTCTCGACCCACTCCCCACCGACCCGCTCCCGCAGGAGCGTCTTGGCTTTCTGCGTGGTGAAGCCGTTCCGTCCACGGGCGCTCGGCTTGTCCCACGCCGGAAAGCGCGAGACCTCGAAACGCCGGCCACGGGCGCTGAACTCGCATGTGACGCTGGGTTCTGTGGCTGCCTCGGCGTGGTCACTGCGCAGCCTCTTGCCGTCTTGGCGCGCACCGGGGACTGAACCGTACAGCGCGTAGCAAATGGCATCCAGCACGCTGGTCTTGCCGGCGCCGGTGGCTCCGTTGAGAAGGAACAACCCGTGCGCGCTCAGCCTGTCAAAGTCAATCCTTTCCGTACCGGCAAAGGGGCCGAAGGCGCAGATCTCCAGCCGATGGATCCTCACAGCGACACTCCTTGCAGTCGGACGGTTTCCAGGGCTTCGGCAAGGACGGCTTTCTCGGCTTCATCCGCATCGCGGCCGCGGACATGATCGAGAAATCCGCAGCAGACCGCGAGGTCGTCCTCCGCCTCCGCGAGTCTGCTGCTGTAAGTGACCTTTACGGACGGCGCCGCGCCCTGGGGATCAAAGCCCAGTACGAGGGTGTCTGGAAATCTCCGCCGCAGCCGCTCCATTGCCTGGGCGGGGCGCTGCGGATCCGTCAGGGTCACCTGGCAGTACGCTTCCTCGGCCCAGGAATGTTCGGCGGACTCAAGCAGTTCGTCGATCGTTCCCCGCAGGACGGCCAGTTTCCTTGGCGCGTCCCACTGCACGGGCTCCACCCCGGTCACGCCGGACTCGTCGACGTCGATGATCCAGCCGCCTTTCTGATGCGTTGCCTCGGAGAAGGAATAGGCAAGCGGGGAGCCGGAATACCTCACCCCGGGAGACAGCGCCTGGCGACCGTGAAGGTGGCCCAGGGCGGTGTAACTGAAGCCGGCGAACAGATCCAGCGGTACGGCGCCGACTCCTCCGATGCTGAGGTCCCTCTCGCTGTCCGAGCTGATGCCGCCGCTGGCGAAGGTGTGCGCCAGCACCACGGAGTGGACCGTCCGCGAGGCACTGCGCCTGGCCAAGTCCTGCCGGATACGGTCCGTTGCGGCACGGGTGACGTCGAAGTGGCTGGCCGAATCCACCTCCAGCTGGTCGGCGACGAGACGGGGTTCGAGCCATGGAATGCCGTAGATGGCCAGGGCGGGGCGGCGGTCGTCCCCACCGTAGCCGTCCCCGTCATGGCCGTCGCCGTCATGTGCGTCGCCGTCAGTGGCGCCCAGCGGAATCATGAGCGGCGTGTCCAGTTCCGCCAGACGGGTGCGCAGATGCACCCCGCCGCGCTCCAGCAGCCGCGAGGCAAAGCCGAGCCTGATGGCGGAGTCATGGTTCCCACTGGTGAGCACCACCCGGGCACCGGCCCCGGTCAGCCGGACAAGTGCCTCGTCCAAGAGGCCCACGACGTCCACCCCGGGCAGGGCGCGGTCATACACATCGCCGGCGATAAGGACGACGTCGACGGACAATTCCTTGACCCGCGCGACCAACTGGTCGACGAAAGCGCGCTGGGCGTCCAGCATGCCAACGCCGTGAAAGGACCGGCCAAGATGCCAATCGGAAGTGTGGAGTAACCGCATGTATTTAAGCTATCCGTAGGGACTGACAGTTTTAGCGACCGCGACCGGGCGCGTCCGAAGGGCGCACCGTCTGGCAGCTCCGTACCTGCCGGCCGCGGTGACGGCCCAGCTGATCTGCCCTGGCGGTGACCGCCGAAGTGCGGGCAGGCCTCTACTTGTTGCCGGAGCCGTCGAAGAAGTCGCGGGCTTCGTCGCGCGGAGCAGCCGGCATCGTTCCGGCAGCGGCCTGACTGCCGCTGGCATCATTGTCCGGTCCGTCGCTGCTGCTCTTAAGGTGGTCGCCGTCGCTGCCGGCATCGGCATCGCTGCCACCGTCAGCGTCGGGACCGCCGCGGCCGGAGCCATCGGTCTGGGTCACACCGGCCTGAGTCACACCGGCCGCCACCTTACCCGCCGCCTCCCCCTCGCCCTCGCCAGCGGCGGAGGCGGAGGCGGAGGCGGAGGCGGAGGCGGAGGCAGCACGGGATACGAGGCCGGCGATGGCCGCACCCACCAGCGGAGCCACCCAGAACAGCCACAGCTGCCCCAGCGACCAGCTGTTGCTGAACAGCGCTGAGGCCGTGGCACGGGCAGGGTTATACGGGGCGTTGCCGATGGCCTGGCCGAACTGGAGCAGCACAGCAAGCGACAGGCCTACAGCGAACGGCGCCGCTGCAGCGTGGATATTGCCGCGGGCCGTGGCCCCGAGGAAGACGGCGACCAGCAGGGCAGCACCGAGGACTTCGGCGAGGAGGACGCCGGCCATTGACGTCTGAACGACGGAGTGTTCGCCGAAGCCGGCCGTGACAGTGTCAAAGGCTGCCCTGGTATCAGGAATGCTGGGGACAGTCCGAAGGATGCCGTACAGCGCCAGCGCACCGGCAGCGGCACCTGCCAGCTGCGCGAGGACGTAGGCCGCGGCATGGCCCGGGCGGAGGCGTCCGGCCACGAGATTGCCCAGGGTGATGGCGGGGTTGAAATGTCCCCCGGAAATGTGGGCGAAGGCCAGCATCGAGGCCGTCACTGCCAGTCCCCCGGCGAGCGCCGCGGGCAGCGGGTTGGACTGCGGAAGCGTGAACAGCGGCACCCCCAGGCCTGCGATGACCAAAAACAAAGTTCCAAACGCTTCTGCCGTGAGCCGGGAAACCAGCCCGCGCCGGAAGCCGGCATCCGCCCCGTAAGGTTCGGCGTCGGTCGGGGATACGGGCACTCGGGCAGTCATGGTTGAATCCTTTGTTTGATGGGGCCGGCCATTGCGGGGTGCACCGCCCTGATTGCGCGAGGCGCCTGTTCGTGGGCGCAAGGTGACTGGCCGGGAACGCCTGCACGTGCCGGGGTCGGCCCCTGCATACTGTCAGTGGAATCTGGACGCTTGCTGCATTTGAGCTTAGCCTCTACGTGCGTCCCGTTCGGTGAGGACGGCCACCGGTCCGGTGACAACGGGCACTTCCGCAGCGCGGAAAGGCGGCGTTCCGCTGGGGAGAGAGATTATGCCGGTGAGGAAACACACTGCCACGGTGAGAAAAACACGGTGAGGAACAACACACCGCACGGCGCCATCTAACCCTCCCGAAGCCCCGGCCCGCCGGACGGGTAAATTTACCTGCATGAGCAATTCTCCCGTAGTGCCCGCGGCCTTGCCGAGCCCGAAGTCCCGCATCCACGGTTGTTTACTGGGCGGCGCCCTCGGCGATTCCCTCGGCTACGCCATCGAATTCGATTCCATCACCGCCATCCGTGACCGTTTCGGCGCTGGCGGCCTGCGTGACTTCGCAGCGCTCGACGGCGGCGCCCACTTTTCCGATGACACGCAGATGACGCTGTACACCGTGGACGGACTCGTGGAAGCACTCGAGTGGGCCAACGCGGGAGTCGGTGCCGACGCCAATGCCTGCCTTTGGCTGGCCTACCTGCGCTGGCTCGAAACCCAGGGCATGACGGCGCCGGAGCCGGCGCCCAGGCCGCAGCCGCGCTGGATAGACCGGCAGCCCGTGCTCCGGCAGCGCCGCTCCCCCGGCAGAGCCTGCCTCAGCGGCCTGGCCACCGGTGAGATGGGGACCGTGCAGCGCCCCGTCAATCCGGATTCCAAGGGCTGCGGAACCGTGATGCGTTCCGCTCCCTTCGGACTGATACCCCACATTCCTGCCGACGCGGTGTACAAGCTGAGTGCCGACGCCGCTGCCCTGACCCACGGACACCCTTCGGCACGCCAAAGCGCAGCGGTATTCAGCCTGCTGATCCACTCCCTCGTCCAGGGCGGAACCCTCCAGGCGGCGGCCCACGCTGCCGCGGAGCATGTCCGGTCCGATCCCGAGGTTGTGCCGGAGCTCCGGGAGCGTCTTGACGCCGCCCTTCGCTTAGCGGACGGGGCTGCTCCACCGGAACCGGCGGCCCTGCTCATTCCTGAAGACCTGGTCCGTGAACTGGGTGAGGGCTGGGTGGCTGAGGAGGCACTCGCCGTCGGGCTTTACGCGGTTCTTGCGACAGCAAAAGGTGATCAGGGACCGCTGCCGCCGGTGGAGCATTTCAAGGCGGCCGTCGCTGTGGCGGTCAACCACAGCGGAGACAGCGACTCCACCGGCTCCATCGCCGGCAATATCCTCGGCGCCTACTACGGCGAAGCCTGCCTGCCGGCGGACTGGCTCGAAGCCCTGGAAGCGCCCGAGGTGATCCGCGGCATGGCGGACCAGCTGGTGTCCGTTACAACTGCCTGAGGGAAATGTTGTTGCAGGCCTCGCAGACGTCCTCCGGGATCATTCCCCGGCGCTGCAGGAAGCCGAAAATCGTGCAGCCAAGGCAGAAGCCGGCGAAGGCTTCCAGGGATGCTGCCGCCACCAGTACGGCCAGCAGCCCCCAGGCTGCCGGGGCGAGGCCGGCGAAGAACAGCACGGCCGCCCCGGTGGAGACCGCGGCTCCGATGCCCTGGGCAAACCGCTTGGGCGGTCCGGGGACGAGTTTGGCGCGGCCCAGGCGAGGGGCCAGAACCTTGACCGAGAGCAGGGCCAGCGGGGAGATCCTGGGGCCGAAAAGCACCCGGAGCCAGAACCCTGCAGCGATCACTGCCAGGCCCAGGCCGGAACCGGCCAGGAACGTCGCAGCGGCAAGCAGTACCACGAGGCCGGCCGTGATCCGGGCAGCGTATTCGTTCACCGGATTCGGAAAGGCGAACACGGCGCCCCAGTCGATCCCGCGCTGTTGCGTCGACGCGGAACCGGGTGACTTGTGCGGGCTGCTCATGCAGCAAGGCTAGGAGTGCAGGACCGCCGCAGGGAAGCTTTGTTGCCTCAGATGAACTCCGCCGGAGGCCGTCCCGCCGATCATCTGCAGGAATTCGCCTTCGGAAAGGACCTCGATCGACTGGCCCCGCTCGTGCAGCTCAAGCACCCTCTGGGCTTTGCCTGTCAGCCGGCCGGACCTCAGGTCGCGGGCGTCGAACCCATCACCCACCACGAGCACGCTGGTCCGGGCCGTGACGCGGCTTTCGGGACGTGCTCCCATCTCAGCGGAACGGATCTTCGCCTCCGGGCGCGGAATACCCAGCTGGCCGGTGAACACCACTGTCTGCCCGTACAGCGGATTTCCCGGCTCAGCGTCCGGGCTGGGTGCGGGGTTCTCCCCCTCCTCCGGCCAGCCGCTGCGAAAGGGCTGCGCAGCGCGGGTCTCCCCAACGGCAGCCAGGGCAGTGAGGGTTGCCTTGGACAGTTCATCGCGGTCCGGGTGAAAGGCCTGTTGCCGGGGTATCGCCAGCCCAAGTGAGAGGTAGAGCTCCGCGATGCTGTTGGCGCGGTTGCGGGCGGCGATGTCGATCAAAATGCCGGCACAGGCCCGCGCGTCCTCGGCGGCATCGTGGTGGTTGACCAGGGGCACGCCGGCCTCTTCAGCGGCAAAGGGCAGGGAGTTGGAGACCAGCGAGTAGCAGCGCCGGGACAGCATCACGGTGCAGACATAGTCGTAGGCGGGCCCGGGAAGGCCCGAGACCTCGAGTCCTGAACGGATGACGCCCAGGTCGAAGGCTGCATTGTGCGCTGCCACAACGTCGTCCCCAATGAAGGCCCCGATCTCTGGAAACAGCTCCCCGAAGCGGGGCCGGGCCGCGACGTGTTCGGCCCGGATGCCGTGGATCCGCACGTTGTGGTAATCGAACGTGTCGTGGTTTTCCGGCGGGCGCATGAGCCATGAGGCCTCCTCGACGATCGCACCCCCGCGGACCTTGGTGAGGCCAACGGCGCACGGTGACCCGCGAAATCCGTTGGCGGTCTCGAAGTCGATCGCCGTAAAATCCAAACCCACGGGGTCAACTGTAGCGCCGCAGGAGCCGCGGGACGTTCAAGTACCCTTGGATGGTGAACCTTAATGCCATCAGCGACTTTGCCGTGCCCATGTTGGGAGGAGCCGGACCGGTCCAGCCGCAGCTGGCCTCGTTCCTTCCCGACTGGCTTAACCCCCAGGTATTCCTCGCGGATCCCGCCCTTGCACCGTGGGTGGTGCTGCTGGTCTGCGGGATCATCTTCGCCGAAACCGGCCTGCTGGTCGGGTTCTTCCTTCCGGGCGACTCGTTGCTGTTCACCGCAGGCCTGCTGGTCGCAACGGACACGATCAAGTTCAACATCTGGCTCTTCGCGGCGCTCATCATCGTGGCGGCGATCATCGGTAACCAGACGGGCTACCTCATTGGTTCCAAGGCCGGCCCCGCAATCTTCAACAAGCCGGACTCCAGGCTGTTCAAGCACGAGAACGTGGAAAGCGCCCACAGATTCTTCGAAAAGCACGGCGGCAAAGCCCTGATCCTGGCCCGCTTTGTTCCCATCATCCGCACCTTTGTTCCGGTCATCGTGGGCGTCGCACAGATGGACAAGCGGAAGTTCTTCCTCTTCAACGTCATCGGTGCGCTCCTATGGGGCGGCGGCGTGACGCTCCTTGGCTACCTGCTGGGCGACCGGGTTCCGTGGGTCCGCGACAACCTGGACATCATCTTCATCGTGATCGTGCTGCTGTCGGTCATCCCGATCTTCATCGAAGTGGCGCGCGGGTTCGTGGCCAAGCGTCAGGCCGCGAAATACGGGACCGATGTGGTGGAGGAGTTCATCGAGGAGCACGAGCCCGAAGAGGAACGCAAGACTCCGTAGCGGCTCTTCAGCCGAACGGCCGTTCCCCGCATAAGCGTTGCTGTCCGGCAACGCTTATGCGGGGAACGGCCGCTTAAACAGGAGCTAGCCGGCGAGAGCGTCCACGATCGCCGGCAGCAGGGCACGGAACGCCTGGCCCCGGTGGCTGATGGCGTTCTTCTCCTCTGCGCTCAATTCGGCGCAGCTGCGGTCCAGCCCGAGCGGCTGCAGTATGGGGTCATAGCCGAAACCGCCCTCGCCCCGCGGCTCCCGCAGCAGCGTGCCGGCGAGCTGGCCGTATTCCACCACCTCGCGGGCCCCGTTCCCGGATGCAGAACCGGATGCAGAAGCAGGCACTGCCAGCGCGGCCGCGCACACGAATGCGGCGCCGCGGTGCGCATCCGGCACGTCCGCCAACTGGGCCAGCAGCAGCCGGAGGTTCGCGGCGTCGTCACCGTGCTGTCCTGCCCAGCGGGCGGAAAAGATGCCCGGGGCGCCGCCCAGCACGTCAACCGAGAGCCCCGAGTCGTCGGCAATGGCCACCAGCCCGGTGGCTTCGGCCACGGCCCGGGCCTTGAGCAGCGAATTCTCGGCAAAGGTCACGCCGGTTTCGACGACGTCGGGACCTCCGACGGCGGCAGCGTCCACCACCTGCGTGTCAACGTCAAGCCCGGGAACCTGCCCGCGCAGCAGTTCGCGCAGCTCCCGCAGCTTTCCCTTGTTGTGCGTGGCGAGCACCAGGCGGGGAGCCGGTGCACCGTTTTCGCTCACGGCGCTTCGGCCAGCGTCTCGCGCTGGATGGCCGCGAGCTGCTCGGTGCCCAGGAGGGCCAGGTCAAGCAGCTTGTTGAGCTCATCCCGGTCGAAGGGGGCACCCTCTGCGGTCCCCTGAACCTCCACGAATTTGCCTGACCCCGTCACCACAACGTTCATGTCCGTTTCGGCCCGGACGTCCTCGATGTACGGCAGGTCCAGCATGGGGACGCCGTCGATGATGCCCACGGACACGGCGGCGATGGTGTCGATCAGGGGCTGGGCGTTCCGGGCGATCATCTTGTTCTCCCGGGCGAAGCGGATCGCTTCGGCGAGCGCCACGTAGGCGCCGGTGATGGCGGCAGTCCGGGTTCCGCCGTCGGCCTGCAGGACGTCGCAGTCCAGCACGATCGTGTTTTCGCCCAATGCCTTGGTGTCGATGATCGAGCGCAGGGACCGGCCGATGAGACGTGAGATTTCGTGTGTGCGGCCGCCGATCTTGCCCTTGACGGATTCGCGGTCCGAGCGCGTGTTGGTGGCGCGCGGCAGCATGGCGTACTCGGCTGTGACCCAGCCGCGGCCCTCGCCCTTGAGCCAGCGCGGCACACCCTCGGTCAGGGACGCCGTGCACAGCACCCGCGTGTTGCCGAACTCAATCAGGGCGGACCCTTCGGCCTGCTTGGACCAGCCCCGCGTGATGCTGATGGGACGGAGCTGGTCCGGCGTACGGCCGTCGGCACGGATGACGGGGGTTGTTGTTGCTTCGGAAGTCATGCCTCAAGCTTATCGACTTCTACGACGGCGGCTGGCCCGCCTCAGACGGTGTAGTGCACCCCGGCTACCGCGACGGCGACGTCCCCGCCGAAAGCGGGACGTGCCTCGGCCATCACCTTTGTCGGGGAGGTCCACACGGGAATGTGCGTGAGCAGCAGGCGGCGGGCACCGGCCACCGCTGCCGCTTCGCCTGCCCTCTTCCCTGTCAGGTGGACATCCTTGATGCCGTCGTCCCGGCCCTCCTCGAAGGCTGCTTCGCAGAGGAACAGGTCAGAGTCCTTGGCGGCCTCTTCCAGTCCGCGGCATGAGTCGGTGTCACCGGAGTAGGTCAGTACCCGTGTCACGGCCGCTCCGTCCGGACCCGGCTCCGTCACCTCCACGCGCAGCGCGTACGCCTCCTCCACGGGATGGTTCACGGCGAACGGGGTCACGGTATATGGCCCCACCGTCACGGACTGGCGCTCGGTCCAGTTGGTGAAGTCGAATTCCTCGTGCATGCCCGGATCCAGGTCGAGGCCGTAGGCGGTGGCCATCCTGTCGGCCGTGGCGGCCGGGCCCCAGACCGGGATCCTGCCACGGTCCCAGCCGCCGGGCTTCCAGCGCACGGCCACGTGCAGGCCGCACAGGTCCATGCAGTGGTCCGGGTGCAGGTGGGTGAGGAAGATCGCGTCTATGTCCTCGAGGTCCGTGTACCGCTGGATGGCTCCGAGGGCACCGCTGCCAAGGTCCATGACAACTTTCCAGGTGCGTTCGCCGTCATGGGCGGTCAGCAGGTAGCAAGACGCAGGCGAACCCGGGCCCGGGAAGGATCCGGTGCATCCGACGATGGTGAGTTTCACAGGAGGGAGCCCCCGGACGACAAGCCGGCGGAGGCGCCTTGCCCAACAAAGTTTGAAATGCGCGGCCGGGTAGCCGCGCGCTGCGCCGCGGCAATCATTTCAGGGGTGATGCGGGCCAGGCTCCCGGTGGGGTACTGGGCAGCAACGTGGTCCACATGTTTGACGCTGAGGACCTCGGGCCCGAGGAATCGGCGGGCCAGGGCCTCGAACTGGTCGGCGTCGCCGGTGGCAATGAAGCTGTGCTCCGGCGGGGCGGCAGCAGTGCGCTCCAGGCCGCGGCTTGCGAGGGCGCGGTACACGTCCTTGGCCGTTTCCTCCGCGCTGGAGACGAGAGTGACATCCTCGCCCATGACATAGGAAATGACGCCGGTCAGCAGGGGGTAATGCGTGCAGCCGAGCACCACGGTGTCCACCCCCGCGGCCTTCAGCGGCTCGAGGTACTCCCCCGCCACGGCCAACAGTTCAGGACCTGTCGTGATGCCGGCCTCCACGTAGCTCACGAAAGCCGGGCAGGCCACGGAGGTGATCGCCAGGTCCGGGGCAGCGGCAAAGGTGTCCTCGTAGGCACGGGAACCGACGGTGGCGGACGTTCCGATCACTCCGATCCGGCCGGTGCGGGTGGCTGCCACAGCGCGCCGGACCGCGGGCTGGATCACTTCAATCACGGGAATCCCGTAGCGGGCAGTGTATCGCTCCCGGGCGTCGCGCAGCACGGCGGCGGAGGCCGAGTTGCAGGCGATGGTCAGAAGCTTGACGCCGGAATCCACCAGTTCATCCATGACGCCCAGGGCGTTGGCGCGCACCTCGGCGATGGGGAGCGGGCCATACGGCCCATGGGCGGTGTCCCCGACGTAGAGGATCGATTCGTTGGGAAGCTGGTCGATGATGGACCGCGCCACCGTCAGTCCGCCGACACCCGAATCAAAGACCCCGATCGGCAGCGATCCCAGTTCGCCGTCCATGGTCGTTGCGGAATCCGCCGCAGGTCCGGCTGCCGGATCCGTGCTCGATGCTGAAGTCATGATTATTCGAGGATAGGTCTTCCCGGTAGGCGCGGCCATCACTTGTGGTGTCCGCCTCATGTCGAATTTGTCACATTTGGGAACCCGGGCGCAGGCTCACACGTGGAGGAGCCCGGCGATCTGAGCGCCCGAAGATGAGGTCAGGGACGGGATTCCAGGGCCTGCAGCATGGCCTGGACGAGCGACTCCTGCAGCCAGGTGGTGAAGTTGTAGACGAGGGCCAGGTAGCTTTCGACGTCCTCGGCCTGGGACCAGTCCTGCATCTGGTGGACGTGGTCGGCGTCGGCCTCGTCGCGGATGTCGAGCCGTTCGGCCAGGACAAGGCGGACATCATTCAGCGCGGTGGACCAGTGCCGCGCATCGGCGGCGGTCAGCACCAGCTCGTCCCTGTCAAGGTCCATGGAGGCCGCGCGCAGCGCGCCGATTTTGCTTTCCCGGAGCGAGCGCTCGGTGAGCTGGCGGAACTCAAGGGACGCGGCGCCGTCGTCCTTCACGGCGTTCGGCAGCAGCCTGCGCAGCGCGCGGTCCGTCGGTTCCCGGACGTCCATGTCGAGCCCGATCATGGCGGACAGCGGATCCTGCGTTCCGCGGTCAGCCGGCTCCAGCATCGAGATGACGTCGTTGAAGAGTCCGCGCAGCAGCTCCCGCTCGGCAGGTTCCAGGAAACCGGTGATGCCCTTGATGCCGAATTTGAAAGCCTTAGCCACGTTTTCCCTTGCCCTTGCCCGGGCCGTTCTTGCCGCCCCCGTTGTCTCCGCCGGCGGCCTTCTCAACCGTTGCCCAGAGGCCGTAGCCGTGCATGGCGACGGCGTGCTGCTCCACCTGTTCCTTGCTGCCGTGGGCAACAATGGACCGGCCCTTCTTGTGGACCTCCATCATCAGCTTGTTCGCCTTGGTTTCCGAATACCCGAAATAACTCTGGAAAACGTAGCTGACGTAGCTCATCAAATTGACGGGATCGTTCCAGATCACGAGGTTCCAGGGGATGTCCGGAGCGGTCAGGGCGTCGGTGGACACCGCTGTTCCGGTCTGGGTGCCCTCCTGGGTGTCAGGGCCGAGCGCAACGCTTAGGGTCATCTGTCCATTCTATGGCGATGCTGGGCCCACGCCGGCGAGGGCCCCCGCGGCGAAGCGAAGCGAGACGTGGGAGCCGGTGGGGACTAGAGTGATTTTGTGAGTACCAATGCCGGCTGGACCCAGCCCCGCACGTCCCTGTTCACTGATCACTACGAACTGACCATGCTGCAGGCCGCGCTCCATTCCGGCGCCGCGCACCGTAATTCGGTCTTTGAGGCTTTCGCCCGCAGGCTTCCCGACGGCCGGCGCTATGGGATTGTCGGCGGCACGGGCCGTCTTCTGGAGGGAATCGCTGCGTTCCGCTTCGGCGAGGCTGAGCTGGAATTCCTTGGCCGGTCCGGAGTGGTCAACCGGGAAACAGTCGACTACCTGGCGGATTTCCGTTTCACCGGGGATATCTGGGGATACGCCGAGGGCGAAGCCTACTTCCCCAACTCCCCCATCCTGATCGTGGAAGCAACGTTCGCTGAGGCCTGCGTCCTGGAGACCTACATTCTGTCGGTGCTGAACCACGACAGCGCCATCGCCTCCGCGGCCTCGAGGATGGTCACGGCTGCCGGTACCCGGCCCTGCATCGAGATGGGGTCCAGGCGCACCCAGGAGGAATCGGCCACCGCTGCAGCGCGCGCAGCGGTCATCGCCGGCTTTGACAGCACCTCAAACCTGGAAGCGGGACTGCGCTACGGCATCAAGACCGTGGGCACCGCTGCCCATTCCTTTACGCTGCTGCATGACAGCGAACGCGAGGCGTTCGAGGCGCAGGTCGCCTCGCTGGGGACCGGAACCTCGCTCCTCGTGGATACGTACGACGTCGAAACCGCCGTCCGTACGGCCGTGGAGATCGCTGGGAACGAGTTGGGGGCCGTCCGCCTGGACTCGGGTGACCTGGTGGAGCAGGCCCAATGGGTCCGGCAGCTGCTCGACGAGCTGGGCAATGTCAACACCCGCATCGTGGTCACCTCCGACCTCGACGAATACGCCATCGCGGCTCTGCAGTCGGCGCCGGTCGATGCCTACGGCGTGGGTACCTCACTTGTCACCGGCTCCGGGGCTCCGACGGCCAGCATGGTCTACAAGCTGGTCAGCCGCACGGACGGGACCGGCGAGTTCGTGTCCGTTGCCAAGGCCGCCAAGAACAAGGCAAGCAAGGGCGGGCGCAAGTACGCCCTGCGCCGCCTCAACGAGCACGGTGTGGCCACGCACGAGATCATCGGTGTCGGCCACCGCCCTGCGGATGACGGCAACGACCGGCCGCTCCTGCACCAGTTCGTCAAGAACGGTGAGCTGCTGCCGGGCTGGACGGGACACGAGGGCGTGCTTCGGGCCCGCCAGCGCCACGCCGACTCCATGGGCGAACTGCCCCCCGTCGTCCACCGCCTCCACCGCGGCGAACCGGCCCTTGCCACGATTTACGAGGAAAGCTGAGGAGACCAGATGTCACGGGCACTGATCATTGTCGACGTCCAGAACGACTTCTGCGAGGGCGGCGCCCTGCCGGTCGACGGCGGGGCGGCGGTGGCCGGGGCGATCAGCGAGTACGTCGAAACGCACCACGGCCAGTTCGACCACATCGTGGCCACGCAGGACTGGCACATCGATCCCGGCACGCACTTCTCGGAGTCGCCCGACTTCAAGGACAGCTGGCCGCCGCACTGCATCGCGGGATCGCCCGGCGCTGAGCTTCATCCGGACCTCGACACCGAACACATCCAGGCGTACTTCCATAAGGGGCTGTACGCCGCCGCCTACTCCGGCTTCGAAGGCCTGCTTGCGCCCGAGGACGCCGTGCCCACCGGGGAACGGAAGCCCGGCGCCCTGCCTACCCCCGTCGCCCCCTCTCCGTCTGACGAGGACTACGCCCCCGAGGAAGACTCGATCGGCCTGGACGACTGGCTGCAGAGCCACGACGTGGAGGATGTGGTGGTGGTGGGCCTTGCCACTGACCACTGCGTCATGGCCACGTCCTTGGACGCTGTGCAGGCAGGCTATGCCGTCACCGTGATCAAACGCCTGACCGCCGGCATTGCCGACGACCTGGATGATACCTACGCCGAGATGGAATTGGGCGGCGTGGACCTCGAGTAGCAGCAGGGCAGTCAACGAAGGGGCGGGGCCGCATGTTGGCCCCGCCCCTTCGTGCTTCGAACTCTCCCGGCCTGTGCTGCCCGGCGTTACTTGCGCCCGACGAACCAGTCCTGCAGCTTCTTGAGCCGGGACTGCAGCTGCTGCTCGTTGGCCTGGGCCACGGGCGGGCCACCGCAGACCGTGCGCAGCTTTGTGTGGACCACGCCGTGCGGTGTTCCCGTCCGGGCGGACCAGGCGGCCACGTTCTTGGCGAGCTCGTTCCGCAGGTCCATCAGCATCCGGTGATCGGGCACTGCGGGCGCTTCTGGCGCCGCTGCCGGGCTCTGGCGCTTCTTCCGGCCCTGCTGCTCGTGCTGGCGCTGGCGCAGCAGCATGCCCACCTGCTCGGCGTCCAGCAGGCCCGGGATGCCGAGGAAGTCGAGTTCGTCCTCGGATCCGATGTCGCCTCCCGTTCCGAACTCGCCGCCGTCGAAGAGCACGCGGTCGAAGGACGCCTGCGAGTCCAGGGCCTCGAACTTGCCCTTGGTCAGGCTGTCGGATGCCTTTTCCTCGCGGTTGGCCTCGTCCATGAGGGACTCTTCGAGGTCCATCAGGCCGTCCGGGTCGTCGTTCTGCGGCCGGTCCAGGGCATGGTCACGTTCGGCTTCCATGCTGTTGGCCAGCGCCATCAGCGGGGGTACAGACGGCAGGAAGACCGAGGCCGTCTCACCCCGCTTCCGGGAGCGCACAAAGCGCCCCACCGCCTGGGCAAAGAACAAGGGGGTGGACGTGGACGTAGCGTAGACACCGACCGAAAGGCGCGGGACGTCCACGCCTTCGGAAACCATCCGCACGGCGACCATCCAGCGCTTGTCGCCCGCGCTGAACTCCTCGATCTTGCTGGAGGCCTTTGCATCATCGGACAGAATCACCGTCGGCGACTCGCCGGTGATCCTCTTCAACTGGCCCGCATACGCCCTCGCGTCCTCGTGGTCCGTCGCAATGACCAGGCCGCCCGCATCAGGCACCGACCGGCGTACCTCACTAAGGCGCTTGTCCGCACCGGCCAGCACAGCAGGAATCCACTCGCCGGTCGGGTTGAGGGCAGTCCGCCACGCCTGTGACGTGATGTCCTTGGTTACGGCCGCCTCGCCAAGGGAAGCAGCCATCTCCTCGCCTGCGCTAGTCCGCCAGCGCATCTGGCCCGAGTAGGCCATGAAGATGACGGGCCGCACCACGTGATCGCGCAGCGCGTTGCCGTAACCGTAGGTGTAGTCCGCCTTCGACCGCCTGATGCCGTCACGGTCCTCCGCGTACTCCACGAACGGAATGGGCGAGGTGTCCGAGCGGAAGGGGGTACCCGTCAGGGACAGGCGCCGCACAGCGGGATCAAAGGCCTCGCGCAGGCCGTCACCCCAGGACAGGGCCTCGCCGCCGTGGTGGATCTCATCCAGGATCACCAGCGTCCGCGCTGCCTCGGTTTTGGCCCGGTGCAGCATCGGCTTGCTGGCCACCTGCGCATAGGTTACCGCGACACCGATGAAGCCGCGGCCGTGCTGGCCGTCAGAGTTTTTGAAGTTCGGATCGATGGCAATGCCCACGCGCGCCGCGGCGTCCGCCCACTGCCTCTTCAGGTGGTCAGTGGGGGCAACAATGGTCACCCGGTTGACGGCGCCGGACTCGATGAGCATGGAAGCGACGCGGAGGGCGAAGGTCGTCTTACCGGCGCCGGGGGTGGCCACTGCCAGGAAGTCCCGCGGATGGGTGCTGAAATAGCGGTCCAGGGCTTCCTGCTGCCAGGCACGGAGCTTCTGGGCGGTTCCCCAGGCTGCACGTTCCGGATAAGCCGGAGGCAGGGTGGGTCCGCCGAAGAGTGTCTCCGTCACTACTTGTTGTTGCCTGAGTCCCCGCCGGACCCCTTGCCGCCGTCATTTCCCGGGCGAAGGCCGTCGTAGACCTCTTTGCACATCGGGCAGATCGGGAATTTCTGCGGGTCGCGTCCGGGCGTCCAGACCTTGCCGCACAGCGCAATGACGGGCTCACCGGTCATCGCGGACTCCATGATCTTTTCCTTGCGGACGTAGTGCGCAAAGCGCTCACGGTCGCCCGGTTCCACTTCCTGGCGCAGTTCCTCGCGCTCAATGGTGGCTGTGGACGATCCGGTTCCGGAGAGCTCACGCATGGGGTCGTTGTCGAGAGGATCCGTCATGCTAGTCATGCCATCCATCTTAGCCCGTTCCGGAGCGGTGATTGCGGAGGCGGAGCGGACGGGGCATGCATCCGTGAGGCCGGCCGCCGCCGGCCCTACAGCTCCTGCCAGGCGGGCTTATGGTCATAGGAATGCCGGTAGTAGTCCGCGAGCTTCAGTGACGAAGCTGCCGCCTCGTCGATAAGGATGGAGGCGTGCGGATGCAGCTGCAGGACAGATGCGGGGCACACGGCTGCCAGCGGCCCTTCGACCAGGTCGTGGACCGCCTGGGCTTTCTGCGCCCCTGTCGCCACCAGGATGGCGTGTCGCGATTCAAGGATGGTGCCCAGCCCCTGGGTCAGCACGTGGTGGGGCACGTCAGCGAGCCCGTGGAAAAAGCGGGCATTGTCCCGGCGCGTCTGTTCGATGAGGGTTTTGATTCGTGTCCGCGACGCGAGCGAGGAGCCAGGCTCGTTGAAACCGATATGCCCGTCAGTCCCAACGCCCAGGAGCTGCAGGTCCACCCCTCCGCCGTCCCGGATGGCATCCTCGTATGCCCGGCATGCGGCGGGAATATCAGAAGCGCTGCCGTCCGGGCCGTGGACATTTTCCGGGGCGAAGTTAACCCGGCCGGCGAAGTCCCTGCGGATGACCTCGCGGTAGGACTCGGGATGGCCGGGTTCCAGTCCTACGTATTCATCCAGCAGGAAACCCCGCACACGGCTGAAATCCAGCAGGCCCCGCTCGTACCGCTGCACCAGTTCGTCGTAGATGGGCAGGGGCGAGGATCCTGTCGCCAGACCCAGCACCGAATCTGGTTGGTGCCGCAGGAGCGCCTGGATGGCGTCGGCCGCCACGGAGGCGATCTGCCTGCCGCCAGGAAGGATCACGACTTCCACGGTGCGCCGCCTCTCATGAAGTGCAGGCTACCGGTTGACCGTGAGCTGCGCCAGCAGCTCCGGAGCGCGGGCATCGAGCCACCGGCCGCCGAGCCGCACGCCGCCGGTAAGAAGGGCGGCTCCGAGCAGTGGCCCGAGGACAAGGTTGACCCAGCCGAAGACAGGGTCGCCGGTGACTGCGTGTGCGATGACCAGGCCGGCTTCCGGCAAGGTCAGCACGGCCAGCACGGCCATGCCGCCGAATTGCACGGCGAGCGTCTGGGCCACGTTGCCCGGCGGTTTCTTGAAGGGGCTGTCACCGGGCAGGGGCACCGCGGTGGTGTACCTTGCCGAAACCACTGAGGCGAGCCCAAGGCCGGTGAACAGGATTCCGAGCGACAGCCCCAGGACGGACGGAAGCCACGCCCAATCCCCTGTCAGGAAGAAGGGCCCCGCGGCCAGGACCAGCACGGTTGGCAGCGCAAAGATGAGGCAGGCAATGGCCCTGCCCAGCCGGTCATGCACTCCGCGGACTCCTGCGGCAAGATGCAGGGCGAAGGCGGTGTTGTCGTAGGACACGTCCGCAGAGATGGACCAGGCAAGCAGAAAGGCGGTCAGCGGTCCGGCGATCACGACGATGCTGAAGTCTCCGGTCTGGCTACCCTGAAACACGAGCAACGCCGGCAGCAGCGGAACGGCCACGAGGGATCCGGAGTACCGTGGGTCCCTGAACCAGTACGTCAGTGAACGGGCAGCAATGGCACCGGTCGGCGTGGCAGGGAACAGGGCGAAGAGCCCGATCCGGCCTCCTGACCTCCGGCCGCTTCCGGAGTAGGGCGGGGTTACCAAGGCGCGCTCGAGCAGCAGCTTCCAGCACCAGGTAAGGCCGGCAAGCGTGGCGGCGGCAATGAGGAGCTTCAGGAGGGCATCCAGGGACCGGCCCGCGGCAAGCTCGCCGCCGAGCGACCAGGCCGCCCCCAACGGTGTCCATGAGAGAGCGCGGGCAAGTTCGGTGAGGAAGCCGACTGATTCTGAGACGCCCTGGCCGATTCCTGCCACGATGGGACCCAACAGGACGAGGGGCACCATGAAGGCCAGACCGCTGGCATCTTTGAAGCGCCGCGATGCAGCGAGGCTGGCCGTTGCTGTGGTGACCACCTTGGACAGCATGATGCAGCTCAGCACCGCCAGAACGGCTCCAACCAGGGCTCCTGCGGCGGGCAGCACGCCCCTCCACCAGGTGCCCACGGTGGCCAAGGCCACCAGGGCCGTGGCCAGTCCGGGAATCCCGATCAGCCCGCCGAGCGCGAGACCTGCCAGCAGCTGGGGCATGGGGATGGCCGACGTGGCGAACCGGGCAGGGTCCAGCGTCATGTCCGCCGCGGCCGCAACCACCGGCACAAGCCCCCAGCCAAGCAAGGTTGCAGCTCCCCCGAGCACCACAACCGTCTGGGCAAGGAGAGGATCTTCCTGTCGAAGAAACAACAGGGCGGCCGCGCAGGTTCCCACGATGCCCAGGGCGTACAGCCCGCCGATTGCGAGGCCGATCACCTGCAGGGGACTTCGCCGCAGGCCGTTCCGCAGCAGGGTGAGCTTCAGCCTCAGAAGGTGCGCAACCATTCAAGCCCCTCGGTCTGAACCCTTCCTCCCACCAGCTGCACGAAGCGTTCTTCGAGGCTGACGCCGCCGCGGACCTCCGCCACTGTTCCTGCGGCGAGGAGCCTTCCGCTGGCGACCACGGCCACGTGGTCACACATCCGCTGCACCAGGTCCATGACGTGGCTGGACACGATCACGGTCCCGCCGGTAGCAACATAGCGGACGAGGATGTCGCGGATATTCGCTGCCGACACCGGGTCCACCGATTCAAAGGGCTCGTCCAGCACCAGCACTTTCGGCGCGTGGATCAGAGCCGAGGCCAGCGCGATCTTCTTGGTCATGCCCGCGGAATAGTCGACCACCAGAGTTCCGGCGTCCGGGCTCAGGTCCAGGGCAGCCAGCAGCTCGGTCACACGGGAAGCGACCACTGCCTTGTCCATGCCCCGGAGCAGCCCTGCGTACGTGACAAGCTGTTCGCCGGTAAGCCGGTCAAAGAGCCGGACGCCGTCCGGCAGGATGCCCAGCAGTTTCTTCGCGTCCAAGGGACGGGCCCAGACGTCCACGCCGTGCACCACGGCTGTGCCGAAGTCGGGCCGCAGCAGGCCTGTCGCCATAGACAGCGTGGTTGTCTTGCCGGCACCGTTGGGCCCGACAATTCCGAAGAAGGAGCCCGCGGGAACTTCCAGGCTGAGGCCGTCGACGGCGATTTTGCCACCGAAGCGCTTGGCAAGGCCCCTCATGGACAATGCCGCGGCAGGAACACTCATGAACCAACCCTAGCCGCGCCGCCGCCGATGCGGGATCCCCGGATCAACAAGGTTCGTCAGAAGCTGCGCCGGGGCACAGCCCGCTCGTACTGGGGAGCCCACTTCAGGTCGTGGCCCAGTTCGAAGGCTGCCCGCAGCCACCAATGCGGGTCCCGCAGGGCCGCCCTGGCGATGAAGACGCCGTCGGCCTGTCCTGTGGCCACCACATGCTCCGCCTGCCCGGGGGAGGTCAGCAGTCCGACCGTTCCGGTGGCGATACCCGCTTCACGGCGGATGCGGGCGGCGAACCCCGTCTGGTACCCGGGACCCGGCTGGATCTGCTGGTGTGCCACCGCTCCGCCGCTGGAGACGTCGACGAGGTCAACGCCGTGTTCGGCGGCCTGCGCGGCCAGGAGCACAGAGTCCTCGATGCCGATTCCGCCCGCAGCCCAGTCCGTGGCGGAAATCCTCAGGAGCAGCGGCATGGCATCCGGGATCACCGCACGCACGGCGTCGACCACGGCGAGCATCAGCCGGTTCCTGCCCGCGGCGTCGCCTCCCCACACATCGGTGCGGTCGTTGACCAGAGGGCTTTGGAACTGGTGCAGCAGGTAGCCGTGGGCACCGTGGATCTCCACTGTGTCGAAACCGGCCTCGACCGCCCTCGCGGCGGCTTCGGCAAAATCACGGATGACGCCCCGGATGTCGTCCTCCGTCATGGCAGACGGTGCAGCATAACTGTCAAAAGCGGAGGTGCCCGGCCCCACGGTGTCCCAGCCGCCGTCGGAAGCGGGCACGGACCCCTTCTTCCCGGCGAAAGGCCAGTACGTGGAAGCCTTCCTGCCCGCGTGGGCGAGCTGGACGCCGATCTTGGCGTCGGCCACTCCGTGCCGGTGCACGAAGCTGACGATGCGCTCCCAGGCCTCTGCCTGCTCCCCGTTGTAGAGCCCGGCATCGCGGGGACTGATCCGCCCGGCCGCGTTCACGGCTGCCGCTTCCGTGAGGATCAGGGCCGCTCCCCCGGTGGCGAAGGAGCCGAGGTGCATCAGGTGCCAGTCATTCGGCACACCCGGCGAGACGTCGGGATCGCAGCTGTACTGGCACATGGGGGAAACCCAGCCACGGTGCTGCACCTGCAGTGAGCGGAGGGACAGCGGCGCGAAAAGGGCCGGCACCGCCACTAGAAGAGCACCCTCGCCAGGGCCTGCCGGGCCTTCGCCACGCGCGGATCAGAGGTTCCCACGACCTCAAACAGCTCGAGCAGCCGCACGCGGGCGGTCTCGCGCTCGGGGCCGAAGTTCCGTCCGATGAAGGCAACAACCCGGTTGAGGGCGTCCTCCACGTGTCCGCCGGCAACGTCAAGGTCGGCGACCCCCAGCTGGGCATCCAGGTTGTCCGGCTCGTTCGCCGCGACCTGCCGGAGGGCCTCACCGTCCGGCCCCGAGAGCTTCTGCAACCGGCCCATCAGCCCGACTTGCGCCAGGCCCGCCTTGGCCTCGGCGTCAGTGGGCATCTCGGCCAGCGCTTGGCGGTAGGCCTCGGCGGCAGCAGCATAATCGCCCGCCTCGATGGCGTCGTAAGCGGCCTGGTGCAGCGGCGGCAGCGGCGCGGGACCTGGCTCGGCCGGGGCTGCTCCCCCGACGTTGCCGGTCACGCCGTTGGCAGCCGCAACCTTGAGCAGTTCATCGAGCAGTGCGCGGATCTGCTGTTCATCGGCACCGCCCTGGAAGAGCGGCACCGGCTGGCCCTTCAGTACGGCCACCGCTGTGGGCACGGCCTGGACCTGGAACGCCTGGGCGAGCTGGGGGAAGACGTCGATGTCCACCGTGCCGAGCACCAGCCGGCCGGCGTAACTTTCCACCATCCGTTCCAGCGCATCGAGCACGCCCGCCGATTCAGGCGAGTACGGCGCCCATAGTGCGAACACCACCGGCACCTGCGCCGACAGCTGGACGAGATCCTGGAAATTGGCCTCCGTGACCTCCACACGGAGGGCAGGGGCCTCAGGTCCAGCCGCAGGCACCGTACCCGGCACGGCACCGGGCTCCCCTGCCCCGGCAGGGCCTCCTGCCGGGGGAGCGGGCGGCGCCTGGCGCTGCTTTAGGGCGGAAAGGTCGACGGCGCCGCGGAGGTTGAGCTGGCTTGCGGCGGCTGGAGGGACAGGTCGGGAAGCTGGCGAACTCATAGCCTCCACTCTAGCCACTCCCGCTGCCGCAGGAGGAGCCGTTAACGCAGAGAGCACCCCGCCGCGGCGGGGTGCTCTCTGCGTTGACCGGTTACTTGAAGCTGGCTCCGACGAGTCCGCGGGTGGCGGCCACGAGCTTCATCGGGTCCTTCGACCCTGTCGGCGGAACGTAAACGGCCACGGATTCGGCGAAGTTCAGCACCATGCCCGTGGTGGTCTCCTTGCCGCCCGCGAGGACCGCGGCGTCATTTCCGATGGTCAGCTTGTCACCTTCGGACTTCGGCGTGCCGTCGAAGTTGAACGTCAGGCGGCCGAGCACCAGGGCACCGCCATCGGAGGTGCGGAAGACCACGGTGCTGTCCGGCTGCACCTTGTGGGCAAACACGAACTTGCCGTTAACACCGGTCTTCACCACGTCGGCCTGGTAGGACAGCGTGTCGGCGATGTAGGGCGAGGACGCTCCCTCGACCAGCTTGCTCTTGAAGGTGGAGTTCTCCTTGGACAGGCGGTCGGCGAGGCCCGTAAGGGCTTCCTGGCCGCTGTACAGCAGACCCGACTTGTCGCCGGGAGCCAGAGACTCGGTGCCGTTCCGGGCGATGGAGGGGAACGTGGTCCCGGGCTGGAGCGGGCTGGTGCCCACGAGCTTGTAGTTTTCCCGCGGCGACTTCTGGGTCAGGGTCAGCAGCTGAGGCACCACATTGCCCTCACCCTGCGTGACAGCCAGGACCTGGCGCGGCCACTCGCGCTTGTCCGTGACGACCGTGGTGAGCAGCTTGGTGGCGCGGACCGGCATGCGCGCATCGTAGGAAGCCACGCGGGAGCGGATCTTGTAGTTCTGCGTGCGTACCTGCAGCTCGGTTCCGGCCACGCGGGTTGCCAGCTTCTTGGCATCCTTTGCGGCGTCACCGGCGGCGGTGGCGCTGGCCACCTGTTCGAGGATCCTGCGGAACTGTGCGTCCAGGAGGACAGGAGCATCACCGGAGGCAGCGGCGGGCGACGCCGCACCGCTGGTGGCAGCAGGCTCAGGAGACTGGCTGGCGTTGGCTGCAGCACCGGTCCCGGCAAGAAGCGCGGCGGTCGAGGCGGCCACGAGGATGCTGAGGCGGGAGGAGCCGCTTCCGGATTTCGCCGGGGTTCCGGATTTCGCCGGGGCCACGGCCCGCTTGGCGAAGAGGCTGCCGAGTGCCGCCCTGGCGCCGCCCTGGCCGCCTGACCCGGGGGTTCCACGACCGGACTTCCCGCGTCCGGGCTTGAGGACCAGCAGCGCCAGGCCGGCAAGCATCAGCAGCGCCCCGATCACCATAAGAGGAACAGCCCACGGCGTGGAGGTGTCGTTCGGGAAGGTCATCTCGATCGACGACGGTGCGGGCTTCGTGCCGTCGGAGGCCAGCAGCAGCGACCACTCACCGTCAGCCGGCGCTGTCCAGGTGTAGTCCAGTTCCCCGCTGGCGTTTTCACTCGACACCCACAGGTCGGATCCGGCGGGCGACGGCGCGGTGGCCTCGCCGTCCGTGCGTTCCACCTGCAGGGACTTCTTGTCCTCGGACAGCCCGGATACGGTGTTGTGCGCCGTCTTGCCCACCCAGGCGGCGACGTCGTCAGGGCGGCCTGCGGCGAGGAGGAAGTTCCCCTCACCCTTGACCTTGAGGGTCACCGTTCCGCCCTCGACGGTCCGGAGCTTCTGGTCGATAACGGTCAGGGGTGCGGCTTCAGCATTGGAGGGAGCGGTAGCCGTCACGGTCTCGGCGGGAGCCCACACCGTCTTCTGTCCGATCCCGGCAAGCAGTGTCAGGAGGCCGAGCAGCACGAGTGCAACTGCAGTCTTGAAACGCAAAGGAGTCCTATCATCAGCGGGGGTTTGCCTTCAATAGTAACCGTTTCGTTACCAATCCCTGAGTCCGGGTCGTGGAAGGGGGCCCCGCCGGGCCCTTTTGGCAGCGCATATCCGGCTTATCCACAGGGCTGCTGATAGTGTTTGCGATGATCATCACATGCGGCCCGAAGCCGCGGCACCACTGACCGAAAAGGCATCAAAAGCAGTGACTGAACACAGGGATCCGTCCACTCGCGGCCCGGAAAACCTGCCCGACGCCACCTCCCCGGACAACGCGGACGAAGCCCGGCAGTCCCCAGCGGCCCAGCACCCTCCGGCCGCCCCGCAAACGGCGGCGTCCGACGAGGCTCCGCAGCATCACGCCGCGCAACAGCTCCGGCGGAACGTCCGCGCCGCCGCAATCGGGTCCGTGCTGAAGCGGCTGCGCCAGCCGCTTCCCGGTGCGCAGCCCCGGCTGCGGTTCGAAATGCCGCCGGAGCAGCTGGACAGGTTCGAAACCCAAAGCCAGGACGCGGATGAGGCAGAGCGGTTCGGTGCACCAGGCCCCCGGATTTCCGCCCAGCACCCCTTGTACCTCGGCTTCATGCTCACTGTCGGCGTAGGCCTTGCCCTCCTGGTGTACTGGATCGGTTCCAACAACACGCAGCTTCTCCTCTGGATTGTCGCGGCATTGTTCATCGCACTGGGGCTCGATCCTGTCGTGCGCTGGCTGGAAACGCGGAAAATTCCCAGGCCGGCCGGAATCCTCGTGTCCGTATCAGTGCTGGTCACCGCCGTCGTCGGTTTCTTTGCCACACTCATTCCCACGATTGTGGAGCAGGTCACGGAACTGGTTCAGCAGGCCCCTGTGTGGGTCCGGGACTTCATCGACTCGGAATTCTTCCGCAGCCTGGACAGCCAGTTCGGAGTCCGCGAGCGCATCAATGCGGAACTGGACAAGTTCGTCAAGAACCCGGAGGCCCTGGGCGGCATCTTCGGCGGTGTGGTGGGCTTCGGCTCCACAGTCGCCAATGGCCTCTTCGGCACACTGATCGTTCTGGTGCTCAGCCTGTACTTCCTGGCCGCACTGCCGGCGATGAAGAAATGGGGCTACCGGCTCGCCCCGCGCTCCCGCCGCGCCCGGGTCGAAGCCCTGTCTGAGGAGATCAGCCGTTCCGTGGGTAACTACGTGATCGGACAGGCCGTTGTGGCACTCCTGAATGCCACCTTCGCCTTCATCGTCATGACCATCATCGGCGTACCGTTCGCCGTGCTGCTCGCCTTCGTCGTGGCCCTGCTGGCCTTCATCCCCCTGGTCGGTGGACTGATCGCCGGGGTCGTGGTCATCCTCATTACCCTGACGTTGGGCTGGCAGCCGGCTGTTGCCTATGCCATCTGCTACTTCGCCTACCTGCAGTTCGAGGCGTACTTCATCTCGCCCCGCATCATGCAGAAGGCCGTCGCGGTGCCGGGCGCGGTGGCCGTGATCTCGGTGATTGCCGGCGGCAGCCTTTTGGGAGTCCTCGGAGCACTGATCGCCATCCCCACGGCGGCCGCCGTTCTGCTCCTGGTCAAGGAGATCTACATCGTCCGGCAGGACAACCACTAGAACGGGATTTGGTACGGGCGCACCAAAGCGACGGTGCAGGTTCCCGTCAGGCGGTGGCCGAGGCCACCGGCCCCCTCCATTCCTGCGCAAGCCCTGCCGCGCCCGAACCCTGGCGCGTCACGTCGTCGACGATTTCGTTCAGCACCCGCGCGGCCTGCTTCTCCCCCACCCAAAGGTGCTTGGCGCCGTCGACCCCCACCACCCGTGCCTGCGGCACCAGGCTGAAGCGTTCCGCTGCGGCAGCCGGCCGAAGATAGTCGTCGTGTTCGGGAACAAGGACAGTAAGCGGCTTGCCCGAGGCGGCCCACTGGCGCAGGTGGTCATCCGTGGCGCGGTGCAGCGGGGGCGACAGCAGGATGGCGCCCTCCACCTGGGAAGCGACGGGGTCAACGGCACCGTACATGAGGGCGAGTTCCGTGCCGAAGGACCAGCCGACCAACCACCTGTTGGGAAGACCCCGCTCAACAGCGAAGCGAACTGCTGCCTCGACGTCGTACCGCTCGCCGATACCCTCCTCGAAGGCGCCGTCGCTGGTGCCCCGCGGAGACGATGTCCCGCGGGTGTTGAAGCGCAGCACCGCCACGCCGGCCAGCGCCGGCAACCGGTAAGAGGCCTTCCGGTAAACATGGGAATCCATGAAACCGCCATGAGTCGGCAGCGGATGCAGCGTAATCAGGGTGGCGCTGATTTCCCCCGACTCCGGCAGGGCGAGCTCACCCACCAGGGTGTGGCCATCCCCGGTACGGATCTCGATGTTCTCGCGGCGGGCCGGAAGGACAGTGGACGCACGGATGGCAGTTGCCTCTGACGGCTGGTTGAAAACGTACGACGACGGGTCAAAAGTCATGCATATCAGCTTAGTCAGCGGTAACGGAAGTTGCGCGACGTCCAGCAGTTGGTGTGCCAGTGGCGGCGCTCGGCCAGTCCGGCAGCAGCGCCGAACAGGTGGTCATCGGCCCAGACCACGAGATGGGCGACTCCCGGCAGAACAGCAGTGGAGCAGCCAGGGCAGATATACGCTTTCTCGGCCTTGCGGGCAGTCATGGAGCGGACCATCCACTCGCCGTCCGGTGCACTCTCACGCCGGGCCACCCCGGCGCGGGCCCTCTCGAGGTCGAGTTCAGGGACAGGTCCCGAGCCATGCTTGCCGCCGGCTTTTCCGGACGGCGGCCGCCGTGCTGAGGAACGGCGGGGACGGTTCGAACGCGGCATGCTTCCATTCTGCCCCAGCGGGCTCCCCTGCCAGGCCCCTCCCCTGCCAGGCGCAGGACAGACGGTGCCGGAGAGGTGATGCGGACGGGGTAGTGTGTACGGCGTGCGTCTTGTCATAGCCCGTTGCTCCGTTGATTATGTTGGCCGGCTCAAAGCCCATCTGCCCCTCGCCACCAGGCTTCTCCTGGTGAAGGCGGACGGCTCGGTGCTGGTGCATTCCGACGGCGGCTCCTACAAGCCGCTGAACTGGATGAGCCCGCCCGCCATCCTGCGTGTTTCCACGCCGGAGGAGGCAGAGATCGAGGTCGGCGTGGTTGAACAGTGGACGGTGCAGTCTGCCAAGACTGACGACAGGCTGATCATCAACATCCACGAACAGCTTCACGACACGTCACATGAGCTCGGCCAGGACCCGGGACTGATCAAGGACGGCGTTGAGGCCGACCTGCAGCGGCTGCTTGCCGAGCAGATCGAGACGCTCGGCGAAGGATTCTCCCTCATTCGACGCGAGTACTTCACCGCCATCGGCCCCGTGGACATCCTTGCGAGGGATGCCGACGGCTCCACTGTAGCCATCGAACTGAAGCGCCGCGGAGACATCGACGGCGTGGAACAGTTGACCAGGTATCTGGAGCTGCTGAACCGCGATCCGCTGCTGGCACCGGTCCGGGGAATCTTCGCCGCGCAGCAGATCAAGCCGCAAGCCCGGGTCCTTGCCGCCGACCGGGGAATAGACTGCATCACCCTCGACTATGACGCCATGCGCGGAGTGGACGACATAGAGTCGCGGCTCTTCTGACGTGCGCTGGCGGCTGGCACACGGGAAGTAGCGCCCGGTGATGGGCTGTTCACTTTGGATTTGACCAAATTTTGCCTTAATCCCCGTTTTGACCGTTGACCAGACCGTGACGTCATGGAATTCTTAGATCAGTCTTTGTGTAGGTGTTTTTCATGCTCGCAAGACATGTTGCGAGCGCGAAGCTCCTGCAACGCATTTCCGGTCTAACCGGGGTGCATGCCAGGAATCTTCTCGCGGAGTAACCAAGACCAGTACGAGGTGTGCTGGCCTTAAAAAGTTCCATTATGAGGAGAAATAAATGGCACAGGGAACCGTCAAGTGGTTCAACGCTGAAAAGGGCTTCGGCTTCATCACCCCGGACGACTCCGATGGCGATGTCTTCGTTCACTACTCTGAGATCCAGACCGGCGGCTTCAAGACCCTCGACGAGAACCAGCGCGTTCAGTTCGAAATCGGTCAGGGCGCCAAGGGCCCGCAGGCCACCGGTGTAACGCTGGTTTAGTAAGCCTTTCTGCGTACGCTGCCGCTGGCAGCACTAATAAATGATCCCTGGTATTCAAATACCGGGGATCATTTATTGCGCTGCTCAGCAATTGCAGAGGCCGCCACGCCATTGTCACAAATGGCGCACAAGCGGGTTGGCATTCATTTTTCTAGCGCACGAGCGTCCTCAGCAAGCGCGCGCTTTGCCGAATTGAAAGTCCCGGCAGATAAGCACGGCTCAGGGCGCGGCCTATGGCGGGCAACTGCAGCGGATCCTGGTAATAAAGATATAGGGTTCTGTACTGGGGCTTGAAGCGTGACTTGAACGTCGCCAGAGACCTGAATCCATAGATCGGTTCCAGCGCCCGGCCCACGACGTCAAGGATGCCGGACAGCACCTGAGTCTCCTGCTCGCGTCCGCTGCCCCCGGGAACAGACGAATCCTGGGCCAGCGGCGAACCGGAGAGCGAGATGGTCTCCACGGATTTCCGTAATTCCAGAACCGCGGATGCGATCAGGAACTCCATCGCTCCAGGGAACCCTTCGCCGCGCCGACGCATAAAGTCCAGCGTCCAGCTCACCACGTGCCCGTGTTCATACGCCGGCAGCCAGCTCGTCACCCCGTGCACCAGACCCTGCCCGTCGACCGCGAGGCAACACAGGACGTCGTCGTCCATCAGTTCGTCGACGCCGCCCAGGGTGAAGCCCATTTCCGGAACGGTCTTTTGTGCGGCCCACTCCTCGGAGACCTCACTCAGTTGCGTCCGCAGGGACTGCGGGAGGCTGCTGTAGTTGCCCCATCGAGCCTCTACGCCGAGTTTCTTGGCGCGGTTGAGCGCGGTGCGGACGTTTTGCCATTCCTTGCCCTTGAACTCCAGTTCGCGCACCGACAGCCTCGTCTCCTGGGCAACCGAAACCCGGGAAAAGCCGCGGTCACTCAGCATGGGCCATAATCCGTCCGTGCAGGAATAAAAGCACGGAATCAACGCATGTTCGGCGCAGAAGCGCAGAAAGCCCTCAGCGGCCTCCTCACGTTGGAGCGGATCACCAAAAGGCCCGGCAAGGGTCAGCGCGACGCTGCCATGCTGCTGGTACGCGATCCCGGCACCTCCGCCCGGCAGGAACCAGTACTTGTTGGGTTCCCACAAAGCCATCCATGAGAGGGAATCACCTCCCTTGCGCACCAGCTCCCGGGCCGTCTCCCGGTCGCCTGCCCCCGCGTCGGAATGATCATGGCGTCCGAGCAGGACAATCCAGACACCTGCGAGTGCAACAATCCAGAAGATGACTCCCGAAGAGGCAAACAGCACGGTTTCCAGGGCACTCCGGTTTTCGAAGACCCTCCGGTAGAGACCGGGCAGGGGTACCGGAAGGTATTGCCGTGCCAGTTCGCCTGCCAGGACCAGCAGCCCTCCGTCCCTCCTCGGCCCACCGGCGGCAAACCAAGATGCCGTGTATAGCGAGGCCAGTACCAGCCAGGTTCCGCTAACCGTCAGCGCGAGGGCGCGCAGGGCCCGGGATGAGGTTTGGATCCGGAAATGACGGCGGTGCGCTACCAGCAGCACCACCAGCAGTACCGGAACAGCGACCAGCGGCAGAACGTGCACGAACTTCGACTCCAGCGCTGCGGTGTCCTGGACGGACCCGGAACCGGCAATCCGGGCGAATAGCGCCAAGTACACAGCGGAGAGGGCCGCCACACTCAGCTGGACGGCAATGGCAATCCAGAGCGCCAGTTTCCGGCCGCGGCGCATCCCGTCGGCGCAGATCAGCAGCAGGATTATCGGCACGACTGCAAGAGCCAGGCCCAGCGGCCCTCCCAGTCCCTGCCTGTCCAGTTCCAAACAGCCTGCATCCAGTGTGCCGCCGCAGTTCTCCTCCAACTGGCTCAGGGTGGGCAGCGGGTTGAGGACAACGTTGCGCAGAAGGGCCAGCGGACCGGCGGCGCTGCGTGCCGCGGCGGTGAGGATTGGTCCGATGGCGAAAATAGCAACCGTCAAGGCGAGGAGGTTGCGGGTCTCGCGTCCGGTGGAACGGTGCCGGTGCAGCGTTCCATTGTCGGTTTGGATCCACCATCCCGCAGCCAGCCCCAACAGTGCCCCCAGCAGCCCTACCACGGCTTCAGCATGCCCCACGTAAAGCACCAGCAGCAGGGCGGTTGACAGCGCTGCGGTGCGCAGCCGCCGCTGCCACAGCGCCGGGAAAAGTCCGCTGGCAGCAAGGGACACAGCGAGGACCGGGGCATACGGCCCCATGAGCAGGGCATTCACCATGGGCCCAAGCCACGGGTCACCGGCCTGCTGGGCAAGCTGGGTAATCAGGAGGAAGAGTGTCACCGAGGCGAACTGTCCTCCAAAATAGAACACCGCCGTACGCACCGGGCCGAGCTCTCGCTCAGCAAACCCTAGTAGCAGCAGGATCATGGCCGCAGCGGCGATGTAGGCTGCGGGGTTGGTGGCGAAGAACATGGAGGTGAACATCGACCACCAGCGACCGGCTTTGAGGGCCTCCGCGTTCAAGGCGGCAAAAGAAAGCATTGATTCTGGCGGCCCCGCCAGGAAGCTGCCGGTCGCAGCACCGGCCCCGACGAAAGCCGTGAGTACGGCAAGTGTGAATGGAGTGGTCCTGAAGTGTTTCAGGCTCGCCTTCGCAGCCCGCCACAGCAGCCTGGTGAGAGTATCACCCGCGCTGGCATGGGATTCTGCCGTCAAGGCCTCATGCCCCAGCGCGCGGCGAGGAAATCGAGCGCATCCTGCATGCCCTTCGACACGGTCTCCCAGGAGTGGCCGGAGTCGGCGATGTGGCGCACTTCGACCTGGAAGCCGGCCCGGCGGGCGGCAGCCGAGAGCACCTCCATATAGCCCGTAAACTCGGTGTCGGTGGCGCCGGCAGCGAAATAGACTGCGCTGTTTTCGAACCTGTGGTGTTTCATCAGATACAGAGGAGTCTGCGCTTCGAAGGCCGTCGTGTCTCCGCCGAAGGAGGCCTCCACGGTCTTCTCCCGTTCCTTGGCCAGCGCGGGTTCCTGTTCACTGGCAAAGGCGAGGATGGAACTGTAGAGCTCCGGATGTCTGGTGCCCAGCTGCACGGCGCACGTGCCACCGAACGAAAACCCTCCGACACCCCAGTTTCCAGGCTCCGCACCCACGTCAAGCGTCGCCGTGATCCAGCGGGGCACGTCGACGGATAAGTAAGTATCAGCCTTGGCGATGCGGCTGTCCATGCAGAGCGAGTTTCCGGATTGAGAACCGTTGGGATCCACCACCACCACTATCGGGGCCACCCCATTGTGCCGGGCGGAGAACCTGTCCATGTGGCTGCGCAGGGCTCCCCCGGTCAGCCAGTCGGCAGGCCCGCCGGGCTGACCCGAAAACAGCACAAGCACTGGCAGGGCGGGGCGTTCCGGGCTCTGGTACGCGGGCGGCAGGTAGATGTAGGCCTCGCGGGCGTCGAAGCCCGAACTCGTCCCCGGAATATCGGCCTTCCGGAGCAGCCCTTCCGAGGGCAGGCCTTCTGGCCTCGCCCAGTCCGCTAGCGGTACCGGCACTACGCTTCCGGCTTGGCGGGTGAACTTGTCCTCAAGCTGAGGAATGCGGGCAACCGCTGTCCCCATAAGGTCACCGACTGTGCGGTTCAGCCCAAAGTAGGCATTTATTTGGACAGACGACAGCAGGACGACTCCGAGCATGGCCGCCGTTGCTGCGGACCTGCTTTTCCAGCCCGCCGGGACGAGCCTGGTGGTCCAGAGCAGAAAGCCGGCCACAGCCGGCACTGACCACCCAAGCACCTCGCGGGGGAGGTCTTCGGGGAACGCCGAGAAGACATAAATCAGCAGCCAGTGAACGGCTGCCACGATGACGGCAGCCGAGACAATGGCAAGAATCGGCACCAGGGGCCAGCGCTTACCCCGGCGCCAGAGAAGGTAGATGACCCCGGCAGCTCCCGCAGCCCAGGCGGTCCAAAAGAGGGGCCCGTCCACGAGCCGGATATCGGCAATCGCGTCCACGTCGGCTAGCGCCAGGTGCCGATGCCAATAACCGGCCCGGCCTCAAGCCATGACGAAAGACCGGTATAGGCATCAAACTTCATCGCCAACAGGACGTCCCGACCCTCGTACTTGAGTTCCACGATGACGACGTCCGGCTGCACCTTGACCAATTCCGCCTCGGTGGGCTGCCGCCTCCCGGTCAATTCCAGGGAGCTGCGGGTGAAGCGGTGCTTGGGCCTGACACTGAGCGAAAGCAGCTTGAACCACTCAAGTTCATTGTCCTGATAACGACAAACCCCCATCTGCCAGCTCTTTCCAGCCGTGCAGATGGAGGCGTCCACCGTGCCCAGGGCGCGCCGCAGGTTGAAGCGGCGCACCCCGAAAAGGCACAGCGTAAAAATCAGCAACCCAAAAGCGGTCGCCAGGGCGATGAACGGAAGTGCAGTAGCGTCCATCAGGGTGGTGCTAGCGGATCCCCGCAGTGGCTGCGTCACCCAAGTGGGCGTTGTCAGCGACAATAACGACCCGGTTGTTGTCGACGGAGAAGAACCCGCCGTCAACCTCTACAGCGATGCGGTCACCGGAAACAGGCTCGATTGCCATTTCACCTTCGGCCAGAATCGCCAGCAGGGGCGAGTGGCCGGGCAGGATTCCGATTTCACCATCGCTGGTGCGGGCCTTGACCATCTTGGCCGCTCCGGACCACACGAAGTGGTCCGCTGCGACAATCTCAACCTCAAGCTCAGCCATATTACTTGGTCTGTTCCTGGATCTTGGCCCACTGGCGCTCAACGTCATCCAGGCCACCGACGTTGAAGAACGCCTGCTCTGCGATGTGGTCGAGCTCGCCGTCGCAGATGGCCGTGAAGCCCTCAACGGTGTCCTTGATGGAGACGGTGGAACCTTCTACGCCGGTGAACTGCTTGGCGGTGTAGGTGTTCTGAGACAGGAACTGCTGGATGCGGCGTGCACGCGACACGACGATCTTGTCCTCTTCAGAAAGTTCGTCAACACCGAGGATGGCGATGATGTCCTGGAGTTCCTTGTTCTTCTGCAGGATCTGCTTCACACGGACAGCCGTGGTGTAGTGATCCTTGCCGATGTACTGGGGGTCCAGGATTCGGGAGGTCGACGTCAGCGGGTCAACGGCCGGGTACAGACCACGGGAGGCGATTTCACGGGAAAGTTCCGTGGTCGCGTCGAGGTGTGCGAAGGTCGTGGCCGGTGCCGGGTCGGTGTAGTCATCTGCGGGAACGTAGATGGCCTGCATCGAGGTGATGGAGTGGCCCTTGGTGGACGTAATGCGCTCCTGGAGGAGACCCATCTCGTCGGCCAGGTTCGGCTGGTAACCCACAGCAGACGGCATACGTCCGAGAAGCGTGGAAACTTCCGAACCTGCCTGCGTGAAGCGGAAGATGTTGTCGATGAAGAGCAGCACGTCCTGGTTCTGGACATCGCGGAAGTACTCCGCCATGGTCAGGGCGGACAGTGCCACGCGCAGACGCGTTCCCGGGGGCTCGTCCATCTGGCCGAACACAAGGGCGGTGTCCTTCAGAACGCCGGCTTCTTCCATTTCAACCCAGAGGTCGTTGCCCTCACGGGTACGCTCGCCAACACCGGCGAATACGGAGGTACCACCGAAGTTACGGGCCACACGGGTGATCATTTCCTGGATCAGAACCGTCTTGCCCACGCCGGCGCCGCCGAACAGGCCGATCTTTCCACCCTTGATGTACGGGGTGAGAAGGTCGATGACCTTGATGCCCGTTTCGAGCATCTCGGTGGAGCCCTCGAGCGACGCGAAGGACGGAGCCTTCCGGTGGATCGGCCAGTAGTCCGAAGCTTGGATCTCCGACTCGTCGACGTCCAGCGGCTTGCCAAGGACGTTGAAGATGTGGCCCTTGACGCCGTCGCCAACAGGCACGGTGATAGGCGAACCGCTGTCCACTACGGACGTGCCGCGGACCAGGCCGTCAGTTGCCTGCAGGGAGATAGCGCGGACGAGGTTGTCACCCAGGTGCTGGGAGGTCTCGAACGTGATGGTCTTGGTCTCACCGTTGAGAGTGATCTCGGTGGTGAGTGCGTTGTAAATCGAGGGGATTGCGTCAGCCGGGAATTCGACGTCGACAACCGGGCCAATGACACGTGCAATACGGCCGGTGGCACCGGACGTTGCGGCTACGTGCTCGGTAGCGGTGGCAGTCATCTCTCTCACTTCACTCAGTAGATGGCGTGGTTAAGTTTATGTTCTGGTGCAGGTCTGGCTTATCCGGAATCGTTCGGCTACGACGCGAGGGCGTCGGCACCGGCCACGATTTCGGACAGCTCCTGCGTGATTTCCGCCTGGCGGGCGGTGTTGCGCAAACGCGTGTACTTCTTGATGAGGTCCGTGGCGTTGTCTCCGGCGGACTTCATCGCCCGCTGACGTGCAGCAAGCTCGGAAGCTGCCGCCTGCAACATGGCTGCGAAAATCCGTGACTCGATGTACCGCGGCAGCAGAGCATCGAGAACCTGCTCCGACTCCGGCTCGAACTCGTACAACGGCAGCAGCTCCGATTCGGAGGCAGGCTGCTCGTCCACAACTTCAAGCGGCAGAAGACGGATGACCGTCGGCTCCTGGGTCACCATGGACTTGAAGCGGGTGTACACGACGTGAATCTCATCCACGCCGCCCTCTTCGTAATCTGTGGCGAAGTCCTCGAGCAGCTTGTGGCCGATTTCCTGAGCGGTGGCAAACTCCGGTGCATCGGTTCCGCCGGTCCAGACCCCTCCGTAGGAACGGCCCCGGAAGTCGAAGTAGGCCTGGGCCTTGCGGCCAACCAGGTACGTCTTGACTTCCTTGCCTTCTGCGCGGAGCAGCTCGTTGAGGCCTTCGGCCTGCTTGAGCACGCTGGCCGAGTACGAACCAGCCAGTCCACGGTCCGAGGTGATAACCAGCACTGCCGCCCGGCGGATCTGCTCCGGCTCGGTGGTCAGCGGGTGGTCGATTTCGCTCTGGCTAGCAACGGCAGAAACGGCGCGGGTAATCGCGT
>JAPSIT010000047.1 GCA_031178585.1 Arthrobacter sp.
CGCTCTCTGGCCTCACCTCCGGGCTGCGGAACAGGTGATCGGTCAGGAGTTCCTGCAGGATGGGGATGTCCCACGTGTCCTCGATGAGCATGTTAACCAGTGCTTCGGCCAGCCGGACCCCGTGCATATTGTCATGGTTGAACTGCATAAACCAATGACACCACAGTTGGAGGGTGCAGCCGCCACCCGGCAGCCGCAGCCATGCGACTTGCCCTGAGGAGCCACCATCCCGTGACTGTAACAGTCCCCACGTCCCGGTCCGTTCAGCCGCGCATCGTCCGGACCCTGGCGACAGCCCAGATTTTCTCCGGCCTGGGCAATGGCTCCACGCTCGCGCTAGGTTCGATTCTGGCTGTGGACCTGGCCGGCTCGGAGGCCTGGGCGGGTTCCGTCAACACGGCCCTTACCTTGGGCACAGCCGTTACAGCGATCCCGCTCTCCCAGCTGGCGCTGGCACGCGGCCGGCGTTTCGCGTTGACGACAGGGCTCGCAGCCGCGATCGGCGGCACCGCGCTGATGGTTGCCGCCGTCTCCACCCGGCTGTTCGTGCTCCTGCTGGCGGGGGCTTTGCTGGTTGGGATGGCGTCGGCCGTGAATCTGCAGGCCCGCTTCGCCGTCACTGATCTGGCTGAGCCCGCCCGGCGCGGCCGGGACCTGTCCCTCGTGGTCTGGGCTATCACCCTAGGCGCTGTCGCCGGCCCCAACATGGTCGGCCCCGGCGCCGCCTTGGCCGGGTGGCTGGGCATCCCGGCGGCGGCCGGGCCCTTCCTGATCTCCGCGGCAGGTATGGCCGTTGGGGCAGGGATAGTCGCGGTGTTCTTGCGCCCTGACCCGCTGCTGACCCGCCGTGCACTTGACGGGAACAACCCCCAGCAGTCGGCACAACGCCAAGGTGCTGTGCGCGCCGGATGGCAGATCGTCCGGCAAGGCCCCTCCACCCGCGCGGCAGTTCTCACGGTGGTGGCCGCCCACGCGGTGATGGTCGCTGTGATGTCGATGACCCCACTGCACATGCAGCACCACGCAGGCCATGCGGCCGGGCATCCGGACACCGTCGCCCTGATCGGCCTCACGATCTCCTTGCATATCGCCGGGATGTACGCGCTGTCACCGCTGATGGGCTGGCTCACCGACCGGCTCGGGGCCGTGACGACCGTGCTGATCGGCCTCGGAATGCTGATCATGGCCGTCGCACTGACCGGGTTGGCTCCGCAGCAGATGGGCGCGGTTACAGCCGGACTGATCCTGCTCGGGCTGGGCTGGTCGGCAACCACTGTTGCCGGATCCACCTTGCTTGTCGCATCCCTCACCCCGGCTCAGCGTGTACCTGTCCAGGGCTTTTCGGATGCAACCATGTCCCTGGCGGGGGCAGTGGGAAGTGCCGCTGCAGGACCCATTATGGGTGCAGTCGGTTATTCCGGGATCAGCACCCTGGCCGTGGTGCTGATCGCTGCTGCCGCCGTCGCCCTGCTACCGCTGGCGCGGCATCGCTAGGAGCGCAGATGGGCCGGCTCTTTGGTCACTTTCTCGATGTCGGCCGCGGTAACCTCGATCAGCTGATGCGCCAGGTCCGCCAAGGCGCGGGCAGTCGCCAGCTCGTCACCGATCTCGGGGACATCGGAATCTGCCGGGTTCAGCCTGGCCATACCGACGCCGACCAGTTCAGACCGGTTCTCTACCTGCAGTCGCGCCGTTGCCCGTGTTTGGCTTTCATGTTCGTCGATGACGATGTTCACCGACCAGCTTTTCTCTTGCATGATGGTCGCCTCCTCGATCCACTTTCCACATTCTCCCCCTTGTGTCACCCCGTCAAGGCCCGCAAACTTCCTTGACCGTTCTACCTATGGCCGGGATGTACCGTGCCTTCAATCCTTAAGTCCGTTGCCGTTCTGCCGCGGCAACAGGTACCTAGCAAACCAGTCCCGTGCCAGAATCGCCGCCTCCTCCAATGTGCCGGTTTCCTCAAAAAGATGCGTTGCTCCCTCGACAAGCTCCAGCCTGTTGGGGCAACGCAGGAGGGCTTGCGCCTCACGATTGAGTTCGAGGACTTTGTGATCCTCACTGCCGACGATCAGGAGTGTAGGGGCGCGGACAAGGGCCAGCCTCGCGCCGGCCAGATCGGGACGGCCACCCCGGGAAACGATTCCGCCGATTCGTTGTCCTTGTTCCGCCGCCGCCCACAACGCGGCACCGGCTCCGGTGCTCGCCCCGAAATACCCCACAGTGAATGGCGCCGCTCCCGGCCTGTTGCGAAGCCAGTTGCTCGCCGCGTTCAGCCGGTACGCCAGCAGTTCTATGTTGAAGACATTGGCGCGGTTCTGCTCCTCTGCCGGGCTGAGCAGGTCCAGCAATAATGTCCCCAGGCCTGCCCGCTGAAGTATCGAGGCGACGAACCGGTTACGTGGACTGTTGCGGCCGCTGCCGCTTCCGTGGGCGAACACAACCACACCTTCAGCCTTGTCCGGAAGGCAGAGGTGTCCTTGGAGCGGCACGCTCTCCGCGTCGATCTGCACATCCTCATCGATTGCAGAGTTGATGGTGCCCAAAGATGGATCTTTCAGCCGCTCGGCAGCAGCGTCGAGCAGCCGCAGCACCTCGTCGTCGTGCGTCGGCGAGAAGTCACGGTAGTGGTAGCCGATGGCCGTCAGGCTCCCGGGCGTCGCAAGGCACACGACGTCGTCCGCTTCCGTCAGCGTGGAGAGGACCCGGGCAGAGGCGACAGGGACGGCGAGAATCACTCTCGCAGCTCCCAGCTTCCGTGCAATGCCGCATGCCACCCGGGCCGTTGACCCGGTGGCAATCCCGTCGTCGACAATGACGGCGGTGCGGCCTTTCAGATCTATACGCTTCTGTCGGGTGCGGTATCGGGCAACTCGTTCATCCAGCAGAGCCTGCTCCCGCCGTTCAACAGCACGCAGCTCTTCCTGCCTGACCCTCGTGGCTGCCAGGACACGCTGGTCCAGTACGGATGCGTTGTCCTCCCCTACCGCTCCCATCGCCAGTTCGGGCTCAAACGGTACCCCCAGCTTTCGCACCACGATCACATCCAAAGGTGCCCCAAGGGCCTTCGCAACCTCGAATGCAACCGGAACCCCGCCGCGAGGCAGTCCAAGGACGACTGCATCCTGGCCACGGAGATACCCCAGACGCAGCCCCAACTGCCGTCCTGCATCAGCTCTGTCCTCAAAAATGCCCATCGCGCGACGTTTCGATCCGGGACGTTTTCATCGGAACAGCGGTCTTGGCCCTTCAGAACTCGGATCTTGAACCGGGAACAGGCACGCCGCCGCTTCCTCCTTCAACTATCTCTCACTGTTCGGCACCAATCGAGGCCCCCTTTGGGGGCGGCAAGGTCTATACGGACATCACGCACCCCGTCAACACCTCCGCGAACGAACAGCTCCCAGCGTTCCAATGGAATTCGGCCCTCAAGTTCCATTCCCGCAGGCTAAAGCGCGGTTATCAGCCCCAAGGTCTCGCAAGCGCTCCAGCTCAGGAGAGCACGCGGTAAGTAACGTGTGTGACCAGTCTGGCTGCCCGCGCCTTCACTTGTTCGAGCTTCAGCGGCGGGACGCCCTCGAACAGCCGTGTGCCCGCGCCGAGCGTGAGCGGCGCAATGTGCAGCCGCAACTCGTCGATCAGGCCGGCGGCGAGGTACTGATTGACTGTGGTCGCGCCGCCCTGGACCGCGACATCGCCGTCGCCGGCAGCCGCACGTGCCTGTGCCAGTGCGGACTTGATTCCGTCGGTGACGAAGTGGTAGGTAGTGCCACCCTCCATCGGCTGCGGCTCGCGGGCGTGGTGCGTGAGCACGAAGACCGGGGCGTGGAACGGCGGATCGTCGCCCCACCAGCCGTTCCACGCCCGATTCCATTCACCACGGACCGGGCCGAACATGTTGCGCCCCATAATGAATGCCCTGGCGGCGGTCATCTGGTCGGTCTCGGCGCGGTTCTCCTCGGGGGTTTCGACCAACCACTCGTGCAGCTTGTTGCCCCAGCCGTCGCCGCCGTCATCGCCGAATGGGCGGTCCTCTGTCTGGTTGAGCCCGGCCGAGTACCCGTCAGCCGAGATCGTAATGTCGCAGATCACCCTGCCCAAGAGTTGGGTCATGGCTCTTCCTCCCCGTAGCGACCTTCGCCGCCTCCGTGGTGGGCTTGCTATTAGGCATCAGCATAAACAGCCATGGCCAAACAAAAAATGGCCTCGAAGGAGCCAAGGAAAAGTGAGATTTGAACGCAGCCACGGGCGACATGATCGGACCTTCGCGGTGTTCACGTCACGGGCGCAATAGAGTGCCTGTCATCCTGCTGGGTGCCAGCACACTTCTGGTTCTGAGGCCCCGTAGAGAAGGGGCAGCTGGAGATCGCTGCCGACGAGGCCCGTCCGCGGCTACTCTGGACGCATGGAGCCGACGACGGGGAACACAAGCACCAGGCAAAAAAGACCGGTTCTTTGAGGACTCCGCGTCCGCGCTCCTGTCCCGCGATGAAACGGCAGGACCTTTCCACGACAGCTGCCCCGGAATACCGTAATGCCTGATGACCCGAGTTTTGGAGGCCCCGATGCGCAAAGTAACCGCCGGACTGTTCCACTCCGTGGATGGTGTGGTGCAGGACCCGTTCAAGTTCCAGTTCGACAGCTTCGATGAGGACCTGGGAAAGGGACTGACCAAGATGATGAACACTGTGGACACTGTCGTTCTGGGGCGGGTCAGCTATCAGGAGTGGGCCGGGTACTGGCCAAACGCTTCGCAGGACGAGGACTTCGCCGCCTTCATCAACCCGGTGGAAAAGTTCGTCGCCTCCCGCACCCTCTCCCAGCCCTTAGAATGGGAAAATTCGCACCTGATCGAGGCCCCGCTGGAGGAGTTTGTCGCGGACCTTAAAGCGCGCGACGGCGGCGAGATCGCCGTGTGCGGCAGCATCTCTGTGGCGCGGCAACTGCTGTTCGCCGGAGTCCTGGATGAGCTGACCCTCATGACGCACCCCGTCGTGGCCGGCAGCGGACGGCGGCTCTTCGAGGACGGCGACCCGCTGACCAGGCTGGAACTGAAGGACCAGTACAGGACCAGCAAGGGCAACGTCGTCAGCACCTACAGCCTGCGCAACGGTTGAAATTGAGGAAAAATCGCCTCTTGTCGTCCTGCAGTAGTCCGCTCTCCCACCGTGTTCGCGAAGCTTGTGGTGCGAAACCGCCGCGCACCCGTCCCTAAAGGTTCGGAACCGCCGTCGACATCGGCGTCGGCCGCGGCGTAGGCTGGCAGCATCGGCGCATGTGCCCGGTGACTCTTGCGTCGATACTCAGTCGATAAAGGAGGAACAATGAGTGCTGTACGTGAATTCATGACTACGGATGCGCAGTGTATTAGGGAGAACCAGTCCCTCACAGATGCCGCACGGATGATGCTGGACCTGGACTGCGGATCGTTGCCGATCTGCGGTGACGACGGCAAGTTGACGGGCATGATCACTGACCGGGACATCGTACTCAAGTGCGTGGCCGTGGGCCGTGATCCACGCGAAATGATGGCCCGCGACCTCGCCACGGGCAGGCCCCACTGGATTGACGCCGATGCGAACGTTGATGCCGCCATCGAAATGATGGAGAGGTACCAGGTGCGGCGGCTCCCGGTCATTGCCGACCACAAGTTGGTGGGCATCATCAGTCAGGGTGACATCGCGCGAAACTACTCGGAAGAGCGTGTGGGCGAACTGGTGGAGCACATCTCGGAACGCAAGCGGATGCAGTCGAGCAGCTCATAAAGACAAACCATTCATGAGCAAACAAGCGCCACGGAATACTCTCCGTGGCGCTATTTCGAAAAGTGAACCCCCGATTGTGGCAGGGGCGGATTTACTCGCCGCTATAACGGGCAAGTGCTTCAGCGTAAACAGTGGCGGTCTCGTGGTCGCCCTTATCGGTGTATTTGGCGATGATGTTTGCCAGGTCGCGCCTGATGACCCAATGCGGGTCATAAGATTCGTGAGGACGGGGAACGTAATCGTTCATCATTTCTCAGCCCTTTTCAGTGGTAGCGTCTTCGCGCTCGAGCAGGTAGCGCAGAAACGCAGCTTGATTGTCGATTTCCCGCTGCTTGCGCGGGGAAACCCAATCCAACAGATCCTTGTCTTCAGCCATTGATGCTCACCCCCTTCACGTATTGATGCTCACCCCTTTTGGGCAAGGTAGGCGAAAGTTTCAGGCAAGATAAGCGAAGGTCTTGCGGCCGCCGCTCGGGCACGGCCGAACATGCCACCGGGCGTACGCTTCCCCGCGGTGGACACGTCGCCTTCGTTGTAGCGGGCAGTCTCAGGACCGGTGAACCCGCACCGCTGACCGGGCGCTGTAGTGCTCCGCCAGCCTCGCCAGTCCGTCATCAAGCGAGACGGCGGGCGTCCAATCGAGGAGTGCGCGAGTCTCGCGCTGGTCGAACCAGTGCGCGGTGGAGAGCTGCTCGGCAAGGAACCTGGTCATCGGCGGCTCCTCTTTCCGCCCGGCCCAGGTCCAAAGTTTCTCCACGACCGTTCCCGCCGCCCGGGCCACCCCCCCGGGCACAGTCCACGAGGGAGCGGGGACGCCCCCTGCGGCGCATATGCCGGCCAGCAGCTCGCCGACCGGGCGGGGCTCGCCGTTGCTCACAACCAGGGCCCTGCCATGGACGTGTTCCATGCGGTGCAGCGCGGCAACGATGGCGGATGCCGCGTTGTCCACGTAGGTGGTGTCGATCAGGGCGGCACCGGCGTCGAGCAGCGGCAGGCGCCCGCGGCCGGCGCGTGCCAGGACCCGTTCCACCAGTTGAGTGTCGCCGGGGCCCCAGACGATGTGGGGGCGCACCGCTGCGACCCTGAATTCCGGAGCGTTTGCTGCCAGCGCCAGCAGCTCCGCCTCGGCCTTGGTGCGGGAGTAGTGGCCATGCGCATGGTAGGGGTCGGCCGGCACCGCGCCCAGCCCGGCGATAGCTGCGCCGGAGTTAGCCACGGACGGGGATGAGACGAACACCACGTCCCTGACCCCGGCTGCACGGGCGGAATGGAGCAGGCGGCGGGTCCCTTCGACGTTCACCTCGTCGAACTCCACGGCACGGCCAGTAAAAGAAACTTTCGCGGCCAGATGGATGACGCCCCCGGCGCCGGCAACGGCGCGGCGGACGGCGTCGTCGTCCGTGACGGACCCGCAGAAGTCCGCAGCGCCGTCGAGCCCTGATGGACTGCGCTGGAACGTAGACACGGCATGGCCTTGGCGGACCAGTAGCCGCGCGACTTCCCGCCCGAGCAGGCCACTTGCGCCGGTGACGAGGACCCTCATGGCTTTCCCGGGCGGCCGCCGGCCAGCACCCGTGAAGCCCAGCGGGACAGGCGGGTCCTGTCGATCTTGGCGTTGTGCCGGATGTCGGTGGGCTGTGCGGGGACTGCGAGCACAGCGGAGACGTTGATGCCCGCCTCAAGGGCCGCCCTGCGGACGCGCCCCGCGAGCTGCGGCGCAGCAGGGCCGGCTTTGCAGGCGGGAGGCACGGTCTCGACGACGGCGACGACGGCCTGCGTCCCTACCGGCCCGACCCCGACGATAGCGGCCAGCCGGACGGCGTCCAGGCGTTCGATGGCCTGTTCTGCGCCCACCGGCGTCACCACAGCCCCGGGCGCCGTCACGACATGGGCGAGACGTCCCTCAACCCAGAGCCTGCCGGCGGCGTCGAAGTGCCCCACGTCGCCGGTGCGGTGCCATCCGGTCAGACTGGCGCTCTCCCGCTGAGTCAGCCAAAGCCTGTCGTATGCTTCCTTGACGTGGGCGGCGCTGACCAGGATCTCGCCGGTCACACCCGCCTCCATAACCGGCTCAGTCCCGGGTGCCGTGCCATCCATCGCCAGTGGGACTACCGCCACGCGCGCGCCATGCACGGGTCTTCCCACGCACACGCCATTACCTGCTCCCGCCACGGTGCCGGCAGCAGTTTCGGCATCGGCAGCCTGGATCTGTTCGAGGCTGATGTCGGTGACCGGCAGCGCCTCGGTCATCCCGTATGGGGTATGCAGCGAGGCCCGGGGCAGCAGCTGCTGCACCTCCGCCAGGAGCGGTTCCGGGACGGGCGCACCGGCAGACAGAAGCAACTCCACACCTTCCAGGGCTTTATGCCCTGCCCCAGTCACGCTGTCCCGGGTGGCAAGGACATTGCGCAACGCCGCCGGCGAGGCGAAGACCACCGTAGCGCCTATGGCC
This sequence comes from Arthrobacter sp., assembly GCA_031178585.1. Next base: position 8,218 of record JAPSIT010000047.1, read on the forward strand.
GTGGCGGCGTCCGCCAGCGCGCGGGCCGTCAAGGTACGGGGCGCAGTGACGTCCATGGCCGGAGTCACCGAAACCGCTCCGAGAGCCGGCCCGAGCAAGGCGAACGGGGCGAAGCCCGCCACCAGTCGGGCACCGGAACGGATGCCGAAAGTTTCGGCCAGCGTATCCCGCATCGCGGCCAGCTGCCGATGGGTGTAAAGAACGCCTTTGGCGGGACCGGTGGAGCCGGACGTGAAGAGCACGGCAGCGTCGGCATCCGGTTCCGGAGCCAGGGCCGGACCCCGCCCAGGAAGTTCCGGCCCCAGGCTGGCTCCACGCCGGGCGAGGGCGGTGAGGGAGGTTTCGACGCCCAGGATTCGACGGCGGGCAGCCGGGAGGTCCCGCACGCTGATCCGCCGTCCCGGCCAGCCGAGCACTGGTGCAGCCGCCAGCGCCTTGTCGATTCCGATGAGGAAGTCGGGGGTGGCACCTTTCACGGCGCGGCTCAGACCTCTGGCCCCCAGCCCGGCGTCGGCCACGATCACCACCGCGCCCAGCCGCAGGCAGGCGTAGAGGGCTACGGTCAGGTCCACCCCCGGCGGAACCATCAGGCTCACCCTGCTGCCGCTCCCCACTCCGGCTTCCCCCAGCCCCGAGGCGAGGTCGAGGATTTTCCGGTCCAGCTGCTGCCAGCTGAGCGAGCGGGCGGCCGTGCCGTCCGGCGCCATTTCCGTGACGGCGGTATCTCCTCCCGCCGGCCCTGCCGCATGCTGGGCGAGCAGGTCCCAAAGGGGCCGAAATCCTTCACGCTCCGGCTCGGCGGCATCCTTCAGCCCGGAGCCACCGGTCATCATTGCTTCCGCTGTCCGGGAATCACCCCCGATGGTCCTGCCTTGCTCGGCGAGCCACTCGAAAACGGGTGTGGCGATGTCCCGGTCTTCCGCCACCAGATGTCCGGCGCCCTCGAAACGATGCACGTCCGCGTGCGGAAGCCGGCCGATGAGGTCCTTCAGGTACCGGTCGGAAAAGATGGGGTCCCGGGGTCCCCAGAGCATCAGGGCCGGAACCCTTAACCCGCGCAGCCCTTCCGCCACGCCTCTGAGCGCCGGGTAGCTGGGATGGGACGCGTCCGTCGGGATGTCCGCGACAAAGTTCCCCACGCCGGTGCGGCGGTCGGCACCACGGTAGGGGGCCATGAAGGCGTTGCGGACATCGGCGGGCAGCGGCGGGTTAGCCAGCGAGTGTGTCACGCGCAGAAAGGCGTCCGACGTCGTCGTTCCCCATCCGTGCACGGCAGGGTGCAAGGCCAGCCGCAGCGCTGGCGGGATGCCCGAATCGGAGGGCTGGTGGACGGCGGTGTTGGTCAGCACCACCCCGGTGACCTGCTGGTGATGTGCCAAGGCCCAGCCCAGGCTGATCACACCGCCCCAGTCGTGACCCACCGTAACAACCGGCCCGTCCAGGCCCAGTGCGTCGGTAAGGTCGCCCAGGTCGCTGATCCGATGCGCCAGGCGCCGGAATGTGCCGGTGCGCTCCGAGTAGCCCATGTCCAGCTGGTCTACCGCGACAACGCGCCACGGATGTGCCGGGTCGGACCCGGCGGCCAGCAGCGTCCGCCACAGATATGACCAGGTTGGGTTGCCGTGCACGCACAGCAGGGTACCGGCGGGAGTCAGGCCATGACGGGAGAGCTGGGTGCCGTTGTCGAGCAGATGCCAGCGGCGCACCATCCCGGGCTCGTCGGCGGCGGAGGTGGAGGCCACATCGATTTGGCGCGACCATTCGGGATCGACGCCGGGCCAGCCGGCGGCTACCAAACGATTTCCATCATGGCGGTGTTCAGACCGGAACCTACGCCCATGCACAGCACGCGGTTCCCGGTTTCGAGGGTTTGCGCTTCGGCAGCCAGGGTCATGGGAAGCGAAGCCGGGCCCACGTTGCCCCAGCGCGGGAACGTGATGGGCACCTTGTCCGGGTCCAGGTCGATGGCATCGATGATGGCCTTCGTATAGGCATTGCTGACCTGGTGCGTGACGTAACGGTCCATCGAGCCCCAGTCCCATTCGGGCTGTGCCTCGTGCCAGGCGTCGACCACGAGCTGCAGGCCGCCGTCGAGCAGGCCCTTGGTGTCCGTGGCCATGCCGTCGATGCCGCCCACGCACAGTTCATGGTGCTCCGTGCCCGCCCGCATCACGCCGCCGATAAGGCGGTGCGCCCCGGGCTGCTCGTCCGCCGGGCCCAGGACAGCTGCCGCGGCTCCCGAGCCCAGGGTGAGCGTGGCGAACTCGCGGTTGAAGTCCTCGCGGGTCGTCTCGGACCGCTGCAGCCGGGCCAATGTGGCCTCCTGCGTGGCCTGGGCATCTTCACCATTGACGATCATGGCGTACTTGATCTGGCCGGAGTCAATCATGTTGGCCGCCAGGGTCATGCCGTTGACGAAGCCGAGGCAGGCGTTGGCCAGGTCGAAGTTCATGGCCGACGACGGCAGCCTTAGCCCGTGGTGGATCTTCACCGCGACGGACGGCTCGAGGTTGCGCCGGGTGACTGAGGTGTTGATCAGCAGGCCAATTTCGGACGCTTCGACGCCGGCCTCGGCCAGGGCCTTTGCGCCCGCTTCTACGGCAGCATCATCAAACGATGTCCCCGCGGCCCACCAGCGGCGGTGCGTTATGCCGGCAACGCGCTCGAGCAGCCGCGGCGGGAACTTCAGCCGCTGCAGGGTCGATGCCAACCTGCGATCGAAATCCCTGGAGCTCACGATCCTTGGAGCCTCGACACTGCTCACCGCAAGCAGCGCGGTGTTGCTGTGCCGGAAGGTTGCATTCCCTGCCAATTCAAGCCCCTGTTCGTTTCCGTCCTGCACTCATGCGGTGACTGTACCCATTAAGTCCAAGAGCTTAACTATGCAGGTTGCGAGACCGGATCCTGCAGATTCCCCGCCCGTGGCACCGCATTTATTGCGCAGCGCGTGCGCGCGGGAATGGCACGTGCAAACCCTCCCCTGCTCGACGCATCCCCGCCCCCTCGCGATAAACTGGATTATGGTCGGTGCCCCGCTCCGTCTTCTGGCTTGGTTGGTCAGCCTAGCCACCCTCCTTTCGGGCTGCGCGCCCGCTATCAGACTCGATGAGGCCGCCACTGAGCGGCCGATCCAGACCTCCTCGGCCCCGCCTGCGTCACGAGATGACATTCCCGCTCCTCACCGGACCCCGTCCCCCACCCCGACAGCGGTTCCCACGCCGATCCCGGTGCCCCAGGCGTTCGCCCTCAACCTTTACCAGGAGGGGGACTTCGTTCCGCAGTACACCTTTGAGTGGTGTGTGGCGGCGAGCATTCAGATCATGCACAACCTCATCGACGGCACGGGGGCCCGCACGTGGGCTGATCGCGTTCAGCAGGGCGAGCTGTGGGAGATGGCGCGGGCGCGGTCGTCCAACTCGTTCAACGGCGCCAATCCCTTGGGTTGGGCGGAAGTGCTGACCGAGGTCGGGATGGGGCCGTACACCGTCGTCAGCATCCCCGACTATGAGGAAGCGCTGCGCACCGCAGCGCGCGCCATCGCCGACACGGGCCGGCCGGTCGGGCTGGTCATGTGGCGCGGCCGCCATGTGTGGGTCATGAGCGGCTTCGCCTCACTTGGCGACCCCGACAAGTTTCCGGACTTCTCGGTCACCGGCATCCGCGTCCAAGATCCGCTCTACCCGTACGGCGACGATCGGTGGGGGCCGTCCCCCGTGCCCAACGCCCTGCTCACCCCCAAGCAGTTGGCGACGCAGTTCGTCGTCCGCGAGCCGCGGCGCTGGAGCAGCAATTTGCCCACCGGCTACATGCTGGTGCTGCCTGTCAGCAAGGCCTGATCGGGCCCTCCACTAGCCGTTTCCAAGGGGGACGCTGCCACGTTCGGCGGACATCCCTTACCGGTCCGCCCATGTCGCTGTCGCCGACCGTGAAGAGCGTCGGGGCAGCGATTGCGCGGATCTCGTCGTCGCTCCATCCGTGGGGCCAATCCTGACTGACAGCGACCAAATGAACCGGCCAGTGCATGAAAGAGAT
>JAPSIT010000048.1 GCA_031178585.1 Arthrobacter sp.
AGCAGGCTGGTGGGCATGTGGATGACCTTGACGCCCCGGAGCCAGGTGGCAGCCACGAAGCCGGCGAGGTCGGTGACGGCCCCGCCTCCGACGGACACCACAGCATCCGACCGGGTGAAGTCGTTTTGCCCGAGCACCTGCCAGCAGAAGGCGGCCACCTGGATGTGCTTGCCTTCTTCAGCGTCGGGGATTTCCGCCGTCAGGGCTGTGAAGCCGGCGGCCGCCAGCTCATCCCGGACCGTGTCCCCCGTGAGGCGGAGCGCCCGCGGGTGGATCACAAGCACTCGGCGGACACGCTCGCCCAGCTGTTCGGGCAGGGCGCCGAGCAGTCCGCGGCCAACTACGACGTCGTAGTTGTTGGCGGCCGATTCGCCCGTGACCTTAATGACAGTTGATTCGCTCACTTTTCAACTTCCTGTTTCGCGGCCGTGTTGTCCCCGGCCGCTGCGTCCGCGGCGTCGTGTGCCGCGCGTGTTTGGTCTGCTTCCGCATACTCCTGCAGCGCCGCCTCGAGCCGGCGGCCCAGTTCCGCCACCGATCCCCGCCGCACGTCAAGGACAATGTCGGCGAGCCGTTCGTAGACGGGTTTCCTCGTCGCAAACAGGTCCTTCCACCGGCTGATGCCGTCCCCGGCAAGCAGCGGACGGCCCGAGTTCCTCGCGATCCGGGCAGCGACCGTATCGACGTCGCACTCGAGGTACACCACAGTGCAGCGCTGCAGGAGCTGCTGGGTGCCGGAGTCCAGGACGGATCCGCCGCCGAGTGAAATGACGGTGTCGGTGCCGGCGGCGGCTTCGACCACCCGGGCTACCGTCCGTGCCTCAATCTCCCGGAAGGCGTGTTCACCGCGCCCCGCGAAGATATCCGCGATGGAGCCGTGGTTCTCTACGATGACGGAGTCGGTGTCCACGAACGGTGCACCAAGCTGCTGTGCCAGCTGGTGGCCGAGGGCAGACTTCCCCACTGCCATCGGGCCGATGAGCACGATGGGACGGTGCCCCGCGGCACGGGGTGTATTGCTGGAGGACACTAGAGTCCGATCGAGTCCAGCGACGCCGGAATGTTCTCCAGGTAGCCCTTGATGTTGCGGGCAGTCTCCTCCACCGAGTCACCGCCGAACTTTTCGGTGATAGCCTCGGCGAGAACCAGCGCCACCATGGCCTCGGCCACAACACCCGCCGCCGGGACGGCACAGACGTCGGAGCGCTGATGGTGGGCCTTGGCGGCCTCACCGGTGCTGATATCGATGGTCTTCAGGGCGCGCGGGACGGTGGCGATCGGCTTCATGGCAGCCCTGACGCGCAGGACATCGCCGATGCTCATGCCGCCTTCCACGCCGCCGGCACGGTTCGAGGTGCGGACAATCCTGCCGTCTGCGTCCTTGACGATTTCGTCGTGGGCGGCCGAACCGCGCCTGGCTGCGGTGAGGAACCCGTCTCCGACTTCTACGCCCTTGATGGCCTGGATGCCCATGAGGGCGGCTGCAAGGCGGGAATCGAGACGGCGGTCCCAGTGGACGTAGCTGCCCAGGCCCGGCGGCAGCCCGTAAGCCAGCACCTCCACTACCCCGCCGAGGGTCTCGCCTTCCTTGTGGGCGGCGTCCACCTCGGCAACCATGGCATCGGAGGTTTCGCGGTCGAAGCAGCGCAGCGGATCGGCGTCGAGCGCTATCACGTTGGCCGGCAGCGGGCGGGGCCTGCCTTCAGGGACGGCGACGCTCGCGATGGATACTGTGTGGCTCACGAGCTCGATGCCCAGATGCTTCAGGAACTGCGCGGCGACGGTGCCCATGGCAACGCGCGTGGCGGTTTCGCGGGCGCTGGCACGCTCCAGCACGGGCCGGGCCTCATCGAAGCCGTATTTCTGCATTCCGGTGAAGTCTGCATGGCCGGGCCTCGGACGGGTCAGCGGGGCGTTGCGTGCCTGGTCGGCCAGCGACTCGGGATCAACGGGGTCGGCAGACATGATCTGCTCCCATTTGGGCCATTCGGTGTTCCCCACCTGGATGGCGACGGGTCCGCCCTGGGTAAGTCCGTGGCGGACTCCGCCAAGAATGGTGACAACATCCTGCTCGAACTTCATCCGGGCACCTCGGCCGTAGCCAAGACGGCGGCGCGCCAGGGCATCGGCGATCTGCCCGCTGGTGAGTTCAACACCGGCGGGGACGCCTTCGATTATTCCGACCAGTGCCGGGCCATGGGACTCACCGGCAGTCAACCAACGCAACATACAATCCATCCTGCCATGTAGGGCGGTCAGAGTACCCGCCGGGGTGCCCCGACTGCGATACACATCACATCTATGACTTCGGCGCTGGCGGCGTCTTCGCGGCCAGTGAAGTAGCGGACCTGTTCGACGGCCTGGTAAAGCAGCATCTCAAGTCCGGGCACCACAGTTCCGCCTGCGCGCTGCCATGCAGCCGCGATTTTGCTGGGCCAGGGATCATAGGCGACGTCGAGCAGGATCCCGTCAGTTCCCCGCCCCAGCTGCTCAAGCTCAGCCGCCATTCCGTCGGCTGCCCGCGGCGGAAGGGTACAAATTACGACGTCGGCAGCCGCCATTGCGTCAACCGCGCCGCTCATGGGGTGAACGCCGATGTCCATGGCCAGGCCGCGTGCTGCTGCCCGCGCTTCCGCGGCGCGGCCCGTGTTCCGCACGAAGACGTCAACGGATTGCGCACCGAGTTCCTGCAGGGCCGCCACAGCAGCCGCTGCTGTTCCGCCGCCGCCCAGCACCACGGCAGCCGGAGCCCGGACGGCGCCGGCGTTGCGCACGGCATTGACGATGCCAGCGACGTCCGTGTTGTAGCCGATCCGCCGGGCAGACTCTCCTTCGCCCTCAAACACCACAGTGTTGATGACGCCGAGCACACGTGCCACGCCGCGGACCTCGTCGACTTCGCGCACCATGGCCGACTTGAGCGGCATGGTGACGGAGAGCCCGCGCCAGCCCTCCTGGCCGCGCACCGCCGCCATGAAGGCGGGCAGGCTCTCCTCGGTGACATCAATGGCGGTGTAGCCGATGTCCTCCCCCAGGCGGTCATAGGCGGCAAGGTGCAGGGCCGGAGACTTCGAGTGGCCGATCGGATGACCGAGCACCGCTGCACGGTGGCTCATACGCAACGGCCGGGGTTGGCCTCACACCACGCGTTGTACTGATCAACGTACCGGTTGTGCTCCGCGAGGGTTTTCGAGAACTTTGTCTCTTTGGTGTCGAGGTTGATGGTGACCCAGTACAGGTACTCGTTGTTGTTAGGCTTGGCGGCCGCGTCGAGGGCCGTCTTTCCGGGTGAACCGATGGGCCCCACGGGCAGTCCCTGGATGGCGTACGTGTTGTACGGGTTGGACTTGTCCGCCTTTTCGTCCTCGTCAATGTGGAAGCTCTTGCGCCCCAGGCCGTAGGTCACGGTGGCATCGGACTGGATCAGGCCGTTGGTCTCGGTGTTGGTGGGCTTGAGCCTGTTGTAGATGGCGCCTGCAACGTCCTTGTACTCTGCTTGGCCGCCTTCGGCCTGGACGATGCTCGCCACCGTCACGACGTCATACTGCTTGGCCGGGTCCGTGACACCCTGGGCGGTCAGCTCGTCTTTGGTGGTCTTCACCAGCTGCGTGAGGATCTCCTTCGGCGTGGTGCCCAGCGGGAACCGGTGTTCACCCGGGGCGAGGTAGCCCTCGAGGTTCTTGGCCTTGGCTGGCAGCCCGAACTGCTGGGGAGAGTCGCTCAGGGTCTTGAACTGCGACACCGGGATCCCGGAACCTTCGGAGATTGCTTCCAGTGATTCGTTGATCCGCAGGCCTGCACTCAGGGCGAAGTACATGACCTTCGCCTGGCCTTCGTTGAGCAGGACGGCGACGGCGTCGGAATTCTTCATTTCCTGCTTGAAGTCGTATTCGCCTGGTGAGAGGGTGCCGCCCGAAGCTGCCAGGGAGGACACGAACGTGTCGGCGTTGGCCACCACTCTGGCTTCCTCGAGCTTGGCGGCCACTGAGACGGGCCCTTCGCCGGGTTCAACCGCAACTGTGACCTGCCCTGTTCCCGGACCCGGGTAATCGCTGGGCCTGCTGTCGCCCAGCAGCGGTTTGAGGAACTGCGCCCCGACCACCGTGGCGGTGACGAAGAGTGCGAGCGTCAGCAGCAGCGCGACGAGCCGGCGCCTGCGGCGGACTTTCTTGGAGGGGCGGGGTTTCACGCTCTCGGGGGCGCCGAGCAGCTGCTGGCCCACGGACTCGTGGGCGTAGTGCTCGTGGCCGGCGTACGTCCCGGCGTGCGCGTCATGGTGGTGCCCGTCGTGGTGGTGGTGCGGGTCGTCGTCGTGCGCCCCGGGGTGGTAGTCCGCGTAGCCGTGATCGGCATGCGCTGCGTCGTGCCCCGGCTCCGCGAAGTGCTGGGATTCGGCCGCCGGGAACGCGTGCTCCTCGTGCCTGCCCTCGGCGTGGGCAGCGTGGTGGGCGCGGTTCGCGTGCACGTCGTCGGCAGGCGCGTCAACGGGGCCACCGGAGACGTGGTCCCCGTGGCCCTCACCATGTCGTCCATCGCCGTTACCGGCGGCAGGCGCCTGAATGGTGGGCGGCGCGGTTGGAACCAGCGGAACGCCGGTGGTGGGCGCCACGGCATCCGGGGAGGCGACAGCCGGCTCATACGTCGCCTGGGACGGTGCCTGCGAAACTGCCGGCACCTGCGTGGTTGCGGGCACCTGCGTGGTTGTAGGCACCTGCGTGGCAGGACGTCGCTCCGGAATGTCCGGGGTATCGTTCCCGGACTCGTAGGCCTGTTCGGGCACGAGGTTCCCGGAATCCCCCGTGAGGGACTTCTCCCGCGCACGGATTTCCTTGCGCGTCAGCGCCCGTCCGGCGCCCCTGAAGTTCCTGCCGGAGGAGTCGTCATTGTTGACCGGGCTCACTGTAGCCTTCCATCTTCTGAAGATTGCATGTCTTTCCCCGGGACGTCCTGCCCGCCGTCATCCGCTGCGGCGTCTCCGGTCAGCCCCGGCTGGGCAAGCGCGCATACGCGGCTTCCCACATCCGTTCCCCTGGCTTTTTGCATATCGATGGCGTGCTGCAGAATTCCCGCAGCAGCAACCTGATCCACCACTTTACGGTGATTTTTGCTGCTCATGCCAGCTTCGTGCAGGTGCCGGTGCGCGGTGACGGTGCTCAGCCGCTCGTCCACGAGGTGCACCGGAACGTCCGTACCGGCCCGCTTGAGCTCATCGGCCAGCAGCTGGGCGTACTCCGTAGCCATCCGGGCGGAGGCGTGTTCCTCGCCTTTCATGGTGCGCGGAAGACCTACGAAAATCTGCACCGCTCCCCTGTCCACGGCAAGGGCGGCAAGGGCCCGCACGTCGGAATTCTTCTTGGGGTTGCGGTCCAGCGTTTTCAGCGGCGTGGCCAGGATGGCGTCCCTGTCGCAAATGGCGACGCCCACACGGACGGTCCCCACGTCCACCCCCAGTTTGATTCCCTGGGGGTAGACGGGAGGTTCAGCAGTTGAGGACACGGATCCGTTAGCGCCTGGTCACGGCATCGACGACCGCCGACAGCGCGGCCCCGACCTTGGAGGCGTCGGTGCCGCCGCCCTGGGCGACGTCGTCCTTGCCGCCTCCGCCGCCGCCTAGGATGCCGGCGGCGAGCCGGACCAGGGCGCCGGCCTTCACGCCGGCTTCGCGGGCAGCCTCATTGGTGGCGATGAGGATGACCGGGCGGTCGTTGCTGACGCCGGCCACGGCCACTGTGGCGGCGTCGGAGCCAAGGCGGTTCCGCAGGTCCAGGGCGAGGCCCCGGATATCGTCCGCGCCGCCGACCTGTCCGGCGTCGTGTGCGATGACACGCACTCCGGCCGCATCCTTGGCGGTTCCGACGAGCTGCGCGGCAGCTGCTGCGAGCTGTTCCTTGCGGAGCCGCTCGAGTTCCTTTTCGGCCGTCTTGAGCTTCGTCAGGGTGGCCGCAATGCGGTCGGCGAGCTGGCCCGAGGGTACCTTCAGCATTTCAGTCAGCTCGGTGACGAGGGCGCGTTCAGCGGCCAGGTGCCGGAAGGCGTCCATGCCCACGAAAGCCTCCACACGGCGGTTTCCGGAGCCAACGGACTGCTCACCGAGCAGGGACAGGCTGCCGATGAGCGAGGTGTTGGGCACGTGCGTACCGCCGCACAGCTCGCGTGACCAGGCGCCGTCGATCTCCACCACGCGCACTTCACTGCCGTAGTTCTCGCCGAACAGAGCCATCGCCCCGAGCGCCTTCGCCTCGGCGAGGGGCATGACCTTGGTGTCCACGTGGAAGTTGTTCCGGATGGCGAGGTTGGACACTTCCTCGATCTCGGAGCGCGTGGCGGTGCTCAGTCCCTCGCCCCAGGCGAAGTCGAAGCGCAGGTAGCCGGCTTTGTTGAAGGAACCGCGCTGCACGGCCTGCGGTCCCAGGATCTGGTGCAGGGCCGCGTGGACAATGTGCGTGCCGGTGTGGGCCTGCTCCGCGGCGTGGCGCCGTTCGCGGTCAACTGCCGCACGGACCAGCGCGTCGGAGGCGATTTCGCCTTCGCGGACGATGGCCTTGTGGACACTCAGGCCCTTCACCGGACGCTGGACATCGAGGACCTCGACGACGAACCCGTCACCGGTGATGAGGCCCGTATCCGCAGCCTGTCCGCCGGCTTCGGCGTAGAACGGCGTCTCTGCAAGGACGAGTTCGATCTCGTCGCCTGTTGCGGCCTGAGTCACCTTCCGGCCGGCGCTGAGGATTCCGCGGACCCGCGATTCGCCCTCAAGGTCGGTGTATCCGGTGAAGACGGTCTCGCCCTCAGCCAGCAGTTCCTGGAAGGCGCTGAGGTCGGCGTGGGCGCCCTTCTTGCCCTTGGCGTCGGCCTGGGCGCGCTGGCGCTGTTCGAGCATGAGCTTGCGGAACTCGGGCTCGTCCACTTTGAGTCCGGCTTCTTCGGCCATTTCAAGGGTGAGGTCGATCGGGAACCCGTAGGTGTCGTGCAGGGTGAAGGCATCGGCACCGGAGAGCGGGCGCCCGGCTGCCTTGGATTCCTTCACGGCGTCTTCCAGCCGGGCGGTGCCGGAGGCGATGGTGCGCAGGAAGGCCTTTTCTTCCGCATAGGCGATGCGGCTGATGCGGTCGAAGTCCGTCTCCACCACGGGGTAGACGCCCTTCATGGCGTCACGGGAGGCGGGCAGCAAGTGGGGCAGGCACGCGTTGTCGACGCCGAGGAGGCGCATGGAGCGGACGGCGCGGCGGATCAGGCGGCGCAGGACGTAGCCGCGGCCTTCGTTGGAGGGCGTTACGCCGTCGGCGATGAGCATCAGTGCCGAGCGGATGTGGTCGCCGACCACCCGCATGCGGACGTCGTCGGCGTGGTGGGGGTCGTCCTCCGTCTCGGCTGAGGTGTATTCCTTGCCGGAGAGCTTGGCAGCCATGTCGATGACCGGACGGACCTGGTCGGTCTCGTACATATTCTCGACGTCCTGCAGGATCATGGCGAGGCGCTCCATGCCAAGGCCGGTGTCGATGTTCTTCTTGGGCAGTTCGCCCGTGATGTCGAACTCGACCTTCGACCGGACGTTGTCGATCTGGTACTGCATGAACACGAGGTTCCAGATCTCGACGTAGCGGTTCTCGTCGGCGATCGGTCCGCCTTCGACACCGTAAGCCGGGCCGCGGTCGTAGTAGATCTCCGAGCAGGGGCCGGCCGGGCCTGGCTGCCCGGTGGACCAGTAGTTGTCAGCCTTGCCCATGCGCTGGATGCGTTCGGCGGGCACGCCGGTGTTCTTGAGCCAGAGTTCCTCGGCTTCGTCGTCCTCTTCGTAGACGGTTACCCACAGGCGTTCCGGCGGAAGGCCGTACCCGCCGTCGTCCACGCTGCTGGTGAGCAGCTCCCACGCGAACTTGATGGCGTCTTCCTTGAAGTAATCGCCGAAGGAGAAGTTGCCGCACATCTGGAAGAACGTGCCGTGGCGGGCGGTCTTGCCCACTTCCTCGATGTCCCCGGTGCGGATGCACTTCTGCACGCTGGTGGCACGGGAGTAGGGCGCTTCTTCACGGGCCGTCAGGTAAGGGATGAACGGGACCATGCCCGCAACCGTGAACAGCAGGGAGGGGTCGCTGGAGACCAGCGACGCGGAGGGAACCGCAGTGTGGCCTTTGCTGACAAAAAAGTCCACCCAGCGCTTTGTGATCTCCTGCGACTTCATGAGCTGATTACATACCCTTCGTGGTTCACGCGTTCTGGCGCGTGAGGTTTTGGTTCACAGCGGTTCCGGGTCAACTGATGTTGAACAGGGCCGCCTGTTTAATTCTCGCGTATTCCACCGCGGCTAGCGGCGGGCAACGTCCTGGGACTCGACGCCGAGCGCCGTGCGCAGGTCCGTTTCCCGTTCACGCATGCCGGAGCGGACGGCGTCGGCGAAGTCATAAACGCCGTCGGCCAGCCTGCCCACGGCACGATTGAGGCCTTCGGGTCCGAGGCTGGCCTGCGCCTCGGTGACCTTGCGGAACGCGATGACACCGATTGCGACGCCGATGCCCATCCAGACAAGTCTCTTCATTTTTCGTTCTCCGGGACTTAGCGGCTGCGACGGCCGGTGACGGGCTTCTTGCGGGCGGCCAGGGCGGAGCGCACGCCGTAGCTGAAGGCAGCGACCTTGATCAGGGGCGAACCGACGGTGGCGGCCATCAGTGAGGACAGCGCAGAGATGTTGGCCGAGGCGTCCGACACGTTAGAGGCGATGCCGTCAACTTTCTTCAGCTGCTGGTTGGTGGTGGAGACGGTCGCCGTGACTTCGTCCATGAGGGGCGTTGCGCCGTCGCTGATGGACCGGATGGAGGTACGCACCTCATCCAGCACCCGTCCCAGCTTGAGGATGGGGACAGCAAGCAACAGGACCAGGAGCGCAAATACCCCGGCCGCGATCAGGCCGGCAATATCGCCACCAGACATAGACGTTCATCTCCTTGAAACTCCGTGGATCGGGACCCTGTGCACGGCAGCAGCATGCTGTAACCGCGGATGTCCCCCAAGTACCTTACATACAAAGAAGCCCGCGGCGCTTGCCACGGGCTTCTCTGGATACGCTGCCGAGAATTAGCGTGCGTAGAATTCGACGACGAGCTGCTCTTCGCAGGTCACGGGGACCTCGGAGCGCTTCGGGCGGCGGACCAGGCGGGCCTGCAGGGCGTCAAGCTTGACGTCCAGGTAACCCGGGACGGCGGGCAGGACGTCGCGGTGGGCGCCGGCTGCTGCAACCTGGAAAGGCGGCATGGTTTCGCTGCGGCTGTGGACGTGGACCAGCTGGCCCTCGCCGACGCGGAAGGAAGGGCGGTCAACGCGGATGCCGTCAACCAGGATGTGGCGGTGCACAACCAGCTGGCGGGCCTGTGCGATGGTGCGGGCGAAGCCGGCACGCAGCACGAGGGCGTCGAGGCGCATTTCGAGCAGTTCGATGAGGTTTTCACCGGTCAGGCCCTTGGTACGGCGTGCTTCTTCGAAGGCACGGGTCATCTGGGCTTCGCGGATGCCGTACTGAGCGCGCAGACGCTGCTTTTCGCGCAGACGTACGGCGTAGTCGGAGTCCTGCTTCTTGCGGGCACGGCCATGCTCACCGGGGCCGTACGGGCGGCGCTCCATGTACTTGGCGGCCTTGGGGGTCAGAGCGATGCCGAGGGACCGCGAGAGGCGGGCCTGACGGCGAGCACGAGTGTTGTTAGCCACTTGTGTCCTTCCAATATCTGCGGTGTGTCAGTGTTACTGGCCTCCACGATGGAGAGCATCGGCCAACCGCTGCCTTTTGCTACTGGGCGCAGGGCACAGCTCCACGAAACAAAAGTTCGGTGGATTGTGCGTCCGTGCCTTGCCAGACAAACATCCATCCTACCATGATGCTCACTTGCCCCGGATGATCTTCCGCAGCCGCTCCAACCGCACCGCGATGTCACGCTCCGTCCCGTTAGCCGTTGGCTCGTAGTAGTCCCGGCCCACGAGGTCGTCCGGAGGATACTGCTGGGATGCCACCGAGTGCGGGGCATCGTGGGCGTATTTGTAGCCCAGCCCGTGGCCCAGCTGCTTGGACCCTGGGTAGTGCGAGTCCCGCAGGTGCGGCGGAATTCCTTTGCCCAGCCCTGCGCGGACGTCGGCGATGGCCTTGTTGATGCCCATGTAGGCGGCGTTGGATTTTGGCGCGGTGGCGAGGTGGACCACCGCTTCGGCGAGGACAATCCGCCCCTCCGGCATGCCGATGAGCTGGACCGCCTGCGCCGCCGCGACAGCTGTGTGCAGCGCGGTGGGATCTGCCATGCCGACGTCCTCCGCGGCGGAAATCACAATGCGGCGGGCTACGAACCGCGGGTCCTCCCCCGCTTCGAGCATCCGGGCCAGGTAATGCAGTGCCGCGTCCACGTCCGAGCCCCTGATGGACTTGATGAAGGCACTGGCAACGTCGTAGTGCTGGTCCCCCGCGCGGTCGTACCGCACAGCCGCGACGTCAAGCGCACGCTCCGTGTGCCGGAGTTCGACGGTGACGGGTTCACCGGTACTGCCGTCGGCAGGGTCCCCCTCTCCGGAACCGGAACTTACGACGTCGTCCGCGTCCCCGAACGCGACGCCGGCGGCCGCTTCGAGCGCTGTCAGCGCCCGCCGGGCGTCCCCGCCCGAGAGCCGGACAAGGTGCGCCAGCGCCTCCGGGCTGAGCCGGATTTCGCCGCGCAGGCCGCGGGGGTCCTCCACAGCGCGCAGCAGCAGGCCCTCGATGTCGGCGTCGGTCAGCGGTTTCAGTGTGAGCAGCAGGGAACGGGACAGCAGCGGGGAGACCACGGAGAAGGAAGGGTTTTCGGTGGTTGCTGCCACGAGGACCACCCAGCGGTTCTCGACACCGGGCAGCAGAGCGTCCTGCTGGGCCTTGTTGAAGCGGTGGATTTCGTCCAGAAACAGCACCGTGGTGGTTTTGTAGAGGTCGCGCGCGGTCAGCGCGTCGTCCATAACCTTGCGCACGTCTTTGACTCCGGCGGTGATCGCGGAGAGCTCCACGAATTTCCTCCCCGGCCCACGGGCGATGACATGCGCCAATGTGGTCTTGCCGGTGCCGGGCGGACCCCAGAGGATGACCGAGCTGGGGCCCGCCGGGCCGCCTGCATCTGCCCCGGCAGCCAGCTGGCGCAGCGGCGAGCCCTGACCCAGCAGGTGCTGCTGGCCCACTACATCGTCAAGTGTGCGTGGCCGCATTCGGACGGCAAGGGGGCTGCGGGGCACGGCGTTGCGCGGGGCGCGGCCGCCGGCAGCAGCTCTGCCGGCAGCGCCGTCACCAGCGTCAGGCGAGTCGCCGTCGTCGTCGTGGCCCTGCCCCGGGCCAAAGAGATCATCCACATAGATAGGCTACTCATAGATTGGTGAGGGCAAGTCCGGTCACGGGAAGCAAGGGAATCGGCAATGCCACACAGTGATATACCGGGCGGGGTTGCGCCCGGCGGCCGCCCGGCGCCGTCCTCACGTACCGCGTTTGTATCCGGTCAGCGGCTGGCCGGCTGGGTGGAGCGGTTCCGGTCGAGTCACGGTTCGCTGGAGGTCGAAGACCACGACGACGGCGTGCGGCTGCTCGCCGCCGACGGCGCCAGCGCCCTGCTGCAGGCGCCCTGGCCCGCGGACGGCAGACCGGGGCGCGGGTCCGGCCTCGTGGAGCGGCTTGCTGCCCTGGCCTCTCAGCCGCGCAGGATCGGCCTAATCCTGGTGCGCCGCGGAGGGTACGGTCTGGCCGTTGCCAGCGAGGGACTCATCCTCGCATCCAAGACCGGCTCGAAGTACGTACAGTCCCGGACCGCCGCGGGCGGCCAGTCCCAGCAGAGGTTTGCCCGGCGCCGTTCCAACCAGGCCGACGCCATGGTCGAGGCAGTGGCGGAACAGGCCGGGCGTGTCTTCAGCGGAGAGGTCTTTGAGTACGTGGTGCCGGGCGGGGACCGCGTGCTGGCGGACCTGGTCCTCGAACAGCCGGCCCTCAAGCCATATGCCCGGCTGCCTCGCCTGGCATACCTCGACGTCCCCGATCCCCG
>JAPSIT010000049.1:0-5915 GCA_031178585.1 Arthrobacter sp.
GCCAAATCCCCGCGGATGGTTTCGATCTCGGCTTCGTCCGGCTCCACGAGGGGCAAGCGGACAATCGAGTTGGGCAGGACTCCCTGCCATTTAAGAATTTGTTTGGCCGCGACGGCACCCTGCACGCGGGTCATCGTTGCGCGCACCACGGGCTCGAGCTCGAAGTTGATCTTGCGCGCCGTTCCCAGGTCGTTGGCGTTGACGGCGTCGATCAGCTCGCGGAAGCGGCGGGTGGCGACGTGCGTCGTCACGCCCACCAGGCCCACGGCGCCCAGGGCCATCCAGGGAAGGGTCAAACCGTCATCCCCCGAGTAGAAGAGGAGGTCGGTCTCCGCCATGACGCGCGCGGCGGCGGTGAAGTCGGCCTTGGCGTCCTTGACGGCGACGATGTTCGGGTGCTGGGCGAGCCGGATCATGGTCTCGGGTGCGATCTCGATGGAGGAGCGGCCCGGGATGTCGTAAAGCATGACGGGGACGTCGACGGCCGATGCGATGGTTTCGAAGTGCGCGCGAACGCCGGCCTGGCTGGGCTTGTTGTAGTACGGCGTGACGAGCAGGAGGCCGTCGACGCCGAGTGCAGCGGCCTGCTGGGACAGGTGCACCGAGTGGGCAGTGTCATTGGTTCCGGTGCCGGCGATGATGGCGGCCCGGCCTCCGACCGCTTCCTTGACGGCGCGGAACATGCCCAGGTTTTCCTCGTCGGTGAGGGTGGAGGTTTCACCGGTGGTGCCGGTGACCACCAGTCCATCGCAGCCGTCATCGACGAGCTTGCCGGCCAGCTCCGCGGCCTGCTGGTAGTCCACTTTGCCGTCCTGGGTGAAGGGCGTGACCATTGCGGTCAGGAGGGTTCCAAGAGCAGGAATGTTCGCGGGAGTTTCAGCCATGGGAAAAACGTTACCCTGTCACCGGCACGTTAGGACAATGGCGGGCGCGTGATGATGGTCAAAGTCGCGCCTGCCGTCAAGCGCGGCGGTCATACATGGCGTGGGCCGCCGGGAGCCTCACGGGAATCATTTCCGGCGCAGTACCGGCCTACAGCGGCTTCTCTCAGTGACTCTGCCCAGGCCGCCAGACGCTGGGCAGCCCGGACGTAATGGAACAGCTCCGTCGGCGTCAGCGCATCGAGGTCGGTCTCGGACAGGCGGCGCGCCAGCTCTCCCCCTGGCGCCTGCGCAGAAAGCGGCGTGCCCTCCCGCTCCCATTGCACATCCTCTGCCGGCTCTCCGGAGACAAGCTGTCGGAAGAGGTAGTCCACGACTCCCGGACTCAAGGCCCTCAGCGGACCATCGGTGCCGCTTTTCTTCCCCGGCCCGCGGCTGCCCGGCTGATGGTGGCTTGAGGAGTAATCGCCGAAAGGATGAACCATGCCGTCAGATTATTCGAATATATGTTCGAATGCAATAAGCGTCTTCCGCCATCTCCGGAACGACAAGCTGCTGTCCAGCTGAAGCACCTCGGCCGCACAGGTGAATGTGAGACGATCACATCATGACCTCGGGGAGCACGGCTGCATCGTCCAGAACATCGAAAAGCAAGGCAGCCTCCGCCCGCCTCTCAGGCATTGATGCCGCCCGAGGCCTCGCCCTCCTGGGGATGATGGCCACCCACCTGCTGCCGACGTTCGAAGCGGACGCCAATCTGACCCCCACATGGATCGGGCTGACGTTTTCAGGGCGGGCCGCAGCCCTCTTCGCAGTGCTGGCCGGCGTCGGTCTCGCGCTGTCCACGGGTAAGCAACACCCGCTGGAGGGCAGCGCCCTGGCTGCTGCCCGGCGGGGCATAGCCCTGCGCGCCCTGGTGATTGCCGTCGTCGGACTGGCGCTGGGCGGCCTCGAGGTCAACGTCGCGGTGATCCTTGTGCACTATGCCGTGCTCTTCCTGTGCATCCTGCCGTTCCTCGGCCTGCGTCTCAAAGCCCTCTGCGCCTGGGCGGCCGGCTGGATTCTGGGTTCCCCCGTGCTGGCCTTCCTGCTGCGGCCCTGGCTGATGGCCGCGGAGCCCCCGCTGCAGCTTAACCACAACCCGGGGTGGGAGGACCTGACCACGCCCGGCCAGCTGCTGGGCGACCTGTTCCTGACCGGCTACTACCCGGTCCTGCAGTGGCTTTCGTATCTGCTGATCGGCCTGATCATCGGCCGCCTCTCCCTTACGGCACCGGGACTTCCGCTGCTGCTGCTGGCAGCGGGCACCGCCGTCGCTGCCTTCGCCAAGGTTCTGGGCACCGCGGCCATGGAAGCGTGGGGCGGCCGGGAGGCCCTGCAGGCAATACTGACCGACCCCAACTACCCGCTGGACAGCCTCCTGCAGGTGAATCTGGCCGGTGTCCGGCAGGAAGGGTCATGGTGGTGGCTGGCCGGCAGCGCCCCGCACTCAGGAACTACCCTCGATCTGCTGCATACCAGCGGTGTGGCTGCCGCCGTCGTCGGACTTTGCCTTCTGGTGGGCAAGCTCGGCGAATGGCTGGACCTGGACCTTTTGCTGCCCCTCCGCGGCGCAGGGGCCATGACCCTGACCCTGTACACCGTGCACGTCTGGGTGGTGGCGTCGTTCCACCTCAAACCCCTGCCGGAGGGCTGGACCGAGGACGGTATGTACTTCGCGCACGCTGCGCTCGCCGTGCTCATCGGCATGGCGTTCGTCATTTTGAAGCGGCGCGGCCCCCTCGAATGGCTCGGCCACGCCGCCAACCGGGTGGGACGGCAGGAGCCGGACGCGGTCCGCTGAGGGCGCTGCACTTATGTGCGGCAGCGCTAGGTGCGGTTACCGCGCGAGTGCGCCGTTGGAGGCACGGAACAGCCGCACGGCGTCCCGCATGGCAGAACGCGCGCGCTTGCGGTCCCCTGCTGCGTCGTAGGCGCAGCTGAGCCGGAACCAGGAGCGCCAGTCATCCGGGGCCGCTTCGGTCTCGGCGCGGTACTTCTCGAACTCCTCGTCCGCGGCGGCGCGGACAATCCTTCCCGCCGGGGTGCGGGGCAGGTTGTCCACCGGGAGGCCGCCTTCGGCCTCAAGAACCTTCGCCATTTGTTCGGTGCGGGCACCAAACAGCAGCTCGCGGATCAGTGCCCAGGCGCCGATCACCGGAAGGACGAGATAGGCCCCCCCGATGGCGCGCGCCACCGGTTCAGGATCCGTCAGCAGGAGGACAGAGCGCTGGAATGACACGACCAAATAGAACACAAGCAGGAGCGTGACCGCACCCACCCAGATTTTGGTGCGGTTCTGCTTCAGCCGGCCAAAAAAGCGATTCATGGTCCCTACAGCCCCAGGTCCAGATAGCCGTCCAGGCCGACCGTCAGTCCGGGGTGCCGGGCGACATTCCGTACGCCCAAAAGGACTCCCGGCATGAAGGAAGCGCGGTCAAAGGAATCGTGGCGGAAGGTGAGCTGTTCCCCCGGCCCCCCGAGCAGGACTTCCTGGTGCGCCACGAGGCCGCGAAGCCGGACACTGTGGACGCGCACCCCGTCGACGTCGCAGCCCCGGGCCCCCGCGAGCTCGCTGGTGGTTGCATCCGGGCTGGGATCGATGCCGGCATGTGCACGCTCCCCTGCGATGAGCTGGGCGGTACGAACCGCGGTGCCTGAGGGGGCATCCACCTTGTCGGGGTGATGGAGTTCGATGATTTCCACCGACTCGAAATACCTGGAGGCCTTGGCGGCAAAGGCGGAGGCCAGCACCGATCCGAGGGCAAAGTTCGGCGCAATGAGGACGCCCACCTCCGGCTTGCCCGACAGCAGGGATTGCAGCTCCGCGAGCCTGCCGGCGTCCCAGCCCGTGGTCCCCACCACGGCGTGCATGCCGTGCTCGACGGCGAAGCGGACGTTCGCTTCCGTGCTCTCCGGCACCGTCAGGTCCACGACGATCCGGGCGCCCGAGCTGCGGAGCGTATCCAGCGAATCGCCCCGGCCCAGGGCGGCCACGAGCTTCATATCGGAAGCTGCTTCGACGGCCGTGACTGCTTCGGCGCCCATGCGCCCGTGCGCGCCCAGAACGGCGACGGGGAGTTGTTCGGTCATGGCTTCAACCCTACCTTTTGCCCGGCCTGACAGTGGAACCGGGGTGCGCGTTACCGCCCTGTGCATGACCGCCGCGGCTGAAGGCCTACGGCGGGGAAGACGGGGAGGGAACGGCGTATGAGAAGACTCTCAGACGAGTCTCATTCATGCTTCACGTTCACGGCCCATGATGGAAGCACCCAGGGGGCAGGGACGGAGACCTAGACGAGCCGAAGGAGGCCTCAATGCGTACGGGGATTCGCGGGCTGCATGAGTCATCAGCCCTGCAGGAATGGGAAACGGCCGCGCCGGAGCCGCTGGCATGCGTCCAGCTCGGCAACCCGCAACTGCGCCGGCAGATCGTGGACATCATCCTGGACGTGCTTTCGGATGCGGAACCTGTCCCCCCGGACGTCCGTGAGCGCATGTTGCAGCACCTGGCCGAAAATCCCGGGCACCCGGAGCGGGCCCTGCTGGACCACCTTCGGGACCCCGACCTCCGGACGGATGCGGCTCCCTCAGGGATTCTCGAAACCGAGGATGTGTGAGAGCAGGGCCTGCTCCGGGTTGCCCGGATACTCCATCAGCTGCCATAGAAGCCGCTGGCGGACCTCAGGGGACGTCGCCGCTCCGGAGACCACGTCTGCGATGACGTCCAGGACCTGACCGCGCAGGGACGGATCGCCCCGGACCCGCGTCGCAGGACGTCTGTCCCCGTCCGTTCCGCCGAACCCGTCCAGTCCTGCGGGGCGGGCCGCTCTTCCGATGTCCCGCCTGTGCAGTGGCATATCCTCCCGTGGTCCTTGGATTCCGGTCTCCGAGCCTGAGTCCGCCGGTTCCATTGGCCAATCCTTTCTGCTGCAGCTGGCAGTGCACCCCTCCGCACACTGCCCTGAGACCGGCCCGGGCAGGAGTCCGGGCCACATCCGGAGCAGCCTGCCGCCGTTTTCCGCGGCCGCCGGCTCCTCCCGACGACTGTCATCGTGCCGCACATCAGCTACAGAAAGCCGGAGCCCGGACCCCCTTTCCTGACCCCCCTGCTGTTCCCCCCAACCGCGCTGCTCCCCCCAAGGATGTTCCTGCCTTAAAGGTGCTTCTCGGCAAAGACGCGCAGGGCGTCGCGGACGAAGCGTGCTCCCTGCTCGCCGCCGTAGTTGGCGGCGAAGCGGGGGTCTGCCACATACATCTCGCCAAGGCCAGTCACGTATCCCTTGCGGTCTCCTCCGGGGACGAATGCGGGTGTGCCAGGAATCGCCGAGAGCCACTCCACGTGCCGTCTGGCAAGCTCCTGCGCCGCGTCGCTGTCCGCCGGCATGCCGGATTGGGCGGCCCGGATCCAGTCACTGCCGAGTTTCTCAGCGCCCTGCTTCCAGGCCTTCTTCTCCTCGGCGCCCATGCCCTGCCACCAGGAATTTCCGGCCGCGTAGGCCTCCTTGCCCCATCGTTCCTCGACCTCGTCTTTGTAGAGGGTGTGGTCAAACCCGTCGAACATTTCCTCAGCCACGAGCTCTCCGTCTCCTTTCAGTGCTTCCAGTGTTTGCCGGACGGAGGCAGCCTGCCGTGCAAGCCGCGCCTGCTCCTGCCGCAGCCACTCAAGATGGTTGCCGAGGGCACGGACGGCATCGGTTTCGTGCCTCAGCACGTCGGAAATCGCCGGCAGTCCCAGTCCGAGTCCGCGTAGGAGGAGGATCCTCTGCAGCTGCACGAGGGCAGCGGAGTCGTAATACCGGTAGCCGTTCTGTCCCGTCCGGGAAGGCTTGAGCAGCCCGATGTCGTCATAGTGGCGGAGCGTGCGGCTGGTTGTGCCGGCAATCTTCGCGATCTCCTGGATCGACCAGTCCATATCCGCCCCCTTCCGTCCGCGGGCCGGCGGTTTCCGGCCACACAGCGACTCTAGAGGTTGACGCAACGGAAGGGTCAAGA
>JAPSIT010000049.1:6015-11969 GCA_031178585.1 Arthrobacter sp.
GCTGGCCCCTACGCCCCGGCCCCGACCCACTCCACGGTGCCGTCAGTGAAGAACTGTTCCTTCCAGATGGGAACCTGTTCCTTGATCCGGTCCACCAGCTCCGAGCACACAGCGAACGCCTGCCCGCGGTGCGCGGCGGCCACGGCGCAGACCAGGGCAGGATCACCGATTTTCAGGGCGCCCACCCGGTGCGCGGCCCAGATGCGCACAGGAGTGCCCGGTTCCCCGCTGTCATCCCCGGAATGCTCGGCCACGAGTTTCGCCACGACGTCGGCAAGCACCTGATGCGCCGTCGGGTGTGCGGTGTAATTCAGCCGCTCCACGCTCTTGCCGCCGTCGTGGTTCCGCACCACGCCGCTGAAGCTGACTACAGCGCCGGCAGTTTCCGACTCGACGGCAGCGATGGCCACATCGACGGAGATCGGCTCCTCGCTCAGCACTGCGTGCACAATGTCAAAGACCTGTTCAGTGTCCATGTCCGCCCTCCAGTTGGTCACAGAGATGCCCGATCACCGGATCCAGCACGGACAGTCCGTCCATGACGCCCTTGGGTGATCCGGGCAGATTAACGATGAAGGTTTTGCCGGCTGCGCCCGCATGCCCGCGGCTCAGCATCGCCAGCGGTGTCTTGGCGATGCCCGCCTGCCGGATCCCTTCCATGATGCCGGGAATTTCCCGGTCCAGCAGGGGCAGCGTCATTTCGGGCGTCCGGTCGTCTGGGCTGAGTCCGGTCCCGCCGCTGGTGATGACGACGGCGGGCTGCTGGGTGAGCAGGGCCCGGATGGCGGCGCCTACCGGCTCCCCGTCAGGAACCACCATGGCGGGGAAAGCGTCGAAACCGTGCTCGGCGAGCCAGTCTATGATGACCGGCCCGGTCTCGTCCTGGTAGAGGCCGGCGGCTGCACGCGTCGAGGCAATGACGACGCCGGCCTTCCTCCCCTGGACCTCGCCGTGGACGTGCGGTACTCCTGGCATGCTCACAGTGTCCAGTCCCCGCTCTTGCCGCCGCTCTTGGCAAGGACCTTGATGTCGGTCAGCACGGCATGCTTGTCCACCGCCTTGATCATGTCGTACACACTCAGGGCCGCGACGGAGGCAGCGGTCAGCGCCTCCATCTCGACGCCGGTGACTCCCCTGGTCTTGACGGTGGCCAGGATGTCGACGGTCTCGGGGCCGAGCTCGAAGTCCACGGTCACCCTCGAAATCGGCAGTGGATGGCACAGCGGAATGAGGTCAGGGGTTTTCTTGGCCGCCATGATGCCGGCTACCCGCGCAACGGCCAGGGCATCGCCTTTGGGCAGGCCGCCGGTGCCCAGCAATGCCAGCACCTCCCGGGTGCTGCGGACCGTCGCGGTGGCTGTCGCCTCCCGCGTGGTTTCGGATTTTCCCGAAACGTCTACCATCTGGGCGGTGCCGTCGCTGCGCAGATGCGTCAGCGCGGCAGGGTCATTTTGTGCAGTCACAGCATCCATACTTCCACTTCTGCGCCCTCATCGAGAGCGGAGACACCTTCGGGCACCTGCACCAGGGCATTTGATTGCGCCAGTGCCCTGATCAGATGGGAGCCTTCGCCTCCCTCAAGCCGAACAGTGCCGTCGGGCAAAAAAGTCCCGCGCCGCACCTGATGCTTGCCCGCCGGCGACGTGAGCGGCTGCAGGAGCCGGCCGCGCACGACGGTTCTGGGCGCGGGCGAGCCAAACAGTTCACCGAGGACAGGGCGCAGGAACATTTCGAACGACACAAGGCAGCTGACGGGGTTGCCGGGAAATCCCAGGAGGGGCACGCCGTCGAACCTTCCGATGCCCTGCGGACCGCCGGGCTGCATGGCCACGTGGGCGAAGTGCACATCCTGGCCGTCCATGGCCTGGCGAACCACTTCGTAGGCTCCCTTGCTGACGCCCCCGGTGGTCAGGATGAGATCGACCCCGGAATAACTTCGTAGCAGGCGGCGGAGGGCCTCCGGATTATCCGTGGAGATGCCGGCCCTGGTCACGGCCAGCCCGGCCTGCCGCAGCGAGGTTTCCAGCAGCGTGCCGTTGGCGTCGTAGATCTTTCCGTCGTCCAGGGGTCCCCCGGGTGCCACCACTTCATCTCCAGTGGTGACCAGCAGGACTGTTAGCCGGCGGTGCACCAGCACATCGGCCAGCCCAAGCGCCGCGGCGAGCCCCAGCTGCCGAGGGCCCAGATGCGTGCCTGCGGCCAGGGCCTTCTCCCCCGCCCGGATATCACTGCCGGCCTGCCGGATAAACGTCCCGGGCTGCGTGGACGGCAGCTGCACAGTTGCCGCTGTTCCGGGAGCCGGAAACATGGCGGGAACCGCCCGCTCAACGGGAACGACGGCGTCCGCCCCGGGAGGAATCATCGCGCCCGTCATGATGGGGGCTGCTGTCCCCGCTGCCAGCCCGGCGGGACTGGCACCGGCCGGCACGGGAGCGGCGACGCGCAGGACTGTGCCGCCGTCGGGCACGTCCTGGGAGCGGATGGCAAAGCCATCCATCTGGGAGTTGGCGAAGGGCGGAAGGTCCAGCGGCGCGATGATGGTCTCGGCCAGCCCACGGCCCAGGGCCTCGGTCAGGGGAACCCGCTCCGTGGGGCGGGAGGACAGCAGCGGCTCCAGGAGGTTCCGCACCGCCTGCCGGTGTTCGGCCACGCTGCGGTGCCCGTGGCCGGCGCCTGCACGGTGCTGGACAGTTGCCGGGGCAGGCTCCGGCGCAGCAGCAGAATCCGGTGCAGCGGCCGGAGCTGTGCCCGCAGCGGGAGTGCCGGAGGGAGCGGAGGCAGTGTCAGCTGCGGAGGCAGTGTCGTGCGGCTGCGAGTGACTGTGCATGGTCCTGCCTTAGGGAGCGCCGGCTATGGGTTCACGTCAACTCTAATGGTGTGAAAGCCTGTGGCGCCGTCCGGGGCAACGGATCGCCGTTCCTCCGTCTGCACCCGGCCGTTGAGGTCCGTGGCGCGCACCTGGACTTCATGCCGGCCGGGCTGCAGGTCGATGCCCAGCTTCCACTGGTACCAGGTGTCTACGGAAATGCCCGGCGCCAACTCGGCCTGCTGCCAGTCGCCGCGGTCCACGCGCAGCTCCACTTTCCCGATGCCGGTGTGCTGTGCCCACGCCACGCCTCCGAAAATCAATGCACCCGGACGGGCGGACCGGCCGTCACGGGGAACATCAATCCGCGAGGAGATCTTGATGGGACCGCGTTCGGACCAGCCGCGCGGCGTCCAGTAGGCGACGTCGTCGGCGAACCGGGTGACCTTGAGTTCCGTGAGCCATTTCGTGGCGGACACGTAGCCGTACAGTCCGGGGACGATCATGCGCACGGGGAAGCCGTGTTCGAGCGGCAAAGGCTCGCCGTTCATGGCGATGGCGAGCAGCGCGTCCCGGTTGTCCGTCAGGACTTCCAAAGGCGTGCTTGCGGTCCAGCCGTCCGAGCTTCTGGACAGGACCATGTCGGCGCCCGGCAGCGGGCGGGCCATGGCCAGCAATTCACGGACCGGCCAGCCAAGCCACAGCGCGTTGCCGATCAGGTTACCGCCCACCTCATTGGACACGCAGGCAATGGTCACGTGCCGTTCCAGCAGCGGCTTCGCCTGCAGGGCCTCGAAGTCGAGTTCGACTTGCCGCTCCACCATGCCGGTGACCTTCAGCGTCCACTCGCGTGGATCGAGGACGGGGACGGAGAGCGCTGTGTCAATGCGGTAAAAAGCGGGATTCGGTGTGACGAGCGGCTGCATGCCGTCCAAACCAATCTCGGCTCCGGGCGGAATCGACACGGCCCGCGACTGGGGCGCGGGCAAATGCAGGGTGCGGCGGAGCTCGTTGACCCCCGCCGCCCCTCCCCGCCAGGCCGTGGCAACCGCCCCGCCCACCAGGACGGCTCCGGTTGAACCTCCGAGCAGCGAGAGGAACCCCCGCCGCCCGCTTTTCGCGGGGTCCTGGCCGCTTTTCTCCGCATCCGCCCAAGCGTCCTGCCCGCTGGCCCGCCACGCGCCGAGCCGGGCTATGAGGCTTTGCAGCAGCAGTCCGCCGATGCCAGCGGCCAGCACCGGAAGGGCGACGGCGGGAACAGTCACCTGGGCGCGGGTCAGCACAGCTGCCACGCCGACGAGTCCGAAGACGGCGAACACGGCGGCACCGGCCAGGCGCCTGCGGAGTTCCAGCGCGCCGGCGAATGCGGCCAAAGCTGCGATCACGAGTGCCATGCCGGCCAGCAGCGCCAGCTTGTCGGCGGTGCCGAACAGCGCCACCGCCCAGTCCTTGACCCCGGGCGGAACAACATCGATGACTACGCCGCCCACGGCCGTTATGGTGGAAAGTGAAGGGCTGACGAATCCGGCGATAAGCTCGCTCGCCACCAATCCGGCACCTGCCGCAATAACTCCCGCGGCTGCCGCCCACCGGCGGGACGGTGCCGGCGGACGTCCTGATCCGGCGCGCGTTCCAAGGGCGGGAGCGCTCTGCTGCGCGGCCGCTGTCCCGGGCACCGTCGGCTGGGACTCCTTCACCCTTCCAGCATAGGTTCGCGGAGGCGTCATGCGCGTGATGCTTTGGACCAATCTGGCGTAGCCTGAATTTATGAGTGTTCAGCTTGGCATGCCACAGCCCCGTGAGGGGAGCAGTCCCCTTCCGGCCGCCCAGGGCATTTCCGGCGCCCAGGGCATTTCCGGCGCGCAGGGCGTTCCGGCTGCCCGCCCGGCCGATGCTCCCGCAGGCCTCGCTGACCGCTATGGACGCCGCGCCACGGACATGCGCCTCTCCCTGACGGACAAGTGCAATCTGCGCTGTACCTACTGCATGCCCGCCGAGGGGCTGGAATGGCTGGCGAAGCAGGCGGTCATGTCCGCCGGCGAAATTGTGCGGATTGTCCGCGTGGGCGTTGACCGGCTCGGAGTCCGGGAGCTGCGGCTGACCGGCGGCGAACCCCTGGTCCGTGCTGACCTCGTCGACATCATCGCGGCGCTCCGGCAGGAGCACCCGGACCTGCCGATCTCCATGACCACCAATGGTGTGGGCCTGGACAGGAAGGCCGCCGCGCTCAAAGCCGCGGGACTTACCCGGATCAACGTTTCGCTGGACTCGCTGCACGAGGAGACGTTCGCCCAATTGACCAGGCGCCCCTTCCTGGACCGCGTCCTTGCGGGCGTGGATGCTGCCTGGGCGGCCGGACTCGGCCCGGTCAAACTCAATGCGGTGCTCATGCGCGGCATCAATGACACAGAATCGCCCGCGCTGCTGGCCTGGGCGTTGGAGAAAGGCTATGAACTGAGGTTCATAGAGCAGATGCCGCTCGACGCTGACCACGGCTGGACCCGGCGGAACATGATCACTGCGGCAGAGATCCGCGAGCTGCTGTCCGCGGACTACGTCCTGAGCCCTGATCCGCGCGCCCGCGATGGCGCACCGGCGGAACGCTTTGAAGTACGGTCCCGACCCTCAGGGTCTGTGTCAGCAGGGTCTGTGACAGCAAGGCCGGCGGGTCCCGTCCTGGGTACCGTGGGGATCATCGCCTCCGTCACCGAGCCGTTCTGTTCCGACTGCCGACGCACCCGCATCACCGCGGAAGGCAAGATCATGAGCTGCCTTTTCTCGCGGGAAGAATTCGACCTGCTCGGACTGCTCCGGGCGGGCGCCACGGATCAGGAACTGGCAGAACGCTGGCAGGATGCCATGTGGCTCAAGCCCAAAGCCCATGGCATGGACCACGTGGGACTCGACGCTCCGGACTTCGTCCAGCCGGACCGCAGCATGAGCGCCATCGGAGGCTAAAAATCTTGAACGTACGTTACTTTGCTGCCGCACGCGCTGCGGCAGGCGTGGAAGAAGAACGCTTCGACCTTCCACCCGGATCCACCGTGGAGGCCCTGCTCGCCGCCGTCCTCGACGTCGAACGTCCGGAGCCTCCGGCCGGAACGCCGGGGCTTGCCCGCATCCTTGCGCGGAGCAGCTTCCTGCTCAA
>JAPSIT010000119.1 GCA_031178585.1 Arthrobacter sp.
GACGGCACGTCCAACGTGGGCCTGGGCATCCTGAACTCCTCCAAGGAATTCGGCAAGCTCGACTACAAGCAGGTCCTGCGGGAGTGGACCGCCGGGATGCCCGCCGAGTGGGGCTTCACGCCGGAGAACCAGGTTGGGGACATCCGCGGCGCCGCACTGCCCATGGGCTTCAACCGCACGCCGCATTACTCGCCCGGAATGCTCCTGCTGGGCGACGCAGGGGGGATGGTTTCCCCGTTCAACGGCGAGGGCATCTCGTACGCCATGGAGTCTGCCCGGTTCGCGGCCGAGTTCATCATCGACGCCTCCTCTCGCGCTGCCTCCTCAGGCGGAACGTACGACGCCGACGCGCACCTTTCGCGGTACGCGGAGTATGTGCGGGACCAGTGGGGATCGCACTTCACTTTGGGGCGGGCCTTCGCCGCGCTGATTGGCAAGCCCGCGGTCATGAAGCTCGCGCTGCGGACCGGCATGCCCATCCCGGTGCTGATGCGGTTTGTGGTCCGGCTTTTGGCCAACCTCACGGACCCCTCGGCGAAGGGCTTCGAGGACCGGGTGATCCGGGTCCTGGAGTCGCTGGTTCCGGCCACATCCAATACCCAGTCGGCTTCGAATCAGCGGTATCCGCAACAAAAAGTTAGGGTTAACCAGTGAACACCCCCGCAGACCACAGCTGGACGCACGCCGGACACGGCCTGCCGGAGTCCGAACCCAGCCTCAACACCACCGCCATCGCAACGGGTTTGCAGCTGCCCGCCGGCTTCGCCGCCATCGCCGGAGATGCTGAGCTGGGTCCCGCCATCACCAACAATCTGGCCCGCGTGGAGAAAAAGCTCCGCGAGGCCATCGCCAACTCGGATCCGCTGGCTGACGCAACGTCGCGCCATCTCGTGGAAGCCGGCGGCAAGCGCATCCGGCCTCTGCTGACTCTCCTCTGCGCGCACCTCGGCGACGCATCGCTTCCCGCCGTGGTGCAGGCCGCCGTCGTGGTGGAATTGACCCACCTCGCCACCCTGTACCACGACGACGTAATGGACTCCGCTCCGTTCCGCCGCGGTGCTCCCACTGCCCACGAAGTGTGGGGCAACTCGGTGGCAGTCCTCACCGGTGACCTGATCTTTGCCCGGGCCTCGATCCTGGTCTCCGAACTCGGCTCGCGGGCGCTGGGCATCCAGGCCCGAACCTTCGAGCGGTTGTGCCTGGGCCAGCTGCACGAAACCGTGGGGCCGCGTCCGGACGAGGATCCACTGGAGCACTACCTTTCCGTCATAGCGGACAAAACCGGCTCCCTGGTTGCGGCTTCAGGCCAGCTCGGCGCTATCTTTGCCGGAGCCGATCCCGCCTACGAGTCGGTCCTCGTGGAGTACGGCGAGAAGGTGGGCGTGGCATTCCAGCTTGCCGACGACGTCATCGACGTCACCGGCATCAAGGTCAAGTCCGGCAAGTCCCCGGGGACGGACCTGCGCGAAGGCGTCCCCACGCTGCCGGTGCTGCTCCTGCGCCGGGCCGCTGCAGACGGTGACCGATCCGCAGTC
Organism: Arthrobacter sp.; assembly: GCA_031178585.1. The sequence continues at coordinate 1,536 of JAPSIT010000119.1, forward strand.
GAACTTCTCAAGCTCATCGATGGCGACCTGACCTCCGATGCAGCCCTGGCCGAGGCGGTGGCGGGACTGCGTGAGCACCCGGTGACTGCAGAATCGTGGGTTGAGGCGCGCGAGTGGGCGAATGAGGCCATTGCCGCGCTGGCCCCGTTGCCCGAAGGTGTGGTCAAAGAATCGCTGTCCAACTTCGCGCTGGCCGTGGTGGATCGGGCCAGCTAGCTCTTGTGGTGTAGAAGCCCGGCTCCACGCGTGGAGCCGGGCTTCTTCGTGCGTGGGCAACGCTGTCCGCTCCTCAACGCTGCCCGGTCCTCCGCGCTGTCCGGGGAGTGGCTGTTAAACGGGACAGCCCCGGTCCGCAGCAACGATACGAGTCATCCGTTGCCGCGAACCGAGGCTATCTCTCCGTTCGCATCAGACCCGCCGGAGGCGTTTAGCGGATCCGTGAATAGTCTATGACAGCCTTGTCACAAGAGGCAAATCTGTTGTTACTGTCCGTGTCAAAGACCAAGGGAAGTATCCTCACCGGCGGGGAGATTCGGCGGGAAACCAAAAAGAGGGCCCCTAGCCTTCCTCGTCTTCGAAGGCCCACTCGAACATGTCGAACACGAACTCCGAGAATGTGCCTTCTTCGGACTTCCACTGGCCGCGGGCGTTGTTGCGGCGGTAAACGATGGGATCCGGGACGCTGAGGTCGCCGACGCGGAAGCCCCAGGTGTATTCCTCTTCCTCATCCTCGAGGAACATCAGGAAGCCTTCGTCGTCCACCTCGAGCTCGTCGGGGTCCCAGAAGTAGTGGTAGGCCTCCATCAGGTCCTCGCAGCCGCCGATGGCCAGATAGAACTCGCGGAGGACCAGGGGAATCTGGAATTGGTGGTCGGCCAGGGCCTTGTCCAGCTCCTCGGGAGACAGCCCGTCCTCTTCCTGCCATTCGTCTTCGAGATACTTCGGAACAAGCGCACGGAATTTCTCGAGGAACATGTCAGTCATGGTTCATATCCTAGCTAATCGCGAACCCGCGATTCGCCGCTGTCAGCCCCTGCTCGGTGCCATCCGTTGACGGCCAGCGGGATGTACCAGGAGCGCCGCCAGCCAACCACCCGGAAGGCAAAAACGAGGGCGGCCACCACACAAGCGGTCACCGCATTGAAGGATCCGGTGACCCAGAGCGCCGCGGTCAGGGCGGCCCCGCTGAAGGCGGGCAGGGCGTAGAGGTCCCGGGAGTTGAACAACTGGGGCACCTCGTTGGCGGTGATGTCACGCAACAGCCCCCCGCCCACCGCTGTGGTGACGCCGAGCAGGACGGCCGCCACAGGATTGACGCCGAAAGACAACGCCTTCAGAGTGCCCGTGATGCAGAACAGTGCCAGCCCGCCGGCGTCGAACAGGACCAGCAGCGACGTGAAGCGCTCCACGCTGGAAAACAGGAAGTACACCAGGAAGGTGGCCAGCATCGGCGGGACCAGGTACGCGGGATTGCTGAAAGCCGCGGGGGGCG
>JAPSIT010000120.1 GCA_031178585.1 Arthrobacter sp.
CTGGACGCATCCGTATCGACGGTACGAGGACCTCGGCCTGCAGCTCGGCCAGGACGTGGCGAAGGTGGTCCGCCCGTGAATGCCCCGTTCCACCGGTGGTGACCACAATGTCGCCGCCGCACTCAAGGATGGACCGGCGTGTAGCTTCAAAGTCGTCCGGCAATCGGCGGGAGGCGGAAACTTCGCCGCCAAGAACCTGGACGATCGCGGGCAGGGTCGGCCCGAAGGTGTCCCGGACCTGCCCTGGCGCCGGAACGCCGGAGGTAACGACTTCGTCCCCGGTCAGCAACAGCGCGACCGACGGCCTCGGGTACACCGGGAGCCGGTCGTGGCCGCAGACTGCGGCGATCGCGACGTGCGCGGGGGTGAGCTTGGTGCCGGCCGCGATGATACGCTCCCCCGCCGCGGCTTCTTCGCCGGCGGGCCGAATGTGCCGCCCGGGTGGCGGCTCACTAGCCGGAATATCCCGGAGGCGGTGGAGCACGGTTTGTTCCGCTTCGTTTTCCGTTACGCCGTATTCGCTCCGGAGTACCGCTTCCGCACCAGCTGGTATCAATCCGCCAGTGACCACGGGGGTTGCCTTGCCCGGAGAGAGCGCCGTTCCTGGCAGCACCAACTCCCACGGCGGTGCACCGGCGACGGCCCACCCGTCCATTGCCGAGGAAGCATAATGCGGCACGGCAAATTCGGCCGCGACATCCTGCGCCAACGTCAGCCCCGTGCTATACGCCAGGTCCACCGAGACGGGGCGCGCGGGATTGTCCTGCCCTGTCTTATAGGCCAGGTCCCGCGCCGCGTCCCAGCTCACGGAGGGTTCCTCGTGCCTCACGCCTGATCGGTCTCGCCAGTTCCGTTCCCAGCCGCTCCCGTTGTTCCCGTGGCTCCGGCTGTTCCCGCTACTCCCGGTGCTCCCTCAACGGCATGGCGCCGGGCGACTTCATCCGCCACTCTGCTGGCAGCACGCATGGCCACGGCAGGCGCGGCCTGCCCGGTTGCGGCAGCCAGCCCTGCGGCATAACCGACAATAAACGTGGTGACGGGTGCTGCCGGACGGATCACGCTGTGGGCTGCGACTCCAGCCAACCCCAGGACGGCCTCTAGATCAACCGGGGTGTCCTCGATCTCCAGGGCTGCGAGCAGCTCTGTGACGAAAGGTTCTAGCATTTCTTCGGCTCCGGCCATCTGGTCCTCCGATATTCTTTCCGCCCTGCGCCGGGCGGCAAGCGCGTGCAGGAAACAGCTCAATAATGAGTTCAGGCTACGGTGCCGGAGGCGCTATGCCAAAGCGTTGCGCGTCATCCCAAGTATCCACGTCGGCAGTCACCGTCGAGGCCAGCGGAAACTCCATTGCCCTCAGCCCCTTGAGCAGCTTCCGCACGGGCATTCCCTCCAGTCCGCTCGGACCGAATCCGGCCACTGCTGCATCCAATGCGGCGCTGTCGACACAAGATGCCAGGGGTTGAGTGCGGCCATCAACGTCCACTGGCAACACCAACTGAATGCCTGGATTGCGCTCTGCCGCATCGAGCAGCGCCGTCGGGAGCGAACCCAGCGCGGGCATGTCACATGCGAAGATCAAGGTGAGCGGGGCCCTGAAGGCGGTGCCGTCGTCGTCGTTACCGTCCTGCCCGCGCAGTGCGTTGACTGCTGCACCGATTCCTGCCGCCGGGCCCGAAAAAGGAGGATCTTCACGCGTCAGCACCACTGTGGTTTCGGGCTCGGCATCAGAGAACGCTTCCAGTTCAGCGCGCAGCCCATCGGGGCCGACGACGGCGATGCGCCGGGCCGCTCGAACGTTATCCAGGGTGCGGCGCAGCAGTGTTTGGCCGCTGTAGAGGAGCAGGGCTTTGGGCTCGCCGTCAAGGCGCGAGGATCGGCCGCCGGCCAGGATGACGGCGTCGAATGCGGACGGGACCATCAAGCCGCCGGATTGGAGTCGAGGAACTCGCTCCACGCGGGTGCCGGGCGCTCCAGTTCACGGATCCGCCAGTGGCTGCCGCGGGGAGCCCGCGGCGTAATGCGCAAATTCCAGCCCATCTGCTTCAGTGTCCGGTCCCCCTTGGCATTATTGCAGCGCAGGCAACAAGCGACGAGGTTCTCCCAGCTGTCGATTCCGCCGCGCGAACGCGGCTTCACATGGTCCACGGTGTTGGCCGTCTTCCCGCAGTAGGCGCACTCGTAATTGTCCCGGCGCAGCACGCCCCGGCGTGTCACAGTCGTGTCCTGAGGATAGGGAATCTTGATGTACCGGTTGAGGAGGATGACCGACGGCCTGCCGAATATGTCGTTGGGCCCGACGACGGGTTCGCCGTCCTCAGCGATGATGCTTGCCTTCCCTGTGAGCACAAGAAGCAGCGCCCGGCGGAAGGTAACTACCGCCAGCGGTTCGTATCCAGCGTTCAGAACGAGTGTGCGCATGCACGTTCCTGTCCGTCCGGCCACGCCCGGGGCTGCGGGATCGGCTGCATCCCGGCCATGGTGATTCGACACTGACAAGAGTTAGAGTAAGCGGAATCACGCCCGCTGCGCTAATTATTCCCTGTTCGAAATTCTGCGGCCTGCCCTGCGCCGCTGATGAAACGTTGTTTCCGATTTCGCCAATGAAGCCCGCTGCTGACTGAGGACGCCTTCTCTTTAAAGCACTGCAGGGCCGCCCTCTTGGAGGGCGGCCCTGCAGGTGTGGATGCTGATCACAGATCTGGTCCAGCCCTCCCACGGGCAAACTAACGCTTGCAACTGGGGTCGCCGATAATTGCCGGCTAACCTCCGTACGACAGAACGCCCGGATGGGTACTGCTGGGATCTGTGAACCGTTGGCGGGTAAAGCTACCCGTAGAGACTCTTAGCCGTTGGGGCGGATGAAGACCGGGCCCGAACCGATGTAAGCATCGGCCAGCGCAGTCGTGTAACCGGTCCAGCCACCATGGATGGCCTGGCCATTGCCCACATAGATCGCAATGTGCGGCA
>JAPSIT010000121.1 GCA_031178585.1 Arthrobacter sp.
GGCCTGGTGGGCGTGCTGATGCTGCCGCTGGCAGCCATGTCGGTGGTCATCACACCGCTCGCCGTTCGGGCTATCGACCGGTTCGGGGTGCGGCGGGTGCTGCTTGCCGGCGTCGTACTGCTGGCAGTGGCGGCAGCGGCGCTGTGGCTGCTGACGGCCTCGTTCGCCGTCCTGCTGGTGCTGGCGCTGACCGCCCTGATGGGCGTGCCGTACGGTGCGGTCGGCATCGCCTCCAACCAGGGCCTGTACCTCTCCGCGGCACCGGAGGACAGGGGAGTGGCGGCCGGGATCTTCCAGACCTGCCGGTATGTCGGCGCCATCAGCGCGACCGTGATGATTGGCCTCTTCTACGGCACCGGGGTGAACCAGGAGAACTGGGGCCGTATGGTGCTGGTGATGCTGGGGCTGTCCGCCGTGACGTTCGTCGTCTCGCTGCTGTGGCGGGAACGGAAGACGGCGTAGACATTCTCGGGCGTCTCAGGGTTAGGGGAGGTGGGCGGCGAGGCCCGACAGAAGGATGCTGATGCCTTGGTCGAGTTCGGCTGCACCGTCGTAGTCCGCGAGGACGGGGGCAAGGGCCCGGAGGTGCGGGAAGTCCTTTGCCGGCAAACGGTGCAGGCCCAGGCGGAGGAGTGCTTCGTTTTCTTCCGGATCCACGATGAGCTTTTGGAGTTCGTTGAGGATGTGGCCGTAGAGGAACCCGTAGTAGGCGCGGTAGACGTGCAGTGCGTCCTCGGGCGCGAATCCTGCGTCGATCAGCAGGGACAGGATCTGCTCGAGTGGCCGCAGGGTGCCCAGTGGCCGCAGGCCCAGTGGCGTGGACAGCGGGCGGGTGACCAGCAAGGGCACGACGTTGGGATGGCGGAGCGCCAAGCGGCGCAGGTCGTGGGCGATCCGGCGCAGTTGTGTCTGCCAGTCCTTGTCGTCAGGGAAGATCGTCAGTTCGTCCAGGACGAGCTCGGTCACCCCGTCAAGCAGGGCCGCTCTGTTGCCGGCGTAGCGGTAGAGGCTCATCGGATCCCGGCCCAGCTCCTGCCCGAGCCGCCGCATGGTCAGGGCATCAAGTCCTTCGGAATCTACGAGCTCCAGCGCCGTGGACAGCACCAGTTCACGGCCCAGCGGCTGTTTGCCGCCGGGGAACCGGCCGTCCTGGGGAGCCCTTTTCGAGGGGGACATGGATTCCATCCTGGTGGGAGAGCAAGCAGGCGCGTCCCAGAAAAGGTAAGCCAGCTTGCTATTCCTCTAGTCTACGCCTAACGTCTACAGCGTAGAGAAGTTGTTATCACAGGTTTCAGCAGTGAAGACCCGGGTTGCACGGCCACACTGGCCCCTCACACCATCCCAGGAGTAAACCATGACAGCACACAACACCCAGACCACCCACAACGACGCGGCACGGAACACGAACGACATCAAGGTCTCGACAAGGACCCTCGAATTCGCCGTATACGTGGCTGCGGTTCTCGCCACGATCATCACCGCCGCGGTTGTGGGAGACAATGCGAGCGAAAACGGCGTCGACGTCTTCAACGCCAGCACGGCCATGCAGTACATCACGTGGCTGACCGTGGGCCTCATGGTTGCCCGCGGCCTGGCCAAGGCCGGCAACCGGAACCACAACCGCGCGTAAGCTCGCGCCTGCTGCTCAGGCCCTATCGCCTGCAGTGCGCTAGTTGATCCTGGTGGAGCCTCCGGAAGCGGGGCCCCACCAGGATTTGCTTTTTCAACCCTTGGCATGGCATTTCGCTACGATTGAGTTTCCGACGGGATCGGACGCCCAGCGTGGCGCCCCCGACCAGACTTGGAGTGGGTAAGTGGATTCTGTACGGACTTTCGAATCAATAGTCATCATCTTCAACCCCAACAGCACCGGAGACGCGCCGGAGCTGGCCGAGAAGCTCCGGGACCGCCTGGCTGAACTCCTTACCTACTCGCCCGAGATCCGGCTGCAGCCGACCAGTCACGCCGGCCACGCGGTGGAGCTGGCCCGTGAGGCCTCCACCAGCACCAGGAACGTGCTGGTTGTCTCCGTCAGCGGGGACGGGGGCTACAACGAAGTCGTCAACGGTGTGATGCAAGGCGGCAATCCCGAGGCCGTATGTGCTGTCATGGCCGCAGGCAACGCCAACGACCACCGGCGGACCATAGGCACCAAACCGCTGGAAGAAGCCATCGCCGAGGGCCGCGTACGGCACATTGACCTGCTGCGCATCCATACCGGCCAGGGACCCGGCGAGGTGGCCGAATACGCCCACTCTTACATCGGCTTCGGGCTGACACCGGTGGTGGCGATCGACCTTGAAAAGGGCAGCAAAGGCGCCCTCAAGGAGATGTTCTCCGTGGTGCGCACGTTCTCGAAGTTCAAGCCCTTCGAAATACGCCAGACGGATGGAAAACGCCGGAAGTTCGACAGCCTCGTCTTCGCCAACATTCCCGAAATGGCCAAGTACGCCACGCTCAGTGAAGCAGACGACAAGGCTTCCGACGGGAAGTTCGAAGTGATCATATTCCCGCACATGTCCAAGTGGCGGGTGCTCCTGACAGCGCTGCGGGCCACCACACAGGGACTGGGGGACCAGCCCAGCGTTAGCAGCTACGAGTTCACCACGCTCAAACCGCTTCCGTACCAGATCGACGGGGAAGTGAAGTCCGTGGCCGCAAAGACCGCGGTTAAGGTTGAGGCCGCCCCGTCCGCCCTGCCAATACTCGGGTAGGGCCGGCCATCACTCAGGCGGAAAGCCCGGAACGAAAGGAAGCCTCCGGATGGGTGTTCCTCCAGGGATGACGGCCAGAGTGGTCACCGCCGGCGCGCTTTCCTCCCACGTGTATTCACTGGCCGGACCTCACAGCAGATCCGCGGGCCCCGTTTTCGTGCTGCTGCACGGCATCGGCATGTCCCACCGCTACTACCGCAGGCTCCAGACTCTGCTGGCCGGGCACGGAGACAC
>JAPSIT010000050.1 GCA_031178585.1 Arthrobacter sp.
TGTAAAAACCCTGCTCATCCTTGGCGCCTCCGGTGACCTGACGGGCCGGCTCCTGCTCCCGGGGCTTGCCCGCCTGGCAGCCGCGGGACGGGCGGCAGGGCTCCGGCTCGTGGGCGCAGGCTCCGATTGCTGGCCGCAGGAACAATGGCGGGAGCGCGTCCACACCGCATTCGCCGGCGCCGCCGGGGAGGCAGACGCTGAGGGACAGCAAGCCCTTGAAACGCTGGAACAGTCGACGGCTTACCACCAGCTGGACGTCACGGCGGACGGCCCTTTGGCGTCCCTGCTCACAGAACTGGAAGGCCCGGTGGCTGTCTATTTCGCCCTGCCTCCGCAGGTGAGCCAGAAAGCCTGTGAAATCCTGCAGCCAGGCCAGGTTCCGGCCGGCACCCGGCTTGTCATGGAAAAGCCGTTCGGCTCTGGCGAAGAATCGGCCCGCGAGCTCAACCGGACCCTGCTCGGTCTCGTCCCGGAAGACCACATCCACCGCGTGGACCATTTCCTCGGCAAGGCCACCGTCCTGAACATCCTGGGCCTGCGCTTTGCCAACAATTTCCTGGAGCCGGTCTGGAACCGGGGGCACATCGACAAAGTGGAGATCATCTTCGATGAAGATCTGGCCTTGGAAGGCCGTGGCCGCTATTACGACAGCGCCGGCGCCCTGCGCGACATGATCCAGAGCCACCTCCTGCAGATCATGGCGCTGATGGCCATCGATCCCCCGGCCACCATCGGCGAGCGCGACCTGCGGGAGGCGGTGGCGACCGTGCTGAGGGCCAGCAGCATCAAACCTCCCTACGAGGCGACCACGCGCCGTGCGCGCTATACCGCTGGCGATCTCGCCGGCAAGCCGGTTCCCAATTATGCGGACGAAGAGGGCGTGGACGCTTCACTCAACACCGAAACATTCGCCGAAGTCCGGGTGGAGATAGACAACTGGCGCTGGAAGGACGTGCCGTTCATACTGCGGTCCGGCAAGGCCATGGGGAAAAAGCGCAAGGAAGCGGTGGTGACCTTCCGGCCGGTGCCGCACCTTCCCAAGGGGTTCCTGGGCAGGGACGTTCCGAACCAGCTGAGGATCGGCTTTGGACCGGACACGCTGGAGCTGGACGTCGATGTCAACGGTCCCGGCGACATCTTCACGCTGGACCGCGCCTCCCTCGTTGCAGAGCTGAGCGCCTCGGACCTGCTGCCGTACGGGGAAGTCCTGGAGGGTGTTCTCACCGGCGATCCCCTGCTGTCCGTGCGCGGCGACACAGCTGAGGAGTGCTGGCGGATCGTTGAGCCGGTGCTCCAGGCCTGGGCGGGCGGCGAGGTTCCGCTTGAGGAGTACGACGCCGGGTCCACGGGCCCTGAGGCTCCGTCAGGTTCTGTACAAATAGGCTAACTCCGCTCGGAACGGCCAAGTTCCGTACCGACGACCAGGTTCCGGGCAGCAAAAGGGTCAGGGCAGCAAAAGGGCCGGTCACCTTGCGGTGACCGACCCATTGAGCATTCCCTGCGGCTGTGGGCGGCAGGTATCAGATGGCTGCTACGCCACGTTCACCTGTCCGCACCCTGACTGCTTCGAAGACATCCACGGTCCAGACCTTGCCGTCGCCTGCGCGTCCTGTGTTGGAGCTGGCGATGATGACGTCCAGGATGTCGTCGGCCTGTTCGTCCGTGGCCAGGACCTCCACGCGGATCTTGGGCAGCAGGTCCACGTTGTACTCCGCGCCGCGGTAGACCTCCGTGTACCCCCGCTGGCGGCCGTAGCCGCTGGCCGCGCTGACCGTGAGCCCCTGGACCCCGTAGGCCTCCAGGCCTTCCCGGATGGTTTCCAGCTTCTCCGGCCGGACGATTGCCGTAATCAGTTTCATGCCCCCACGCTTTCCTTGCCTGATGCTGCTTCTTTCTTCTCTTCCGGTGCGCCCTGGGCAGGGGCGCCTGCCGCCGGCGGAGTGTCCGTGCCGCTGGTCGGAGCATTGCCGGTGATCAGGTCATGCAGCGGCTGGAAGCTTCCGCCGTGGCCGCCAACACCGAATTCGTAGGCGGTCTCGGCGTGCAGGCTGAGGTCCACGCCCACAACTTCCTGCTCCTGGGAAACCCGGAAGCCCATGGTCTTGTGGATGGCCAGTGCGATGATCACCGTCAGGATGGCCGAGTATGCGATGGCGATGCCGGCCGCTGCGAGCTGCGCCCAGAGCTGAGCCAGTCCGCCGCCGTAGAACAGGCCGCCACCCACGCCGTCCGTGGGGAGGGCGATGAAGCCCAGGGCCACGGTGCCGATGATGCCCGAGACCAGGTGGACGCCCACGACGTCGAGGGAGTCATCGAAGCCCCAGCGGAACTTCAGGCCGACGGCCAGGGCGGAAGCCACACCTGCGACCACACCGAGCCCCAGGGCACCCACCGGGCTGACGTTGGCACAGGCCGGGGTGATGGCAACCAGGCCGGCGACCACGCCGGACGCTGCACCCAGCGAGGTGGGGTGGCCGTCGCGGATACGTTCGGTGATGAGCCAGCCGAGCATGGCTGCTGCCGGGGCGGCCAGGGTGTTGACCCAGATCAGGCCGCCCTGCTCGGCAGTTGTGGCTGCACCGCCGTTGAAGCCGAACCAGCCGAACCACAGGATGGCCGCGCCGAGCATGACGAACGGAACGTTGTGCGGGCGGTGGTTCGGGTCCTTGCCGAAGCCCTTGCGGTTGCCGATGATGAGCACGAGGATGAGCGCCGCGACGCCGGCGTTGATGTGGACCACGGTACCGCCGGCAAAGTCAATGGCGGGGCCGAGCGCCTGTCCAACCGCGCCTTCAGGGCCGAACAGTCCGCCTCCCCACACCATGTAGGCCAGCGGGCAGTAGACCAGCGTTACCCAGACAGGCACGAAGACGCTCCAGGCGCCGAACTTTGCGCGGTCGGCGATCGCACCGCTGATCAGGGCGACTGTGATGATTGCGAAGGTGGAGGCGTAGCCGACCTTGATGAGGCCGTCAGGGGTGTCGATACCCTCGAGGCCGAAGGTGGCGAACGGGTTCCCGACAATCTGCAGGAATCCTTCACCGGAGCTCATTGAGGCGCCCCAGAGCACCCACACGACACCGACCATGCCGATGGAGATGAAGCTCATCATCATCATGTTCAGTGCTGCCTTGGCGCGCGTCATGCCGCCGTAGAAAAATGCCAGACCTGGTGTCATGAACAGCACGAGTGCCGCCGCCACCATGAGCCATACGTGACCTGCGGTAAGTTCCATGGTGCACGTCCTCCCTGTGATCGATGCCGCGGAGATATCCGCTTGACCGACGCCTTTTGCGTCCTACATAAATTTTTGCCCCGGTGTGTTTCGCTGGCGGAGGATTTAGATTGCCGGTCTGTTACAAGAACCTCCCGGAAGTAAATGCTGCATATCTGGCTTGTTACGGTTATGTTTCACCGTTCCCATCCCTCCTTTTCCGCCCGCTTTGCAAGGACCACTGCTTCATGACGCCACATCCCCGTCCCGCCACCGGAAGGCTGCGCTTCCCAGCCGGCAGGCGAAATGCGGGCGCGCCGCTCCCCCGCGACATCAAGGTGATGCTCGTTGCGGCGTTCCTGATAGCCCTCGGATTTGGACTGGTGGCACCAGTGCTCCCCCAGTTCGCCACCACCTTCGATGTCGGTGCCACAGCCGCCGCCGTGATCGTCAGCATCTTCGCGTTCATGCGGCTGCTGTTCGCGCCGGCAGGAGGTGCCCTGATCGGCAGGCTCGGCGAGCGGCCCGTCTACGTGACAGGACTGCTGATTGTGGCTGCGTCCACTGCCGCCTGCGCCTTCGCTCAGGATTACTGGCAGCTCCTGATCTTCCGTGGCCTCGGTGGTGCCGGGTCGGTCATGTTCACCGTGGCGTCGATGGCGCTCGTCATCAGGTTGGCCCCTCCCGAGGCCCGCGGCAGGGTGTCAGGCGCCTACGCCTCGGCGTTCCTGATCGGCAACGTCTGCGGGCCGATTGTAGGCGGACTGCTGGCCGGGTTCGGGCTGCGCGTTCCGTTCCTCGCCTATGCCGGCGCTCTCGTTCTGGCGGCGCTGGTGGTGCAGACGCAACTGAGCCATGCGCCGGGCTCGGGCGGCCGCGACGGATCGGCGGCACCGGCCATGAAGCTGGGCGAGGCCCTGGGCGACTCCGCCTACCGGGCATCGCTGCTCTCGAGCTTCGCCAACGGCTGGGCCACGTTCGGGGTGAGGATGGCGACCGTGCCCTTGTTCGCCGTCGCCGCGCTCGGCGCCGGACCGGAGGCAGCAGGCTGGGCGCTGGCCGTCTTTGCCGGAGGGAACGCCCTGGCCCTGACATTCTCCGGGAGGTTGGCGGACAGCCTCGGCCGCAAGCCGATGATGATCGCCGGGCTCGTGCTGACAGGCGCGGCCACCGGCGGCATCGGCCTCACTCAGGGACTGGTCCTGTTCCTTGCCGCAGCGCTGCTGGCGGGAGTCGGCGCGGGCCTGCTTGGTCCGGCACAGCAGGCCGCGGTGGCGGATGTCATCGGACGGGAACGGTCCGGCGGGCGGGTGCTGGCCGTTTACCAGATGACCGCCGATATCGGAGCGATCCTCGGTCCGGTGTTCACTGGGCTGGTGGCTGACGCGTTCGGATATGGCTGGGCGTTCGCGGCAACGGGCGCCGTGCTGCTGCTCGCGGCCGCCGGATGGCTCCTTGCCCGGGAGACCGTGCTGCGCCAACCCGACCAGGCAGCAACGTAGGCCGCCAACCCGTCCAGGTAGCAGGAGAGGCCGTTCCCAGGGTTGGGAACGGCCTCTCCTGCTACCCGGTTGGGCGAGGTGTCAGTTCAGGAGCGCGTCAACAAAGCCTTCGGCTTCGAACGGAGCGAGATCGTCAGCTCCCTCGCCGAGCCCGATGAGCTTGACGGGAACGCCGAGTGCCTTCTGGATGGCGACCACGATGCCGCCCTTGGCTGTTCCATCCAACTTGGTCAGGACGATTCCGGTGATGTTGACCACCTCGGAAAACACGCGCGCCTGGTTGAGGCCGTTCTGTCCGGTCGTGGCGTCGAGCACGAGGAGGACTTCGTCAACCTCGGCCAGTTTCTCCACGACGCGCTTGACCTTGCCCAGTTCGTCCATCAGGCCGACCTTGTTCTGCAGGCGTCCGGCCGTGTCGATCATGACGACGTCGACCTCCTGCTCGATGCCCGCCTTGACCGCCTCATAGGCGACGGACGCCGGGTCCGCACCATCGACGTCGGACTTTACCGTGGGAACGCCGACGCGCTGGCCCCAGGTGGCCAGTTGCTCTGCGGCAGCAGCACGGAAGGTGTCTGCCGCGCCGAGCAGGACGTCCTTGTCTTCGGCAACAAGGACGCGGGCCAGCTTGCCCACCGTGGTGGTCTTCCCGACGCCGTTGACGCCCACCACCATCATCACGGCAGGCTTGTCCGCGTGCCGTTCGACGCGGAGGCTGCGGTCCATGGTGGGATCGACGAGCTTGATGAGTTCCTCGCGGAGCAGGGCCTTGACGTGCTCCGGTGACCGGGTGCCGAGGACTTTCACACGTTCGCGGAGGGCATCCACGAGCTGCATGGTGGGTTCCGTGCCGAGATCCGCCAAGAGCAGCGTCTCCTCAACCTCGTCCCACACGTCCTCGTCGATCCTGTCACTCGACAGCAGCGCAAGAAGGCCTTTGCCCAAGACGTTGTTCGACCGAACGAGCCGCTCGCGAAGGCGCATAAGGCGCCCGGCCACAGGCAGCGGGGTCTCGACCGGGATCGTTTCCAAACCGGCAACGTCGTCGGGAACCTCTGTTTCCAGGCCTTCGACGTCGGCCAGGTCAGGCGCCGTCCGCCCGGGAGCCGCCACGGGGCGGTCCTCAAGGAGCGTGGCACCGCCGGCGCGCGGCTGCACGGGATCGTTGGCATCACGGGTTCCGGGGTACTGCTTTCCGGACTTCCATGACTTGAGCAGCACCGGAATCAGCCCGCCGATGACCACCAAGGCAGCGAGAATGGGCAGAAGAATTGGAAGGATGTCGTTCACATCCCCTAGCTTCTCACAACAGCCCTTGCAGCCCGGCGCTACACCTCTGCGCGCAGGCGCTGGCTGATCACGGTGGAGACGCCGTCACCGCGCATCGTAACCCCGTACAGGGCGTCTGCGACCTCCATGGTGCGCTTCTGGTGCGTGATGACAATGAGCTGGCTCGATTCACGCAGCTCCTCGAAGATGGTGATGAGGCGCCCCAGGTTGGTGTCGTCAAGCGCGGCCTCCACTTCGTCCATGACGTAGAAGGGCGAAGGCCTGGCCTTGAAGATGGCCACGAGCAGCGCCACCGCCGTCAGGGACCGTTCGCCGCCGGACAGCAGCGACAGGCGTTTGATTTTCTTTCCGGCGGGGCGTGCTTCAACCTCGATCCCGGTGGTCAGCATGTTGTCCGGGTCCGTGAGGACCAGCCGGCCCTCGCCACCTGGAAAGAGCCGCGAAAAGACGTGGACGAACTGTGCTGCGGTGTCAGCGAAGGCCTCCGCGAAGACCCGCTGCACCCGGTCATCAACTTCCTTGATGATGTCCAGCAGGTCCTTGCGGCTGGATTTGAGGTCTTCGAGCTGGGTGCTCAGGAACTGGTGCCGCTCCTCCAGCGCGGCAAATTCCTCCAGCGCCAGCGGGTTGACCTTGCCCAGCGAGGAGAGATCACGCTCGGCTTTGCGGAGCCGTTTTTCCTGCTCTTCGCGGACAAAGGGCTTGCCCTCCACGACCGGTTTGCCGTCCTCGTCAACGGGTGCCCGGAGTTCAGCCCATTTGTCGGCGGATCCCGTGGCGGGCAGCGGAACCGGCTGGTCCGGTCCGTAGTCCGCCACCAGCTGGTCGGCGGTCAGGCCCAGCTCCTCGACGGACCTGGCTTCCAGTGCTTCCATCCGGAGTTTCTGCTGCGTGCGGGCAAGTTCGTCCCGGTGCACCGAGTCCGTCAGTTCCGCGAGCTCCCGGGCCAGGGCGTCGTTGGCGGTCCGGATCTCAGCCAGTTCCCGGTCCCGCTGTTCGCGGTTCTGTTCTGCGATGTCGCGTTCCCGGCCTGCCAGTTCCACCGAGGCGTCGCTGAACCGGATGATGTGCTCCGCGGCTTCCGCGACCGCGGCGGCGCGGCGGGCCTGGATCCCGCGGCGGCGGGCACGTTCGGCAGCGGCCTCCCGCGCGCGGCGTTCCGAGGCTGCTGCCCGTTCCAGCGAAGCTGCCCTGTTGGAGGTCGCGGAGAGCTGCTCCTCGGCGCTGCGCAGCGCGAGCCGGGCCTCCATTTCGCCGGAGCGCGCCTGGGCTGCCGCGGCCGCAAGCGCGTCGCGCTCCGCGGTTGACGGTTCCTCCTCTGCCGGGGCTTCCTGGGCAGCGGCCAGCCGCGCCGCGACCGCAGTCAGTGCTTCCTGTTCGGTCACCATGTTGGCCTCAGCGCGCGCCAGCGAGGCGGCCAGCCGCTCGCTCTCCCCCACGGCGCTGCGCAGCACCGAATTGAGATGGCCCAGCCGTTCAGCGACTGCGGCCAGCCGCGCGTCGGAGTCATGGAGCCTCTCGAGGGCTGCATCCGTCCGGTCCTGCGCCTCGCCCCGGCGCGACTCCGCAGCCGCCAGCGCGAAGCGGCCCTGCTCGAGTCCGGCGGTCACCGCGGCGAGCCGGGAGGCGGCGTCGTCGACGGCGGCCTGCACCTCGAGCAACGACGGCGCGCTGGCAGAGCCGCCGCTGACCGTCACAGCGGTAAAGACGTCGCCCGCCAGCGTGACGGCGGTCAGCGCAGGCTGGTCGCTGACCAGTGCGGCGGCGGCTTCCAGATCGTCGACGACGGCGGTCCCAGCCAGCAGGCGCTGCACCGCCTGCTCCGCGGCGCCCCTCGCGGACACCAGGTGAGTTGCCCAGCGGGCACCCTCCGGCAGGGCCCAGCGCGCACCCTCCGGCAGGCCCTCCGCCGGCGGCGCGGCGGAACCGTCCGCTTCGGGCAGGGTTTCCAGCAGCAGCGTGGCGCGGCCGGCGTCGTCGTCCTTAAGGAGCTGCACGACGGCGGCGGCTGTGCCGCCGTCCCGGACCACCACCGCGTCCGAGGCAGTGCCGAGGGCGGCGGCGATTGCAGTTTCGCAGCCTGGTTCCACCGTCAGGGCCGAGGCAAGGGTGCCCACAATCCCCGCCAGTCCGGCGCCGGTGGCGTGAGCGGATCCGTCCTTCCGCTGCAGGCCGAGGAGGAGCGCATCGTGGCGGGCCCTAAGCGCGTCGCGCTCCCGCACCGCTTCCCTCTCGGCGGCCCGGAGGGATTCAATTTCGGCAAGAACGGCGTCGAGGTCCGCGCTGGCTTCCTCGTACTCGGCGTCGAGGGACTCTTCACCGTCCTCGACCCCGGCAACCTGGGATTCCAGGGCCGTGAACTCCGATTGGGCCTGCTTCCGCCGTTCCTCGCCGGCAACCTGGGATTCGCGCAGCCTCCCGATTTCGGCCTGGGCGGCTTCAACTCTGGACCGGGCCGCCGCGACCTGGCCCGCCAGCCTGGCCAGGCCTTCCCGCCGGTCGGCGGCGGCGCGCATGGCGGCAGTGAGCCGTTTCTCCTCCACAGCCGCAGCATTTTCTGCTTCGCTTTTGGCAGCGCTGGCAGCTTCCAGGGCGCTGCGGCGTGCCGTGATCTGATGCTCAAGGTCTGCCTGTTCGGCGCGGACGCGGGCTGCCTGCTTCTCGAGCTGGTCGGGGTCGCGGCCGGGCTCTGTTGCTGTGTCCGCTGAGCCGAGCAGCCGGCACCGTTCCTGGGCCAGCGAGCTGAGGGAGCGCAGCCGCTCGCGCCCGGCGGTGAGCTGGTACCACGTGTCCTGGGCAGCATTAAGCCTGGGGGTGGCTTCCGCCGCAAGCTGTTCCAGCGCAGCCTGGCGCTGCCTGCCCGCCTCGAGTTTGCGTTCGACGGCACCACGCCTGGCTTTCACGGCAGTTTCGTCGGCGATGTCCTGGACGAGGTCTGTCCGGAGCCGGACAAGGTCGTCGGCGAGCAGCCGGGCGCGGGCGTCCCGTACCTCGAACTGGACTGCTTGTGCCCGGCGGGCCACTTCCGCCTGCTTGCCCAGCGGCGTCAGCTGGCGGCGGATCTCGGCTGTGAGATCGCTGAGCCGTTGCAGGTTGGCCTGCATGGCCTCAAGTTTGCGGACTGTCTTTTCCTTGCGGCGGCGGTGCTTGAGGATTCCGGCCGCCTCCTCGATGAAGCCGCGCCGGTCTTCGGGGGTGGCGTGCAGCACCTTATCCAGCTGCCCCTGGCCCACGATGACGTGCATTTCCCGCCCCAGGCCCGAATCGGAGAGAAGCTCCTGGATGTCCAGCAGGCGGCAGGCTGCACCGTTGATCGCATACTCGGAGCCCCCGGTGCGGAACAGCGTCCGGGAGATGGTCACTTCGCTGTACTCGATGGGGAGGGCACCGTCGGTGTTGTCGATAGTCAGCGAAACGTGGGCGCGTCCCAGCGGCGGCCGGCCGGAGGTGCCGGCGAAAATGACGTCTTCCATTTTTCCGCCGCGCAGGGTTTTGGCGCCCTGCTCGCCCATAACCCAGGACAGTGCATCCACCACATTCGACTTGCCGGAACCGTTGGGTCCCACCACGGCGGTGACGCCGGGCTCAAAGTCGAAGGTCGTCGCCGAGGCAAAGGACTTGAAGCCCCGGACGGTCAGACTTTTGAGGTGCAAGGTGTTTCTGATCTCCTGAGTGGCTGCAGCGGCTGCTTTCCCTGCCCCAAATCTACTGCCATGCGGTGCGGAACCCGCGGATTTGCGGGCGTCCCGGCGGGGAGGAGGCGAAGGTCACCACCGGCCGTTGCGGGGCCGCGGCTGGCACACAGGACAGGTGTAGGAGGAACGGTTCATGAACATTTCGCGCTTCATCACGGCGTGCCGCCCGGATTCAGCGCAGCGGCGGCACGGCTCCCCCGCGCGCCCGTAGGCGTTCAGGGAGCGTTCGAAGTACCCCGAGGCACCATTGACGTTGACGTATAACGAGTCGAAGCTCGTGCCGCCGGCGTCGAGGGCATCGATCATGACTTCCCGGGCTGCGGTAAGCACCCGTTCCGCTTCTGCCCGCCGCAGCGTGTCCGTGGGCCGGGCGTAATGGAGCTTGGCCCGCCACAGGGCCTCGTCCGCGTAAATGTTGCCGATGCCGGACACCAGTCCCTGGTCCAGCAGCGCGCGCTTCAGCCCGGTCTTGCGGTTCCGCAGCCTGCGGTAAAAGTCAGCAAAGGAAAAGTGCGGGTCCAGGGGGTCGCGGGCAATGTGCGATGCCTCTTCGGCGATCAGCGGCAGCGGATTTTCCGCCAGGCCACCGGGGCCGGCGTCGCTCGTGGGTACGAGCGACGTCAGGAAGAGGCCGCCGAAGATCCTTTGGTCGATGAACCGCAGCTCACCGGGCATTCCGCTGCGCGGACTCAGCCGTAGACGGACCTTCAGGTGTTTCTCGTCGGGGACGGAAGAGTCCTGCATCAGGAGCTGTCCGCTCATCCCGAGGTGCGCCATCAGCGCCACCTTTGGAGACTCTGCGGACGCGGGAGCAGCGTCTTCACCCTGCAGCGGCATCCACAGGAACTTTCCGCGGCGGACCACGTCCAGGACTGTGGCACCCTGGAGGTTTCCCGCGAAATCCTCGGGTCCCAGGGCATGACGCCGCAGGGATCTGGGGTCGATGATGTCGACGCCGGTGATGGTCCGTCCGAGAACCCAGCTGACCAGGCCCCGGCGGACCACCTCCACTTCGGGAAGTTCAGGCACGCGTCACCTCAGTTGCTGGCTGCGGATTCCGTGGACGTGTCCGACGCCGCGCCGGCGCTGCTGGAGCCGGTGCCGGAGAGGACACGCCAGGCATCGGCTGCAGCTTCCTGCTCCGCTTCCTTCTTCGAGTGCCCGGTTCCCTTGCCGTAAGCCTTGCCGCCGATCTGCAGCTCCGCGATGAACGTCCGGGCGTGGTCCGGGCCTGAGCCTTCCACCGCGTAGTAGATGCTGCCGAGCTGACGGCCGGCTGCCAGTTCCTGGATGCTTGTCTTCCAGTCGGTGCCGGCGCCGAGGGCCGCGGCGTCTTTCAGGAGGGGACCAATCAGGCGCATGACCAGCTGCCGGGCGGTCTCAATGTCATTGGAGACGTACGTTGCCCCGATGAGGGCTTCCATCGTGTCAGCCAGGATCGAGGCCTTGTTCTTTCCTTCGGTGAGCTTCTCGCCCTGCCCAAGGTAGATGTACTCGCCAATGCCGAGGCTGCGTCCGATGCCCGCCAGCGCCCGGGTGCTGACCACTGCCGACCGCCGTTTGGCAAGATCGCCTTCGGGAAGCGTCGGGTTGTCCCGGTACAGGGCGTCCGTCACGGAGAACCCGAGTATGGAGTCGCCCAGGAACTCAAGCCGCTCGTTGGTGGGAATGCCGCCGTTTTCGTAGGCGTAGGAACGGTGTGTCAGAGCAAGACGAAGCGTCTCGGCGTCAATATAGACACCGAGACGCTTCAAAAGCTCTTCAGTTGAAGACATTCTTTTCAGCCTGTGGGCCGATTAGACGTCTGCGACCTTGCGGCCCTTGTACTCAAGGAACAGCGCAGTGCCAGCCGAGTCGGTAACGACCTTTGCCTGGTGCGGCAGGCTGTAAGTAACCTGGCCGTTCTCAACAGTCTTCACCAGGTGGGGGGCAG
>JAPSIT010000122.1 GCA_031178585.1 Arthrobacter sp.
GAGAAAACGCTTTCTTGGGCAGGTGCAGCAGTGCACCGATTGTCGAACGTCAGAGGCCGCCCGCTGCGGCCGGGTTATAGCTTTCGAAAGGGACCCCTCATGGTCAACACAGCCGAGTCGAGTACTGCTGCAGAGGCGGCAACAACTGCCGCGGACACCGCCGCCGCTGTTGGCGCCGCAGGACGGAGCGGCAAAGCCCGCATCGCTTTAATCGGCACCGGCGGCCGCTCCGAAATGTACATCCGCGCCATCTTCGGCAAGCACGCCGAGACCGCGGAACTGGTGGCATTCTCAGACGTCAACCCGGGCCGCGTGGAGTTCTACCAGAAGCTCATTCAGGAACTTGGCGCACCTGGACCTGTGGCGTCATTTGATCCTGCGGACCTCACCGCCTTCATCCAGGGCAACAACATCGACCGCGTTGTGGTAACCACGCCGGACTACACCCACGCCGACTACATCGTGGAGGCACTCCGCGCAGGGGCCGACGTCGTCGTCGAAAAGCCGCTCACCATCGACGCCGAAGGCTGCCGCCGCATCACCCAAGCCGTCCACGAGACCGGCCGCAACGTTGTGGTCACCTTCAACTACCGCTACTCCCCGCGCAACAGCGCCCTGAAGGAAATCATCCAGAGCGGCGTCATCGGCAAAGTCACCTCCGTCGACTTCAGCTGGGTCCTGGACACCGTGCACGGCGCCGATTACTTCCGCCGCTGGCACCGCGAGAAGAAGAACTCCGGCGGCCTGCTGATCCACAAGGCTTCCCACCACTTCGACCTCGTCAACTGGTGGATCGACGACGTTCCGGAGCGCGTGTTCGCCTCCGGCGGACTCAAGTTTTACGGCGACAAGAACGCCGCCGAGCGCGGCCTTGGTCCCCGGCCCGAGCGCGGCACGCCCGATGCCGATGCGCCGGCTACTGCAGAGAAGGATCCGTTCACCCTCGACCTGCGGGAAGACGAGCGGCTTAAGGCGCTCTTCCTCGACAACGAGCACTACGACGGCTACCGCCGTGACCAGGACGTCTTCACCGGCGGCATCACCATCGAGGACAACCTCGCGCTGGTGGTGGAGTACCAGGGCGGCCCACGCCTGAGCTACTCGCTGAACGCCCACAGCCCCTGGGAGGGTTACCGCGTAGCGGTCAACGGCACCGAAGGCCGCGCCGAGCTGGAGGTCGTGGAACGCGCTGCGGTCACCAGCAGCACGGACACGAAGACCGTAGTGGACCCGAGCGCAACCCCGATCGAAGAGGATGACGCCATCCGCCGCAACGGCGAACGCCTGGTGGTGCAGCGCCACTGGGAAGCCGCCTATGAGGTGCCGATCGTCAACGGCGAAGGCGGCCACGGCGGCGGTGACGAACTGCTCCTCTCGGACCTCTTCAACGGGCCGGGCGAGGATCCGCTGGGACGCCCCTCCGGGTACCTGGACGGGCTGCGTTCCGTCTCTGTCGGCATCGCCGGCAACCGCTCCCTCGAGTCCTCCCTGCCCGTACGCATCGAGGACCTGGATCTCGGCGTCGACCTCCGCCGCGGCAACTGACGCACGGGCTGTGAAGGAACAATCATGAGCAGAATTTTTGTCACCGGCGGTTCCGGCCGCCTGGGCCGCAGTGTTGTGGCCGGGCTTGCCGGCAAGGGCCATCAGGTCATCTCGGTGGACCGCGACGCCGTCCCCGCTGACCAGCTGCCGGCCGGTGTCGTGCAGGAAACTGCCGACCTCCTGGCCCCGGGGGAGGCGCTGCGTCTCCTTAGGGAAACCACGCCGGACGCCGTCATCCACCTTGCGGCGATAGCGGTACCGTTCAGCGCGCCCGAGGACGTCATCTTCGCCACGAACACGCGGCTCGCCTTTGCCGTGATCAGTGCGGCGACGGAGGTGGGCGTGCAGAAGATCGTGACCGCCAGCAGCCCTACCGTGCTGGGTTACGGTTCCCCCGCAGGCTGGCTGCCGCCGTCGTTCCCGCTTGATGAGAGGACCCCGCCGCGTCCCTGGAACGCGTACGCGCTGTCCAAACTCATCGCAGAGCAGACAGTCCAGACTTTCGCTGCCGCCCAGGGGGAGAAAATTCGGTACGCGGCCTTCCGCCCGTGCTTTGTAATCTCGCCGGAGGAATGGGAAGGCGCCCCGACGCAGCAGGGCCACACCCTCGCTGAGCGGCTCGCCGATCCTGCCCTGTCCGCACCCGCACTGTTCAACTACGTGGATGCCCGGGACGTGGCGGACTTCCTGGACCTGCTGCTGGAGAAAATGCCGTCCATCCCCAACGGGGAAACCTTCTTTGTGGGAGCTGCGGATGCCCTCGCCACCGAGCCGCTGGCGGAACTGATGCCTAAGTTCCTGCCCGGAAGCGAGGCCCTCAGCGCAGGACTCGCCGGCACCAGCCCTGCCTTCTCCATCGCCAAAGCACAGGAACTCCTGGGCTGGCACCCCACGCGCAGCTGGCGCACTGAACTGAAGTCCCACCCCACCCTCAACGACCAGAATTCTGCGCTGGTCACCGCCGGCAGCGGAGCCAAGGAGACACCATGAAATTCGACGGCGTACTGTTCTTCCCCGTCACCCCGTTTACGGCCGAAGGCGACGTTGACGTAGAGCTGCTCAGGGAACACATCAGCTCCCGCCTTCCGTTCGGACCCGGCGGTGTCTTCCCCGCCTGCGGCACCGGCGAATTCCACGCCCTCAGCATCGAAGAAGTCCGCACCGTGGTGACGGCCGCCGTCGAGGTTGTAGCAGGAAAGGTTCCGGTAGTAGCCGGCGCCGGCGGTCCGCTGGGCCACGCCATTGCCTCCGCCCGCGCTGCTGAAGAAGCCGGCGCTGACGCCCTCCTGGTGCTGCCGCCGTACCTGGTCACCGGCCCCACCGACGGGCTCGTGGCATACATCGAGGCCGTGGCCAGCGCCAGCAGCCTGCCGGTGATCGTCT
>JAPSIT010000051.1 GCA_031178585.1 Arthrobacter sp.
TAGGTCACCGCCGGACATAAATTACAGCAAGGCCCCGACACCACCGTCGGGGCCTTCGCTCTTTAACCACCCAAACCCCAACAACCCAAACCCTCCCGCAGATCCCGACGGAAAACCCCGCACGCCCCCGCAGTTTCTGCCGGACCGGGCGCGACGCTCTCCCAGCTCCTGCCGCTTTTTAGGCAACGCTCCTGCAGCACCGACGCGCAGCACCGGCAGCCCCGACGCGAGCAAGCGTCAGGCCGGAAGCGGCCGAATGTGAGAGGGCGTCCGGCTTGGAACACAACAGGCGCCGGCGGCGTTGTGTGGGAGGGAGGGACGTGAACCTGGTCCCGTGCAGCCCGCACCCCGGCATTCATCAGCCCGCACACGCGGCTCTTAATCAAAGGACATTCATGGCCCAGCGAACCATCGTCATCACCGGTGCCAGCGACGGCATCGGCGCAGCAGCTGCACGGAAGCTGGCTGAGGCAGGGGAGCGGATCGTCGTCGTCGGGCGTTCCAGCGAGAAGACGGCTGCGGTGGCAGAAGGACTGGGTGCCGACTACTTCGTCAGTGACTTCGCCGACCTGTCCCAGGTGCGTCGGCTGGCCACGGCGCTGAGGGACCAATACGAGCGCATCGACGTGCTGGCCAACAACGCCGGCGGGATCATGGGCAGTCATGAGCTGACCGTGGACGGCCACGAAAAGACGTTTCAGGTCAACCACCTCGCGCCGTTCCTGCTCACCACCCAACTGATGAACCTTCTCATGGCCAGCCGCGCCACAGTCATCAATACGTCGAGTGCGGCCAACGGGTTTGGCCGGCTCGACCTCAACGACCTCAACTCAGCGCGGAACTACTCGACGAACCGCGCCTACGGCACAGCCAAGCTGGCAAACATCCTGTTCACCTCGGAGCTGCAGAACCGCTACGGTGCCGCCGGCATAAATGCGGCGGCATTCCACCCTGGCGTTGTTGCAACCAATTTTGCGGCGGAGTCAACCAGCTGGTTCCGCCACGCCTATAAGACGGTGTTGAACCGCTTCCTGCTGACCTCGGAACAGGGCGCCGACACCTTGGTGTGGCTCGCCACCTCCACGCCCGGCCAGGACTGGGTGCCCGGCGCCTACTACGCCAAGCGTGCCTTGGCGAAGGCCAACAAGCAGGCCTACGATGCCGAACTCGCCTGCGAATTCTGGAACCGCAGCCTGGAGCTTGTCGGAGCCGGCGAGCCGGCTACAGAGCGGTAGCGCTGGAGCTGGCCGGGCTTGTCGAGATCATGCGGTTTCGGCAGGCTCAACCAGCGGGCCGGGAAACTGCAGTCAGTGCCTAAGCCGCAGCCCGTCCAGCTCGTCGATGGCGTCGGCTGACCGGAGGATGGCGATCTCCAGGCCGGCGGCGGGTTCGGGGAACGAGAACAGGTAGCCCTGCAGGGAGTCGCATTGCAGATCCGTCAGATAGGCCGCCTGCGCCGCCGTCTCGACACCCTCGGCGGTTACCTTCAGCCCGAGCGAGTGCGCCATGTTGATCATGGAACTGAGAATCGGAAGCTTTTCAGCGCCCGTCCGGATCATGGAGACGAAGGACCTGTCGATCTTCACCGCGTCCACGGGAAGGTCCTGCAGCCGTCCGAGCGATGAGTACCCCGTGCCGAAATCGTCGAGCGACACGCGGACCCCTGCACGGCGGAGGCTTTCCAGTTGCGCAATCACATGTTCGTCGTGGTCAAAGAACACGCTCTCGGTAACCTCGAGCACCAGCTGCGCGGTGTTCATGCCGCAGGATTCCGCGAGCAGCAGCACCTGGTCGGCAAAGTCAGGCTCGCGAAGCTGAACCCCGGAGACGTTCACCGCGAGGGAGCGCGCCGGCGAACCTGCCAGCCACGGGCGGAGCTCCGTGAAGCTTTCCTGCAGCATGTGCATGCCGATGCTGGAAATGAGACCGCTGCGTTCCGCCGTCGGAATAAAGTGCGACGGCGGCACCCGCTCGCCGTCCCGATCCCACCGTGCCAGGGCCTCCAGTTGAGTGACCTCCCCAAGCACCGGCGACACGATGGGCTGGTAGTTCACGGTGATCTCACCGTTGTCGACGGCCATGCGCAGCCCGGCTTCCATATCCGTCCGCTGGACCAGTGCCGTCATCATTTCCGGCTGGAACCGCAGGTACTGGTTCTTGCCTGCGGCCTTGGCCGCATACATCGCGACGTCGGCCCGGCGGAGCAGCTCCGACGCCGCAAGGACGCCCTCGCCCATCGATGCCAGCCCCAGGCTCAGGCTCGGCCGCAGCATCGCGCCGTCAATCCACACCGGCACATTCAGCGATTCCACAATGTCTGCCGCGACCCGCTCGGCATTACCGGACCCGGTGAGGAGAACCACGAACTCGTCACCGCCCAGCCGCGCCACGGTGTCCTCCGGATGGACGCAGGCCCGCAGCCGCCGGGCTACCTCGATCAGCATCTGGTCCCCGGCGTGGTGGCCGAGGATGTCGTTGACCTCCTTGAAATCGTCGAGGTCCAGGAGGAGAACGTCGACGGCGGCGCTGCACTCGCCGTGCATCGCTTCCGTCAGCTGCTCATGAAAGAGCTTGCGGTTGGCCAGTCCGGTCAGCGGGTCCTGGAAGGCCATGGCCTTCAGTTGCGCCGCCTGTTCGGCGAGTTCCGCCATCGCCTGCCTGGCCTGCTCCTGGGCGCGGCGCCTCGGCGTGACATCACGGAAGCTCCAAACCCGGCCCACCACGTTGTCATCCACCTTCTGCGGCCGCGAGTAGCGCTCGAAGGTGCGCCCGTCGAGGAACTCCAGAACATCGTGGCTCTCCGCATCGGGATGCGCGTACAGCTCCTGAACCTTTTCGAGGAACGTCCCGGGGTCGGAGAGTTGCCCCAGGACGTATCCCATGACAGCCTCATCGTCGTGCGTGGCCAACAGCTCAGGAGGGATCCGCCACATCGCGGAGAACTGGTCGTTGATCCCGGCGATCCTGCCGTCGATGCCGACCACGAGGATGCCATCCGCCGTCGACTCGAGCGTCGCGCTGAGCAGCGACATCGCTTCCCGCAGCCCGTCATCCGCCTCCTGACGGTGGACCGCTGGCCGGAAAGACGCAACCAGGGACGTGGCGTGCCCCGAATGACTCAACCCGGAAGCAAGCAGGGAACTGGCAACCTCACCTTGGACTTCGCTGCCGTCTTTGCGGCGGCCGTAGGCATCAAAAAGTAAAGGGGCTGCAGAACCGGAGCCGTGACTGATGCGCAGGGCGGCGATGTGCTGTTCCAGCCCGTTGCTGAAAGCGCCGGGGAGGATGAGCCGGTGATCCTGGCCCACCAGGTCCTGTCTGGCGTAACCGAAGATGGCCTCGGCGGCCCTGTTCGCAAGGCTGATGGTGCCGTCCTGGGCGATGACCAGGACGGCATCCGGCAGCGCGTCGAACACCGCGCGGAAGCTGGCATCCGGACCTTCCTGCCGGGCAGGCAGCAGCGGAGCACCCATCAGGCACCCTCCGCATAAGACCGCGAATTCTTCATGGAACAATTTCCCCCTGGGGGAAATCATAAAGTCCTTACCCGGACAGGCTCTACCCCAAGCTGGCTGCAGACACAGCCGCAGGCCGGAAGCCAGTCCCCAGTCCCCGCAGTTCCCAGCCCGCCGCTTCCCAGGCCGCAGCGTCCAGAACGTTGCGCGCATCCAGTACCGTCCGCCGTCGTACGAGCTGCCCGACGGCGGCAGGAGACAGCGAGCGGTATTCGTCCCATTCGGTGAGCAACAGCACGAGCTCGGCGTCCTCGAGTGCCTTTTTGGTGGACGGTTCGAAGCGCAGCTGGGGGTAGCGCATCCAGGCGTTGTTGATGGCCTTCGGGTCGGTGACGGTTACATGCGCTCCTGCCGCCGCGAGCTGCAGGGCGACGTCGAGGGCCGGCGAGTCGCGGATGTCGTCGGTGTCCGGCTTGAACGCCGCGCCCAGCACTGTCACCGTCCTGCCGGCCAGATGGCCGCCGCACAGCTCGCGGGCGGCCTCAACGGTCCGGCGGCGCTGGCCGCTGTTCACCGAATCCACCAGGCCCATCCACTCGTTGAGTGATTCCACGCCGTGGTGGGCCGCCTGCGTCCTAAGGCTGCGGATGTCCTTGGGCAGGCAGCCGCCTCCGAAGCCCGGCCCGGCGTGAAGATAGCGGTTTCCGATGCGCGGGTCCAGCCCCATCGCCTCGCTGAGCTCGCTGACATCCGCCCCCGACGCATCGCACAGTTCCGACATGGCGTTGATGAAGCTGACCTTCGTGGCCAGGAACGCGTTCGACGCCGATTTAATCAGCTCCGCGGTGGCGAAGTTGCAGACCAGCCGCGGAATGCCCGCGAACAGCAAGGGTGCGTACACCGTATCCAGCAAGGCAGTCACTCCCTGTGAGGTGCCGCTCTCCGGAGCGAAAGCGGCGTCCTTGCCGCCCGGCACGCCGTACACCAGACGGTCCGGCACTAAGGTGTCCTTCACGGCCGTTCCCTGGCGCAGGAACTCCGGGTTCCAGCCCAGCAGCACGTCCGGGCGGCTGGCGAGGATCCCGCCGATCATGTCGACGGTGCCTACAGGCACCGTTGACTTGCCGACGACGGCGGCCCCGCGGCCCAGGTGCGGAAGGAGACTTTCCGTCGCGGAGACCAGATAACTGAGGTCGGCGCCGGCGGAAGTCTTGGACTGCTGCGGCGTACCCACGCAGAGGAAATGGAGCTGCGCGCCCGCGGCATCCGCGAAGTCGGTGGAGAACGTGAGCCGGCCGGTGGCGCGGCCGTCCTGCAGCAGCTCATCCAGGCCCGGTTCGAAGAAGGGCGCGGCACCGCCGCCCAGGTTCTCCACCTTGGCGGGATCGACGTCGATCCCCACCACGGTGTGGCCCATACAGGCGAGTGTTGCGGCGTGCACCGCACCGAGGTAGCCGCAGCCGATAACGGAAATCTTCACAGTGCAGCTCCTTCGTGGCTGGCGGCCTTGGTTTCTAAGGGCTCAGCCAGCGGCGGAGTGCCGCTGGTTGGGCTTGCTGGCTTGTCGCTGGTTGAGATTGTCGAAATCGGCTGGCCGATGACCTCCCTGTAGTGCTGAACCAGTTCCCCACACAGTTCCGGCCACGTCCGGCCCTGGACCGAAGCATGTGCCGCCGACGCGAACGCGCGCCGCTTGGCGTCGTCGCCCATCAGGTCCATTACGCGGCTGCGCAGCTCGGCGAGATCGCCCGGCTCGTAAAGCCAGCCGGTCCGGGAGTTCTCCACCAGGTCCAAGGGGCCACCGCGGCCGGTGGCCACCACAGGCACCCCGGATGCCATGGCTTCCTGGATCGTCTGGCAGAAGGTCTCAAATTCACCCGGATGCACGAACAGATCGAAAGACGCCACCGCCCGGGCCAGCTCTTCACCTCCGAGGAACCCGGTGAAAACAGCGCTGGGAATGGCTTCTTCGAGGGCGGCACGCTGCGGCCCGTCGCCCACAATCACAAGCCGGGTCCCCGGCATGTCGGCCAGCACGGCAAGGTCCTCCACCTGCTTCTCGACGGCGAGCCGCCCCACATAGCCGATGAGCCGTTCACCGCCGGGTGCCACAGAAGCCCGCCAGCCGCCGTCGCGCTTTTCCGGGCTAAAACGCGCGGTGTCCACACCGCGCCGCCACATGTCCACCCGCGGAATCCCGCGGCCGCGCAACTGGTTCAGCGCGAAAGTAGATGGCGCCAGCGTCCGGCCGGCCAGCAAATGGATGTTCTCCACCCGGTTCCAGGCCCAGTTCTCGAGGAATGGCACACCGTAGCGTGCCGCGTAGCTCGGGACCTCGGTCTGGTAGATCGCCACTGTGGGGATGCCCAGCTGGGAGGCGGCCTGCGCTGCCCGCCAGCCAAGCACGAACGGCGACGCCAGATGGACCACGTCAGGGGCGTAACCGGCAAGGATTCTCTTGACCCGATTTACACCGCCCAACGCGACCCGGACGTTCGCATACCCTGCCAGCGGCACCGAGGGGAGCCGGTGTACAACCGCGCCGTGAACAACATCGAGAACATCCGTGTCCGTCGTCGACGGTGCGATCACCAGCACCTCGTCACCCCGCTCCTGCAGGTGCTCCAGCACCCGCAGGATGGAGTGCGTGACCCCGTTCATCAGCGGCAGGAATGATTCGGCGACTATTGCGATCCTCACCCCTCCACCGTGGTCGCGTAGTCTGACGCCGCGGGGGAGCGGGCGTAGCCGGGAGGGAAAGGTTGGGTTAACAGGAGTGCATATGAATTCGAAAGCTCATCGGCGGATCTCAGTCGCCGGCCTCGGATCGGAGAACGTCGGGGAGTTCATCCACATAAACCGTTTGGGGCGGTTCGAAGTAGATGACGAGCACCTTTTCGCCGACGGGGTAGACGCTGGCTTTGTCGAACGGATGGGCATGAAAGGCGCTGGTTCCGCCGCGAAACGGAAGCATCACCTCGCCGATCGTACCCGGCCCGATGCGTCCGGTGACCCTGCCGATCCTGCCCGTAAGGCTGTGGTCAGCATTCCTATGCATTGTGCGGCTTCCTTTTGGACGGGTCCTGCCCGTCCTTAAGCACAGAGGACAGGCGTGGGAGGAACGTTCCGGCTTGGGAGAGGATGCCGCCGATCATGCCGTTGAGGCCGTCGCCGCCGTTCAGCACTGTCATCTGGCCCACGTGACCGAACGGCTCAGCCGCAGCCGAGACGATGGCCGGCATGTTCTCCGCCAACTGCTGGGCGATGACGGCGTCCTGGTTTGTCTCGAGCGCGTCGCCGCGTGCCTTGATGCCCTCAGCTTCCGCGAGGGCCTTGGCCTTGATCGCCGACGCCGCGGCATCACCGCGGGCCCTCGTTGCAGCGGCCTCAGCTTCACCTGTCACACGGGTGGCTCCCGCAATGGCCGCTGCAGCCGTAGCGCTGGCCTGGGCCTCGACTTCAACGCGCCGGGCATTGGCCTGCGCTTCGAGTTCAGTCCGTTTGGCCCTCGCTTCGGCGGCGCTGATGTCCGCGGACTTCTGGGCCTCGGCTTCGGTCCGCTGCGCGTAGGCCTTGGCATCGGCTGGTTTGCGGATGACGGTCTGGAGCTTCTGTTCCTCGCGGTCCGCCTCCAACTTGGCCACTTCGGTTTCCTGGACCACCACCTGCTGCCGCGCCGTTGCTTCCGCCAGCGGCCCCGCCTGGGCAGCGTTCGCCTTGGCCCGCTCGGCGTTGGCTTGGGCAACGGACTGTTTGATGGCCGAGACACTCTGGGCGTCGGCAATCTGCGCCGCTGCCTCGGCTTCCTTCTCAGCCGCTTCCCGGTTCCTGGTTGCCTCTGCGATGCGGGCCTCCATCTTGACCTGCGCAATATGCGGTTTGGCGATGTTCTGGATGTACCCGGTGGGATCCTGCAGGTCTTTTATCTGAAGTGAATCCACGACGAGTCCGAGCTTTTCCATTTCCACGCCGCTCGCGCCGCGGACCTGGGAAGCCAGTTTGTCGCGTTCGCGGATGATTTCCTCCACCGTCATGCTGCCGATGATGGAGCGGAGATGTCCCTCAAAGACGTTGTAGACCTGGCTTTCCATCTTTGGCTGCTGGCCGAGAAACCTTCGCGCGGCATTGGCAATGAATGCCGGGGCATCACCGATTTTGTAGATGACCACGCCATCCACAATGACCTGGATGCCCTGAGACGTGACACATGAGACCGTGAGTTCCCTTTCATTCAGGGTTAGGGACAAGGTCCTCACCGTTTGCAGCCCGGGAACCACGAGCGCGCCCCGGCCGGTGACAATCTTGAAGTCCATCCCGTCGGTGTTCTCCAGGGTTCCGCGCGTCAAGCCCGAAATGATCAGGGCTTCATTGGGCTCAGCCACCTTCCACATCAGTTTTATGGCCCCCCACACAAGAGTGATTCCGGCGAGAACCCCGACGATTGCGGCGATAACAGGGAAGAAGGCTGACAGGGCTTCCATGGATGTGTCCTTTCACTTCATTGGAAAAGGCGAAATCACAGTCCGGCCGGCACACCCGAACCTGCCGGGACTGCCAGCTTTCATAGACAGTCTTGTTGCGTGCGAGCGAGAAAGTCCAGCAATTTGATGATCAGAAACGGGTGGGCGGCCCGAGTACCCGACGGGCTCAGCGCGTGTCTGCCGGTTCCTGCTAGTGCTGCTCCAGGATGCGGCGGGCGTCCCGCTGGGCTTCGAGCTCTTCCGGCGTGACCGTCTGCCCGGCTAGGTAGCCGGCTCCGGCGATGAGGTGCCGGAGTTCAGCGACAGTGAGGGGCGTGGCAACACCGAGGTGCGCCATGGCATGGCAGTTGGGACACAGGGGCACCAGGTCAGCCACTGGGTCGAGCTGGTAGTCGCTGCCGAGGAGCTCAGGCGGGACGAGGTGGTGAACTTCGATGAAGCCGGCGGCCGCCCCGCCGTAGGTGGACTCGAAGGAGAGCCCGCAGGCGGCGCAGCTGGTGCCATGGTGGGCGATGCAGATCCGCTGCGCCTCGGGGCTGCTTTCGAAGCGGTTTACCTGCACCCGTCGAGTGGCCTGCTCCGGGTAGCTGCCCGGTATGAGGTGGCCGGGGGATGACGGTCGGGATGGGCCATACCCGCGCCACACGGTACGGATCTTCGCCTCCAGGAGTGGGTCCAAAATCGTCACCGGCCGCGTCGGTGCGACCCATGGAATGTCCGGCTCGACGTCCTCAAACAACGCCAGCGGCAACTCGTCCCCGGACGGGATGAGGGCGTCAAAAGCAACAGCGATGTGCCGGGTGTCGGTGTGCAGGGAACCGCCACCAGCCCCGGGCGTCCCAAGTTCCGTTTCTCCTGCAGCCTCGGGCTCTCTGTGAAGGGCGCCCGAGACGAGGGTCCCGTGGCCCAGCAGGCCGCAGCGCGTCCGGGCCTGCAGCCACAGCCACACCTCGGTGCCCGCGGGCATCTGATCCGGTCCCGCCACGGTCCACTCGGTCAGGAACTGCCCGGTTTCACTCACGTGTTCGACGGCGGCCGCATAGTTCCAGCCGTCCCTGCGGTCCAGCTTCCAGACCAGGATGATCGCTGCCATACGCCTATTCTTACAGCCATCCGCCGGGGTGGACCCGCTGTCTTCAGCGGCAGAAGTATCCGCCGCTTCGCTTGTTGCTTCGCCTGAAGTTGTACGTGCGGCGCTGCTTGGCGGGGCCTGTTGCCTCCAGCAGGAGCCGGGTAGGGTCGAGGCCATGACAACCGCATCGGGCCCGGCCCGCTCCAGCACTCCGCCCGTACCGCCGTCGTCCGTCCCCGGAGCCTCCACCAAGGGGACACTGGTCATCGCCGGACGCGGGAACAGGCATCACGAAGTGGTGGTGATCGGCGGCGGCAACGCCGGCATCTCCCTGGCAGCACGGCTCCGCCGCTACGGGGTCCGGGACATCGCCGTCGTCGAACCCAGCGGCAGGCACCTCTTCCAGCCCCTGTTCTCCCACATTGGCGGCGGAACGGCGGAGCCGGCAGAAGCCGTCCGGGCACAGGCATCGGTGATGCCGGACGGCGTCACCTGGATCCAGGACAGCGCCGCGGACATCCGGCCCGATGCCAAGGCCGTGGTGCTCGCCTCCGGCTCCGAGGTCACGTACGGCCACGTGGTGGTTTGCCCAGGCCTGCAGCTCGACTGGCACAAGGTGCCCGGCCTCGCCGAGGCGATGAACTCGCCGTATGGCTCCTCCAACTATGTCTATGAGTTGGCTTCCAAGACCTGGAACCTGCTCAAAGAGCTGCGCAGCGGCACGGCTGTGTTCACCATGCCTTCGGGTCCGGTCAAATGCGGCGGCGCCTCCCAGAAACCGATGTACCTGGCGTGCGACTACTGGCGGCAGCAGGGCGTCCTGGACCAGATCAGGGTGGTGCTCGTAGTCCCCACACGCACTGTCTACGGTGTTCCCGGCGTGGATGAGGAGCTGAACCGGAAGATCAACGAGTACGGCATCGAACTGCGCTGCAACAGCGAGGTCGTGGCCGTGGATGCGGAGGGGCGGACGGTCCAGGTCCAGGACTCGCAGGCGGACCGGACGGAGAGCCTGGCCTACGACGTTCTGCACGCTGTGCCGCCACAATCCGCTCCGGACTGGCTGAAGGCCACAAGCCTGCCGGCAAAGGGGGAGAGCGGCGGATTCGTGGAGGTTGATCCGGAGACGCTGCGCCACACCCGCTACCCGAACGTGTGGTCCCTGGGCGACGCAGCGGGCACGAGGAATTCTAAGGCCGGCGCCGCCCTTCGGAAGCAGACCACGGTACTGGCCAAGAACCTGAAGGCCGTCCTGAAGGGAGTGGAGCCCAAAAGCAAGTACAACGGCTACTCGGCCTGCCCGTTTACCGTCTCCCGCTCAACAGTCGTGTTTGCCGAGTTCGACGACCAGTACAGGCCAATGCCCACCCTTCCGAAGGTTCATGTGGCCAAGGAACGGCGGTCAACCTGGATCCTCGAGCGTGATCTCTTCCCCGGCATCTACTGGAACCTCATCCTCAAGGGCCGCGCCTAGGGCCGTGCCTGGGCGCGCTTGCGGGCGGCATCTGGCCGCTAAAGAGTACGCATTCTAAGGAGCGTTGGCTGCGAACACAACGGCGGCCGCCTCACCGGTTCGGTGAGACGGCCGCCGTCATGTTGTTAGGTGTTTTGGACGTGGTCCTTGGCGTCGGTGGCGCTGGTTTTGACGTCGGTCACGGCAGTTTGGCCTTCGTCCTTGACGTGGGCTGCGGCGTCGGTGGCGGTGGCCTTGACGTTTTCCATGGCTTCCTGGGCGGGTTCCTTCATGCCCTGGGCCATGTCCTTGGCCGCCTCGGTGAGCTGCGTGGTGACCGGTTCCGCCGCGCTCTTGAGTGCTTCGGCTGCTTCGCGTTCCTTCTGGCTCGGCGGGATCAGCGAGGAGACGAGCAGGCCGGCGCCGAAGGCGATCAGGCCCGCGGCCAGCGGGTTGCCCTGGGTTTTCGCGGCGGCCTTGTTCGGCATGTCGCTGATCGTTTCGCCGGCGGTGCTGATGGCGTTGCCGGCGGCGTCGGTGGCCTGGTGGATGCCCCCGGAGGTGCTGTGCGCGGCGTGGTGGACGCTGCCGGAGGCGCTGTGGGTGGCGTGGTCGGCTGCTCCCATGACTTTCTCCTTCACTCCAAAGACGGCGTCTTTGACCTTGGTGGTCTGCCGGTGGACGATATTCGAGGGGGTGACTTTGTCCGCGACCGCGTCCACGTTCGTGCCCAACCGGGCGCGGGTGGCTTCGATGTCGGCGCGGATGGCGTCCGGGTTCTCGTTGCTCATTTAGTGGCCTCCGTTGGGTTTGAGGGTGGGCGGGATTTCCTGGACGGTTTCGACGGTCTGGGGCATGCCCTTGACGGTCTTAAGTTCCTTCTTGCCGATCGAGGCGAGGACCGCGGCGATGATGCCCCAGATCACGGCGACGACGACGGCGGACCAGCCCAGGCCCATCAGCTCGCCCAGGGCGTACCAGAGGGCGATGGAGAGGAACAGGAGCACGAAGTGCCCGGCCACGCCGGCGCCGGCGAGCATGCCGCCGCCTTT
>JAPSIT010000123.1 GCA_031178585.1 Arthrobacter sp.
GCGCATAATGGACTTCACGCCCTCTACCGGATCCACCAGCAGAAAGCGACCCCATGACCCCGCAGCCAGGTAAGCCCAGCGTCCTCTTCGTCTGCTCCTCCAACAGCGGCAAGTCCCCGATGGCCGCCGGCCTGATGGAAAAACTGGCCAACGGCACGGTGGACGTGCACTCGTGCGG
Organism: Arthrobacter sp.; assembly: GCA_031178585.1. Next base: position 179 of record JAPSIT010000123.1, read on the forward strand.
CACCAAACCCGGGAGCGCGGTCAATCACGAATCGGCCGAGGCTCTGCTGGAAAAGGGTATCGACATCAGCGGCGGTACGCCCACGGCGGTGACCGAAGAAGCACAGCGGGCGGCCGACGTCGTCGTTATTCTGGGCACCAACGCCCAGCTGGAGGAAGTGCCTGGCACGCGGTACGAGCGCTGGGAAATCGGCGAACCGAGCCTGCGCGACATCCACGGGATGGAACGGATGCGCCTGGTCCGCGACGAGATCGACGCCCGCGTGCACCGGCTTTACGAAGAGCTCATCGGCGAGTAGCCGAAGCCCGCAAATAACAACGACGGCGGACGGTCCCCCTAAGGGGCCGCCCGCCTGTTCTTAACGCGGTTCCGGATCAGGCCTGGGCCGTCTCAGCCTCTTTGTGCTCGTGCCCGGCAACGGCCTCCTGGGACATCCAGAGCAGTTCCCATACGTGGCCGTCGGGGTCGGCGATCGAGGCGCCGTACATCCCGGGCATGCTTTCCTTGGCCGGCAGGTAGACGCTGCCGCCGCTGGCCTGTGCCTTGGCCACCAGATCGTCGACCTCTTCGGTGGAGGAGGCGGTGAGGCAGTTCAGGACTTCCTTCGCGTTGGAGCCCAGATGCGGGGTGCTGCCCTCGGCCAGGAAGCCTGCGAAGAAGTCCTGCTTCAGGAGCATCACAAAAATCGTGTCGGAGATGACGATGCAGGAACCCTCGTCAGAACTGAAGTCCGGGTTCAGCGTGAAGCCCAGGCCAAGGTAGAAGTCCGTGGCCTTCTGCAGGTCGGAGACGGGGAGGTTGGCGAAAATCATGCGGTCCATAACAGTCCTTATCAAGTGGTTTGAAATGAGTTGAGGAACTTGTGGAGCTGATTGCGTCGCAAAGTGGACAGTGTTCACCCTAAATGAGTAGAACAACTTGGTCTATGATTCTCTGCTTCCGAACCCTGACATAGCGGCTGGCCGTGGCGGGGGAGGACGTACAGAACCGCGAGCTCTCAGACGGACACGTGTTTGGCTAAGGCCGGGAGCAGGCCGGCCGCTGCGCTGACGGCGATGGCAGCCGGGTCTTTGCCGGGGATGCCGGGAAGCCCTATCGGGCAACTGATGGTGTCGATGGCTGCGGGGCCATGCCCCTCGGCCTGCAGCTTCTGGCGGAACCTGGACCACTTGGCCCCGGACCCGATGAGGCCCACCGAGCCGAGGTCGCCCCGGCGCAGCGCGGCGTCGCACAGCAGGAAGTCTTCGGCATGGTCGTGGGTCATGATGAACACGTGCGACCCCGGCGGCAGCCCGCCCAACACGGAATCCGGAACAGGGCTGTGCCGGGGGTGGACTTCGGCCGGCCCGGCCAGGACGTCAGCGAGGCGCGCTGGATCGAGCTGTTCGGCCCGGCTGTCCACAAGGTGCAGCTGGATCGGCAGCCGGGAAAGGATCCGGGCCAGCTCATGGCCGACGTGTCCCATGCCGAAAATAGCAACGGTGGCACGTGCAGGAAACGGCTCGAGGAGGACATTGACTACCCCTCCGCAGCACTGCTGCCCGTGCTCGGTGACGGCATGTTCATTAAGGGGGAAGGGCAAGATTTCGGGGGCCGAGGTGCCTGCCCGGAGCATCGCGCGCGCCCTGTCGATGACCGTTGCCTCGAGGTTGCCGCCGCCGATGCTGCCCCAGGTGGATTCGGCGCCCACCACCATCTTCGCTCCCGCCTCCCGCGGGGCATGCCCCCGCGCCTCGGTGACCGTAGCCAGGACGCTGGGCAGGCCCGCCGAACGCAGATCCTGCAGCGCCTGCAGCCAGTCCATCTCAGCCTGCTGCGGTAGTAACGGATGAAGGCGCGGACGCGTCCTCGGCCGGAGCCCCGCCGTCGGAAGCTTTTGAAGCTGTCTCCCGCGCTGCCTGGATCGCCCAGAAGACCGCCTCGGGGGTGGCTGGGCTGGCCAGTTCGACGGGCCGATCGCCGGAGCCGAAGGTGGCCACCGCCTGGCGCAGGGCCTCCCTGACGCTGAAGGCGAGCATGAGCGGCGGTTCACCCACCGCTTTTGAACCATAGACGACGCCGCTCTCCGTGGCCTGCTCGAAGAGGTGGACGTTGAACTCCTCGGGCATCTCGGAGAAGCTGGGCAGCTTGTAGGTGCTGGCCGACTGGGTCGACAGGCGCCCCCTGTGCTCTCCGTCGGACTCGTCCCAGCGCAATTCCTCGAGAGTCAACCATCCGGCACCCTGGACGAAACCGCCCTCGATCTGGCCAAGGTCGATGAGCGGCGAGAGGCTGTCGCCGACGTCGTGGATAATGTCGGTCCGCAGCTGGCGGTAGGCGCCGGTGAACGAATCCACCTCTACCTCGGAAACGGCCGCCCCGTAGGCGAAGTACTTGAACGGCTCGCCCTGCATGCGGGCACTGTCCCAGTGCAGTCCCGAGGTGCGGTAGTAACCGGCAGCCCAGAGCGGGATCCGCTGGAAGTAGGCGTCGTTGGCCAGATCGGCGAAGGCGATGTCCCTGTCGTGGAAGCCGATCCCGGTCACCGTGCCGTTGGCGAACCGGACATCATCCGGGTGGATATTCATCTTGCGGGCGGCCACCTCGGCCAGCCGTGCGCTGATTTGCTCGCAAGCGTCCTTGATGGCCCCGCCATTGAGGTCGGCTCCGGAGCTGGCGGCCGTCGCCGAGGTGTTCGGCACCTTGTCCGTGCGGGTCGGGGCCAGGCGAACGAATTCCAG
>JAPSIT010000007.1 GCA_031178585.1 Arthrobacter sp.
GCGCACGCTCATGTTCCGCAACGAGGTCGGCGACATGCGCGACATGATCGAAGGCGATGTACGTTTCAGCGAGCACTTCGGGATGGAGATCTAACAGTGCGTATCCCACTTTCCTGGCTGCGTGAGTCCGCGCAGGTACCGGCCGGAGCAACGGCTGAAGACGTCATGGCGGACCTGGTCAAGGTCGGTTTTGAAGAAGAAGCGGTGCACCGCCCCACGGACGCCCTGCGCGGACCGGTCGTGGTGGGCCAGGTGCTGAGCCTGGTCAAGGAACCGCAGTCCAACGGCAAGACCATCAACTGGTGCCAGGTGCGCGTCGTCCCCGAGGGGCAGGAGCAGACCCTCACCGGCAAGGGCATCGACCCGTCCGGCGTGCAGGGCATCGTCTGCGGCGCCCACAACTTCGTCGAGGGCGACAAGGTGGTGGTCACCCTGCCGGGTGCCGTGCTGCCCGGTGATTTCCACATCTCGGCGCGGAAGACGTATGGCCACATGTCCGCCGGCATGATCGCCTCTGTCCGCGAGCTGGGCATCGGCGAGGACCACGACGGCATCCTGGTGCTCTCAAGGATCGGGCTCGACCCGGAAATCGGCACCGACGCCATGGAACTACTGGGCCTCTATGACGAAGCAGCCGAAATCAACGTCACCCCGGACCGCGGCTACGCTTTCTCGATCCGCGGTGTCGCCCGTGAATACGCCCATGCCACGGGTACGGTCTTTACCGACCCCGCCTCCAAGGTCAGCGCCCCGGCTTCCCTGACCGGCGGCTACGGCGTCAAGATCAACGACGATGCTCCCATCTACGGCAACCCGGGCTGCGACCGCTTCGTGGCCCGCACCGTGCGCGGCGTCGACGCCACCCGGCCCACGCCGCCCTGGATGTCTTCCAGGCTCCGGTTGGCCGGGATCCGCTCGATCTCCCTGCCCGTGGACATCTCCAACTACGTGATGCTCGAGCTCGGCCAGCCCCTGCATTTCTACGACCAGGACAAGCTGTCAGGCGACATCGTGGTGCGGCGTGCCGTGGCGGGGGAGAAGCTCACCACCCTCGATGGCAAGGAGCGCGTGCTTGACCCCGAGGATCTGCTGATCACGGACGATTCTGGCCCCATTGGTGTTGCCGGCGTCATGGGCGGCGCCTCCACCGAGGTCTCCGACGCCACCTCCACGGTGCTGATCGAGGCCGCCCACTTCGAGGAAGTCTCGATCTCCCGCTCGCGCCGGCGCCACAAGCTGCCGTCCGAAGCGTCCAAGCGCTTTGAGCGCGGCGTCGACTGGCAGGTGGCGAACATCGCCGCCCAGCGCGCCGTCGACCTGCTGGTGGAGCTTGCCGGGGGCACGGCTGACGAGACGGGCACCGACGTCGGTACTGCGCCGGACGCTGTATCCATCGCCCTGCCGGCGGCTTTCGCCGCCCAGCGGATCGGCATCGACTTCACGGAAGAACAGATTGTCACCTCCCTCGAGGACCTCGGCGCCGTGGTGGAAAAGTCCGACGGCGGCTGGACAGTTTCGGCGCCCAGCTGGCGGCAGGACCTGGAAACCAAGGAAGACCTGTCCGAGGAGATCGCCCGCCTGGTGGGATACGACCAGATCCCGGCGACCCTGCCGGTCGCTCCTCCCGGGCGCGGCCTGACCCGCGTCCAGCAGCAGCGCCGCCGGCTGATCCAGTCGCTCGCCGACGCCGGGCTCACCGAGGTGCTGGCCTACCCGTTCGTCTCGAAGGCTGCCAACGACACCTTCGGCGTGGCGGAGGCCGGGGCTGCCCGGACCGCCGTCAAGCTCGCCAACCCGATCAGCGAGGAGCACGGCTACCTGCGGACGTCGGTGCTGCCGGGCCTGATCGAAGTGGCCAAGCGCAACCATTCGCGCGGCTTCCGCGACCTGGCCCTGTTCGAAGCCGGGCTCGTCTTCCTGCCCGGCGAGTCGGTGGGTACGGCCTCCATTCCGCCGCTGGGCGTCAAGCCCTCTGATGAGGTGCTGGACGCACTGTACGACGGCGTTCCCGCCCAGCCGCTGCACGTCGCCGCCGTCCTGACCGGCCACGATTCCCCGGCGGCCGCAGGGCACACGCCGAGGCTGTGGGACTGGGCCGATGCGCTGGACATCGCCCGCCTCATCGGCGACGTGCTCGGCGTCGAGGTGGTGGTGGCGCAGGGCCAGCACCAGGCTTTCCACCCCGGCCGGGCCGCTCAGCTGTCGCTGCGCACCGGGGAAGTTGTGGGCTACGCCGGCGAGCTGCACCCCAAGCTCCTGGCGGCGTCGGACATGCCGGCCCGTTCCGTTGCGCTCGAAATCAACGCGGATGCCCTGTTCGAGGCCGCCGCCGACGTGATCGTGGCACGCCACATCTCCACCTTCCCGGTGGCGACGCAGGATGTTGCCCTCGTGGTGCCGCAGGAGATTCCCGCGGACGACGTGCTGGCCGCCCTCCGCGAAGGCGCCGGCGAGTTGCTCGAGGACGTCGCCCTGTTTGATGTGTACGCGGGCAAGGGCATCGAGGATGGCAAGAAGTCACTCGCCTTCGGGCTCCGCTTCCGCGCCAACGACCGGACCCTGACGGCTGACGAGGCTTCTGCCGCCCGTGAGAGCGCGGTGGCTGTGGCTGCCGAGCGTTTCGGGGCTGTCCAGCGCTGATCTGTTGGTGACGGCGGGTTCCTGAGCCTGGCTAAGAAAATCCCTGCGGCCTGCCGGCTGCGGGGATTTCTTATGCCAGCGGGTTTCCCTACCATCTGCGGGTTTCGCTATTTACAGGGGGTGCGGCGGGTGCGATGCTGAACGCGCCACAGCCGTTGGGCCGTGTTCGAACTGGGGGAACCAAATGCGATGGAGCATGCGGGAACGTGCAAGTGCGCAGTTTCGTGGCCAGCTGATGCGCGTTGTCGAGGGGTCACACCACCTGACGCTTATGGCAGCTGCTGTTGCTCTGCCGCTCACGCTGGTATTGGCCTCTTGCGCCTCGCCGAATGTCTGCCCGGCGATTGCCTGGAGCAATTCCCTCACAGTGTCACTGAACGGGGCCGTCGAGAGCGTGGACGTGGTGGAGTTCTGTGTGGAGAATACCTGCTCAGTGCCCGCTCCCCGTCCGGCCCCCAGCACTTCCCGGGTTCCGGGTGCCACGCCTGAGGCAGGTGCTGTCCCGCCGCGTTCTCCAGAGGTTGCCACTTCCTCGGATTCTCCCAAAGGGCCCAGTCCTTTCATTGCCTCGAAGGCCGATGACCGAACCTGGCGGTTCCAGCTGATGATGCTGACCCCGGAGATGGCTGTCATTCGGGCCCGCACAGCAGAGGGCCAGGTACTGGCGGAGCGGGAAGTCCCCTTGCAATGGACACGCGTAGGTGGCAGCGGACAATGTGGGGGACCGTCGACAGCGGCCCCTGTCTCCTTGACTGTTTAGGGAATGAGCCAGTGCTTGTTGGGTTGGGCCGGGCGGGAACAGCGGCCACGGACCTCCCGCCCGCCGCGGGGTGCGCGTATAGTCCGCCTTATGAGAATCCTGCGGCCACGACTACTAGTTCTTGGATTCGCCTTGGCTTTGGCTATGGCGACGACGGCCAGTGGGTGTTTGTCTTCCCCGCTCCGCATTGTCACATCCGATCTACCCGAGCTGAGCGGCATGGAAGCGCTTCTCAGTGGCACGTTGGTAGCTGACGAGGATGGCTGCGTTCATGCGAAGACGGCCGGAGGCCCAGTGACTCTCGTGTGGCCCAAGGGATATACCGTTGAGGGCGATTCATGGTCCTTCCAAGTCCTTGACGCCAGCAAGAACGTCGCAGCGCGTTCGGGATTGCCTCTTGCCATCGGTGGAGGCGGTGCCGATTCGTTCAAGGACGCCTGGGCAGAACGCGGCTGCGCCAAGGGCAGGCTGTGGATGGTCGGAAACATCGGCACAGATTAGGAAGCTCCCAACACTTCGTCTTCAGACGGGGGACAATGAGCCATGAGGACGCCTTTCGTGTACCGGGCGCTTCTGCTCATGCCGCCCGGCGGCGCCACAACTCGTTGGGTGTTCAGCGGTAGCACCGCTGAAGTCCGACACCCCTGGACGTAGAGCACGCGCGGCGTCTGGCGACATGAAAGCCATTGTTGTCGGGGCGGGCATCGCGGGGCTTGTCGCCGCCCGCCAACTGGGTCTGGCTGGCTGGGACGTCGAGCTCCTCGAGAAGTCGTCCGCACCCCGGCCCGACGGCTACATGATGGACTTCTTCGGTCCGGGGATCGAGGCATCCGAGAGGATCGGCCTTTACCCGCGGCTGGCGGCCGTTGCCTACCACGTCGAAGCGGCCGATTATGTGGATGCGGCGGGGCGCCGCACCTCCAGCCTCGACTATCGCCAGTTGGCCCGACTCGCCGGCGGGAAAGTCCTGAGCCTCCTGCGCCCGGACCTGGAGCGGGTAGCACTGGCAGCGCTCGACGACGTACCCGCAGGCCGGATCCACGTTCGCTACGGCGCCCGAGTCGCCGGGGCCTGGACGGACGACGGCGGAGCGAGTGTCGCCGTGCAAGGCTCGCCAAGGGAGGTGCTCACCGCAGATGTTCTGATCGGGGCGGATGGCGTCCACTCTGAAGTGCGCACCCACATCTTCGGACCCGAACAGCCGTACCTGCGTCCTTTGGGCATGCGTGCGGCTGCGTTCATCGTTACGGATCCCAGCATCAATGCCCGCTTCAAGAACCGTTTCGTGCTTACCGATTCCGTCGACCGGATGGCCGGGCTCTACAGCCTCCGCACGGATGAGGTGGCCGCGTTCCTCGTGTATCGCAGTGCGGGCGCGGGCACGAATGCGGGTGAGCACAGCGTCCGGGAACGGCTGCGCCGGGAATTCGCTGGACTGGGCGGTGTTTTCGACCGGCTCCTCGAACTGTGTCCCGAGCAACCCTACGACGATGTCGTCGCGCAGATCGTCATGCCGGGCTGGCAGAAGGGCAGGACTGTTCTCGTGGGGGATGCCTGCGCGGCAGTCTCCCTCCTGGCGGGCCAGGGTGCCTCGCTCGCCGTCGCAGGGGCCGCCTTACTGGGGGACATCCTCGGTCCGGTGGCCTCGCCCAATGGGATCAGTGCTGCTCTCGGGCAGTTCGAACAGCGCTGGCGACCGGTGGTGGAGGTGGCACAGCATGCGGGAAGGCGAGCGGCGTCGTCGTTCCTCCCTGCTAGCCACGCTCAGCGGCTCGTGCGCAGGTGGATCATACGGGCAACGCACGTACCGGGGATCAATCGGATAGTGGCCCGCCAGATCCTGCGCAGAATCGGATAGTGGCCCGCCAGATCCTGCGCAGAATCGGATAGCGGTGCAGCGTCAGGAGTCCGGGGTTCCCGCTTTCTTGCGCGCCCGTTCGAGGGGCCGGTGGACGGTGGAACGGCCTAACAGCGCGTCCCGCTGAGCTGTAAGGTCCTGTTCGTCGGTGGAGACTCTCGCGTAACCGATAGTGAGTTCAACCATGCACAGCAGTGCGCATATCAGGCGCCATCACCGGACAGTTCATCGAACCCTGCTTACGGGAAAGCCGAAAAGTTTGAGCGACAAAAGCGCAGCTGAGGACCCAACACGTCCGGGGGAGTGCCCTCTTGCGGGATGTTATGCTGACAGGCCTCTTTCGGAAGTTTTTCAGGACGCTGGATGCGGAAAAATCTTTCGCTTTAGTTCACCGACTAGGTAAGGAACCCGCGCTGGAAGATCCTTCCGTCCGGTCTCTTGCTTATGATTTGGTTTGGCCTGATGATCATCCTGTGCTCAAAGGGGAGCGCGAAGTAGCTCGCTTGGGAGCACACAATTTTGGGGGCGCAGCATGGCTGCCTGTCCGTCGCTTCTGTCAGGTCTTGCGCCGCGTCAGGAGATCGCAGCAATGTTTCGAAAATGCTGTCTTGCCCACGCAGTCACAGGCGGTGCAGCCCTGATGCTGTGCCTTAGTCTGACCGCATGTTCCGAAGGACCGGGCGGTGGTCCCGCACCGGCATCCAGTTCACCGGCCGCTGCACTTCTCATTGTCACGAGTTGGCGCAATGGAGATGACGCCATGAACGCCTTGAGGTCCGGAGTCCTGATGAAGCAGTCCGACGGCTGCGTTGGATGGAGAGCTCCGGACGGCTCGAAGTCAAAGCCGGTACTTTTGCGCTGGCCCGCCGGGACACGCCTGTCAGAGGACGGCAAAGCCGTCGTGGGATCGTCCGGCAAGCGCTTTGCTTTCGACTCATTGACTGGACTTGGGGGCGGCTTTGGGCAGGTATCCGTTCCTTCAGAGTGTGATTCGTCATTGTGGAGCGGCGTCTACGACGTGCAGGAGCCACTATAAAATTGAGGGCCGCAGCGGATGGAGCGATCTCCCATGCCGCCAGGGAATTGAGCCGGGAACTGACCGGGGACGATCGGTTCGCCTTAGTCCTTGGGCTAGTCCATCAGAACCATTCCGGTAGCGGTTCGTGTTATGGCGGCAACCGGGCCACCCATGAATACGGGGCTGTAAGTTCACTTTAGTCGTCGTCCCATTCGTCGCGCAGCGACTTGCGCAGTACATCCACCTGCACGGTTAGGGAATTGCTTGGGGGCGCAAAGAGTACCGGTCGAGCCAGTGCTCAACGGGCTCGACGCAGTAAAGGTTGCTCTGGATAAGAACGGGCTTTGCCAGCTTGCGGATGGAGATGCCCTCCCCCCAGGGGTCTCGGCGGATCTTGGCAAACAGCTCCTGCGTACCCTGCTTGGTATCTGGCAATAATTTTCAGGGAACTTGGCTAATCGCCGCAAAGCTTTCTCGTCCTCTGGCGCTGCCTCGAAGACAACTTGAATGAGCGAAAGTACTTAGTTGGCGCCAGCCATTCGAATAACTCGATAGCCGAGCTGACCACCCGTAAGACGATCCCTTTCCGTATGGAGCATCTGCTTGGCGTGGTGGTCAACTGGCCCTCGGTGTGGCCCTGACCGATGACCTTTCCGCGCCGAGCTGGTCTGTACAACGAATACCGACTCACGGGAGACTGACGCCATGCGGAAACTGACCTTCGGCATGAACCTGAGCCTGGACGGCTACATCGCCGCGCCCGGCGACGACCTCGGCTGGAGCGTACCGAGCGACGAGCTGTTCCAATGGTGGTCCGACCGGGTGGGGGCGACGGGCCTGGCACTGTACGGGCGCAAACTGTGGGAGACGATGAGCTCCCACTGGCCGACCGCCGACCAGCAGCCTGGCGCCACACCGGCGCAAATCGAGTTCGCCCGCCGCTGGCGGGACATGCCGAAGGTGGTGTTCTCCTCGACGACCAGCACGGTCGACTGGAATACCCGCCTGGTCACCGGCGACGCGGTCACCGAGATCACCCGGCTCAAGGCCGACGACGGCGGCCCCATGGACATCGGCGGTGCCACACTCGCCGCGGCGGCCATGCGGGCCGGGCTGATCGACGAGTACTTGATCGTCACCCATCCGGTCCTGGTGGGCGGCGGCACGCCGTTCTTCACAGCCCTGGACAACTGGGTGAACCTGAGCCTGGTGGAGATCCGGACGTTTCCCGACAGTGTGGTCCTTACCAGGTACGAGACCAGGCGCTGAGTGCCCGACGTCGAATCAGCGCGGCTTCGGGCCCTCCGAGGATCTCGTGACGCTGTCTTTCTGAGGCCATCGTGCCGTTCCTGCCGATCTTGTTCCCAGCCCGGAAGGGGATCCCATGAGAACGAGGAGTATGCCTGTCACAGTGGAGGCTGCAGAAGGACTAGCAACACCGGAAAACGACAACCCTGAGAGCTCCTTAACCATTCGCCGCGGACACTCGTGAACGGAAGGGACGGCCCTGGCCAGAGACTGACCGATCGACGTTCCCCTCGAAGGCTGAGTGTTGCCAAGCCAGGGGCCCGTACTGCTTGTATGTCAACCTGCCGAGTGCTTGTGTGAATTAGCGGCGGCACCAGCTGCCAGTAATTGGGGGAGAAGATGGCTAGAACAGGAACATCCATGATGTACCAGCGAACACTGCGGGCAGGAATCATCGTAGGCGTGGTCGGCATCCTCATCATGCTCTTCACAAATATGTTCATGCAAAACATCGGCACGCTCACCTACAGCGGTGTCAACGGCTTCTTTTACGCCTTAACGCAGATTTACTTGCTCGTCCCAGTGGCCTGCATGCCCTTTTCAGCGGCCCTTGTTTCAGCCGCTCTGGTGATGCGTCATTTGGACACCACAAGTGCGTGGTCGATCGGGCGGCACCCTGCAGACGAAAACCGGACCTAAGCGGTCGCTGACGACAGCCGACTGGGCGGGAATTAAACGTGCTCGAACGTCCGCCAAGGGTTCCCCGAACGATATCCGCCCTTTAGCGCCAGCAGGATAACGCCAGATACAGCTGTGTTTACAACCTTCGTGGAAGCGATTCGGGGGCAAGGCAGAAAGGACGGATCATGGTGGTGGCCGGAGCAGGCTCTGATCCGGCCACCAATCCAGCATTGAAGAGAGGACAGGACCGGGTCACCTGTAATCGGGCAGACCGGGTGTGCGGGTGTCAGTTGCTAGCGATGATGTGGTTACTCCATCCGCCGGTGTATGTCTCCCGTGGCGCCCAGGTGCTCTTGTTCGCTTGGTAGTAGTGAAGGACGCCAGCCGAGTCGCGTGCTCTCAGGCCGACTGTGCCGCTGCCGTGGAGCCCGGAGACAGTGTGGATGGAGTCCATGGTGTTCCATCCGCTGCCGATGGTTGCGCGGTTCTCGGAGATGAAAGAGCCGGCACCGTTGGTGCGGAACAGCTTGAGTTGGCCGGATGAGTTTTTGGCAATGACGTCGGTGTTGCCGTCCTTGTCCCAGTCGAGCAGGTTGAAGGACAGTCCTTTCCAGCCGGTGCCGATCTTCACTGGTGCTGACAGGCCCTTGCCGGAGGGGTTGGCGTAGTGGAACAGATCCCCGGTGATATTGTTCCTGGCGATGATGGACGGGTACTTATCCGTTTTCTTCCACTTGCCGACGGTGATGTCATGGTTCAGCCAGCCGTTGCCGATGCGGTGGTCCTTGAATCCGCCAGTGGTGAGTCCCTCGCGATATGTCAGGATGCCGTCCTCGGGGCCCGGCTGGTCCTGGACGATCATGTCCGGAACGCCGTTCGTGTCAGCGTTCCAGTTGGTCACGAAGAAAGCCTTCGGGAACGGAGGCCCCTCCCCGATGAGCCGTCGCTCCGGTGTCACGCCCGGAGTCATCCAGGCATAGGACCAGAGACCGCCTCCGGGGTTATAGGCAGCCACATTGGATGTTGAGCTAATGGAGTAGTCCCAGTGGGTGCGTGAGGTGTCCGTTGTCTGGGCGCCTGCGATGGTGCGGGGATTCCATCCGCCGGTGTACGTCTCCCGGGGCCCCCAGGCGCTCTTGTTCGCCGGGTAGTAGTGAAGAACGCCAGCCCAATCACGGGCCCTCAGGCCGACGGTGCCGCTGCCGTGCAGCCCTTCGACAGCGTGGATGGAGTCCAGGGTGTTCCATCCGCTGCCGATGGTTGCGCGGTTCTCGGAGATGAAGGAGCCGGCACCGTTGGTGCGGAACAGCTTGAGTTGGCCGGATGAGTTTTTGGCAATGACGTCGGTGTTGCCGTCCTTGTCCCAGTCGAGCAGGTTGAAGGACAGCCCGTTCCAGCCGGTGCCGATCTTCACGCGGGGCGCCAGGCCCTGGCCGGACGGGTTTCCGTAGTGGAACAAATCACCGGTGAAATTGTTTCTGGCGATGATTGACGGGTACTTATCTGCCTTCTTCCACTTGCCCACGGTGATGTCATAATTCAGCCAGCCGCTGCCGATGCTGTGGTCCGTGAATCCGCCGGTGGCGATTCCCTCGCGATATGTCAGGGTGCCGTCCTGGCCCTGCACGATCAGGTCCGGCACACCGTCCGCGTCAGCGTTCCAGTTGGTCACGAAGAAAGCCTTCGGGATCGGTAACCCCTGCCCGATGACCCGGCTCTCTGGCGTCACTCCTGGAGTCATACTCGAAAAGGACCAGAGATTACCGCCGGGATCATAGGCAGCCACGCTAGCCGTTGAGTCTACGGAGAAGTTCCAGGCGGTATGGGGGGTGTCCGCTCCGTGGGCAGGAGGTACGAGGGATGAGCCGCAAAGGGCGGCGAGGAGGGCTCCCAGCCCTGCTCTGGTACGAATGGTTTTTTTCACGTGGCTGCTGGGCCTTCCCCAATTTATATTAGAAACACTGGATGTCTATCCCCGGAGGCTACCCTTTTTCAATCGAATGTAAAAAGGTTTGCTGTGCGTCCCAACGCTTTGTAACCGAACCGGTATTTCACTTGAGACATCCATACCAATCGGAGACGCAGTAGGTCAGAATTGGTCGTTCGCGAGCTACACCGGAGTATCTTTCAAGCTTCGCTGTTGATCCTCAATCGGAAAGATTCTTGAAGTAGCGAGCTACTGGCCATCGTTCGAAGCCAACTGCCTCATATAACCGCCGGGCAGGTGCATGGCCGGGATCATTACCAGTCTCTACAAGCACCATGCTCATGCCAGCTTTCCGGCCTACAGCGAAAGAATAATCAATGAGGGCCCGGCCAATCCCCTTACGCTGGTGGGCAGGATCCACGGCCAGAACATATACCTCGCTCATGCTGTCCTCCGGGTGCAGTCGAGTACATACCCAGCCCAATAGCTGATTACTCTCAAGAGCCAGCGCTACATTTTCCGGCTCCTCATCAAGAACAGCCGCCATGTCGCGGTACTGGCGTTCCTCCCATCCCAATGGATAGAAGGCCTCGTAAACAAAGCCGGGCACCGAGTCGCGGACCAAGGGAAACACCGGTGCCCAGGCTCTCAGGGAAAGTGCGAGTACCCTTTCCCGGTAGTCCGGCGTGTAACAAACAATTCGAACCATCCAACTAGCCTTTGGCTGCAATGAGACTGGCCGGCAGGTAGTGTTCCGGACTCACAGATTGGACTGCGAGTCCGTCGATGACGTACACGGGTTCCTTGCCAACAACGCGAGCCCCGCTGCTTCCAACCAGGAGTCCCGACCTTTCCGGGATGCCCAACACCGGCTTGTTTTGCCGCCTACGCCACATCTTCGCTGTTGCTTCCTCATGTGCTGTGTAGTGGGGGAGCACAGTGACCCCTGAGACGAGACGCAGGCCCGTGAACTGCTCGAGCTGCGTGTTGTTGTCGTCGTGAGTGGCAGCGATTTCGATACTGTCGGAAGCGAGGATGGCCCCTGCACTTCCGCCGTACAGGGACCCCCCTCCTGCTACGAAGCTCCGTATCGGATCAATGAAGGCATGCGAGGCAACGTGGGCCAGAAGATGGAATGTGTTGCCTCCACCGATGAAGAGTAGGTCGAAATCGAGGAGTTCGTCAGGGGCGTGTCCGTCGAGGTCGGTCCAAGTGGTTAGCTGATGATCGGGCCAGTGCTGTGCCAGATTTCCTCTGAGCCAGTCGTCCGCGCCGTTCAGCGTGTCCCCGGCCAGCGCGAATGGCCAGTAGAGAATATTCGCGTTCAGCCGAAACATCTCCGCCCAAAGCAGGTGTTCGTCATCAGGCGAGCCTCCGCCGCCCAGATAAATGGTTCCACGCATGGCTCATTGTTACTACGGGGCTCCGATACTGCAATTCGCCGGTGGCTGGAACGGTGGCAGGAATGTCGGTCATGCGCTTCACCCATCCGCTGCCGAATCCAGCGTTGCCGTCTTTTGTCCATGCAAGACGGGTAGGCTGAGGACCTCTGTTTCATGCGGGATGGGTGGCTTCCACGGCGGGCCCCGTCTGTGCAGACGTCCACGCAGGCGTCGTCAACGAGAACTGGAGGCTGGACCCCATGTCACATGTGCGACGCTTCGACCACGTCGGCATCACCGTTGCTGACCTTGCCAGAGCAACGGCGTTCTTCGTCGGTCTGGGTCTCGAGGTCGAGGGCCGGATGTTCATGGAGGGCGAATTCGTGGACACCGTCATCGGCATCCCCGATTCCCGCAGCGAGATCGTCATGCTGCGGCCGCCTGACGGAGGTGCCGGCGTGGAGCTGTCGAGCTTCGTTCGACCGGACCACGAGCCCGGGTCTCCTGCCGCAATGTCTACCGAGCTAGGACTGCGCAACGTGGCTTTCGAGGTGGACGACCTCCAAGCAGCCGTCGAATGGCTGGCCCAGGAAGGCTACGGCCTGATCGGCGGCGTGGGTCAATACGAGCACATCTGGCGTATGGCCTACGTGCGCGGACCGGAAGGGATCATTGTGGCCCTGGCCGAGCGGATCGGTTAACACCGGGGAGTTGGACCGACTGCTGGTGCAGGTGCAACCCGTCCGGGTTACGGCCGCCACACGTCACCAACCGCCGCGTGTGGGCGTATGTCCCTTCCGGGCGTCGTCGGGCATCGCCATTTCGGCCCGCAGGCCCAGGAGCCGGATCGGACGGCCCGCTTCGATTCCGGCCGCAAGGTCCAAAGCCCGCGCGAGGATTTCGTTCCGGTCGAATGTCTCGGGGATCTTCCTCGCGTGGGTCTTGGTGAAGAACGGCGCGTACCGAACCTTGAGTGTCAGCCCAACCACCGGCCGTCCTTCGGCCACAACGTCCTCAAGGACACGAGCTGTCAGCTCCCTCACAGCGTCGTCCACCTGGGCAGGCTCGGTCAGGTCGCGCTGGAAGGTGGTCTCCCGGCTGTGCCCGCGGGCAACCCACGGGGTGTCGTCCACAACGCTGGCGCCGTCCCCGCGTCCGAGCTCCGCGTACCAGGGTCCCATCCTGGGGCCGAACTCCGGAACCAGCTCTCGCGGGTCGCACGCGGCGAGCTCGGCGACGGTGTTGATGCCGAGTTTGGCCAGCCGGCCCGACACTTTGGTTCCGACGCCCCACAGATCTTTGGTGGGCCGACTGCCCATGACCTCGAGCCAGTTCCCGGCCGTGAGACGGTAGACGCCGGCCGGCTTGCCGAAACCGGTGGCGACCTTGGCCCGGACCAGGGTGTCGCCGATGCCCACGCTGCAATGCAGCTGCGTTCGCTCCAGGACGGCGGCCTGCACCTGCCGGGCGTAGCTTTCCGGATCCTCTGTCTCAGCGCCTACAAAGGCTTCATCCCAGCCCAGCACCTGGACAGTGGCGCCGGGCTGCGCGCGAAGGGTGGCCATCACCGTTTCAGACGCCGCGAGGTATGCCTCCTGATCGACGGGCAGGATCACAGCGTCGGGCACCTTCCGGGCTGCGACGCGTAGGGGCATTCCGGAACCCACGCCGAACGCCCGGGCTTCGTAGGATGCGGTCGACACCACAGCCCTTTCCGTGGGATCGCCCCGACCGCCGACAATGATCGGCTTGCCCGCAAGCTCCGGCCGCCGGAGTACTTCGACCGCCGCGATGAACTGGTCAAGATCGACGTGCAGCACCCACCGGTTTCCGCTCACGCCACCAGTCTGCCCTAAACATCCCTGGCAAGCACCGGCTCCCCCCGAACCTGGCCGCAAACCTTACGGCCTCCTGACCTTTCCAGCAGGATTGCGTTCCGCAAGCCGTTGCTTACCGGACAAGCGCGGAGACGGCCCTGTGCGGCCCCTAGGTTTGCCCGGGATCCCAGCGACCGGAACGCACCATGCGAACTTCCCGCACGTTATCCTCGGTCTGGCTGACCCCATCCGGCACGAACCCATGCTTGCGATAGAAGGCCTGTGCCCGCGGGTTGGGGTCCGCGACCCACAGCGCTGCCGTTTCGCCAGGGGCGACAACAGCGTCCAACAGCGCTTCTCCCACACCAAAGCCATGATGCAGGGCGAGAACGTACAGCACGTAAAGATGCACCGACCAAGGCTTGTCCTGCACCGGTCCGGCCATTGCAACACCAATAAGCGACCCCTGGCACTCTGCAACGGCCATGCGATAGGCGAAGAATCGTTCTTCTGTCAGTACGGTGGTCCAAAGCGACTCCCGGGCCGGGAGCAAATCCGGACTGTCGAGGAGTTCGTCCGGCATGAGTCCGCGATAGGTCTCTTGCCAGGATGCGACGTGCATAGATGCCATGGCCTGAGCATCTTCGGCCTTGGCGGCGCGAACAAGGAAACCTTCCGTCATAAGCCTGAGCATAGGGGGCTGTTCAGGCACGTTACGGCACCAGCAGCACCTTGCCCGTCGTGCGCCGGCCTTCAAGGTCCTCGTGGGCCTGGCGTGCTTCGGCCAGGGGATAGGTGGCGCCGATCCGGACCTTGAGGTTGCCGTTGGCGGCGGCCGCGAAGATCTCCCCGGACCGCCAATGGCGCTCCTGCTCGTTCAGCAGGAAGTGGGCCAGGGACGGCCGGGTGAGCGTCAGCGAGCCGCCGGCATTCAGTCGCTGCGGGTCAACGGGCGGGACGGCACCGGACGCCGCCCCGAACAGCACCAGCGATCCACGGGTGCGCAGGCAGGACAATGACCCGTCGAACGTGTTCCGGCCGACGCCGTCGTACACCACGTCCACGCCCCTGCCGCCGGTCAGCTCGCGGACGTGGTGGGGAAACCCTTCGTACCGCAACACGTGGTCGGCGCCGGCCTCCCGGGCCAGTTCTTCCTTACCGTCGGAGGACACCGTGGTGAGGACCCTTGCGCCGCGCTCCTTGAGCAGCTGGGTCAGCAGCAGGCCAACACCGCCGGCGCCGGCATGCGTCAGCACCGTATGGCCCGGCTCTACCCGGAACGACGAGTTGATGAGGTAATGCGCCGTCATTCCCTGCAGGGGGAGTGCCGCCGCCGTCTGGTCGTCCACTCCGTCCGGCACAGGGAGAGCCTTTGCCGCATCAAGCACCGTGTAGCCGGCGTAGCATTTAGAACCCTCGGCTGTAGCTACCCGGCTGCCTACCGAGAAAGTCTCGACGCCTTCGCCGACTTCCTCAACTGTGCCGGCGACCTCCGAGCCCGGGGTGAAAGGGAAGGGCACCTGGTACATGCCGCCGCGCTGGTACGTGTCGATGAAGTTCACGCCGGCTGCTGCCACCTTGATGAGCAGCTGGCCGGGGCCGGGAACGGGACGGTCGATCTCCGCGAAGTCCAGGACCTCGGGTCCGCCCGGCTGCTGGGCGACGATGGCATGCGTCATTGAAGCTCTCCTTTCCCGGGCCGGGACTTCCGACCGCCGGATTCTCAAACCATCCTATGGAGAGCCGTGCACGAGGCGAAGTCAGGCACACCTCATCAGGGGCGCGGAGCCGGGCTCGGAGACATTTCAGCGGCCTGGCGCAGCGCTTCGATCATGCTCCGCACATCCACGACGCCCTTGCCGGCGATGTCGAAGGCCGTACCGTGGTCCACCGACGTCCGGATGACGGGCAGCCCCACAGTGATGTTGACGCCGGCCTCTATGCCGAGGACCTTGATGGGGCCGTGCCCCTGGTCGTGGTACATCGCCACGATCAGGTCATAGTCTCCGCGGCCGGCCAGGAAGAACGCCGTGTCGGCCGGCAGCGGGCCGCGGGCGTCGATGCCGTCGGCCTGGAGCTTCTCGATGGCCGGGGTGATCTTTTCAGCTTCCTCGCCGTAACCGAAGAGGCCGTTCTCGCCCGCGTGCGGGTTGATGGCGCAGACACCGATTCTCGGGTTCTCGATCCCGGCCCGCTGCATGGCGCTGTGGCCGCGGCGTACGGTGCGTTCCACCAGGCCCGGCTCAATCTTGCTGATCGCGTCTATGAGTCCGATGTGCGTGGTCACGTGAATGACCTTCACCTTGGGCGTGGAGAGCATCATCGACACTTCCTCGACGCCCATGAAGTGCGCCAGCAGTTCAGTATGCCCCGGGTAGATGTGCCCGGCCTTGTGCAGTGCCGCCTTGTTGAGGGGAGCCGTGCAGATGCCCTGGACCTGGCCGCTCATGCCCAGCTCGCAGGCAACCCGGATGTAGTGGTACGCCGCGTTGCCGGCTTCAGCGGACTCCTGGCCCCAGGGCAAGTCTTCCGGGAGCAGCTTCGGGTCGATCACGTTGATCCGGCCGGCCTCGAAGACAGCCTCGTCCACCGTCTCCACCTCAACGATGTCGGCGTCCACACCCAGCGCCTTGGCGCCCAGCTGCAGCCGGTGGACGTCGCCGATGACCACTGGCCGGCAATCGCGGTAGGCGCTCCCATCCAGAAGCGCTCCCACCGTCACCTCGGGGCCGACCCCGGCGCCGTCACCCATGGTCACGGCGATGAAGGGCCGGGCGTCCTGCTTGCTTGCGTTTACTGCGGGTGTCATGGGTGCTCCAGGTTCGTGGGAAAAAGGGTGAAGGTCGCTCATTGACCGAAGGTCTTTAATTGCTGTGTAAAGCTGGACGAGCGCGGCGTCGTCGCCGAAGCTGCCGGGCTTGGTGCCCACCAGCCGCCCGTCGTCCGAAAGGCTGACCACAGCGCCGTGCTGCACCGATGCCAGCGGCGTCAGCCACCGAACGCCGAGGGCGTCGAGCACCTCGCGGGCCGTCTCACCGCCGGTGAGAATGAGGTCCGCCCCGGCTCCGGCACCCGCTGTCAGCCGTGCAAGGTTCCGAACGATCCTGCCGGACTCCTGCGGATTGACGACGTCGGCCCTGACCGTCAGGGCTGCCGGCCCGCCTGCTGCGAGGAGCTGCTGCGCCTCTGTGAGCCGGGGGAGGGAATCTTCCGGGCGCTGCAGTTCGTCCGGGCCGATCCGCAGGGCTGTGAAGCCGCCCGCTTCCAGGTTTCGCAGCTGCGCTGCTGCCCTGTCGGAAGCGGAGCCGACGGCGGCAAGCACGGGCCGGGCGCCGTCCGCCGTGGGCGGGACGTGCGACGGCGGGAGCTGGGTCTGCGCGTTTCGCGCAGGATCGGTTGGCGCAGGATCACTCGCTTCCGAAGACCAGCCGCCGAGCTTCGCGGCCAGCAGCGCTGCGATGCCGCCGGTTCCGGCCAGCACAATCCGCCGCCCGGCGGCCGTAAAGCCGAGAGCCAGCAGCGCATCGAGGACAGCCTCCAGGTCGGCCGTTGTCGCGCCGTCGACAATCACCGTGCCGGGGCTGTGGCCCGATGGTTCTGCGGAAGGGCCGCCGGTAAGGACATCTGCCAGGAAGGCGGCCAGCCCGCCCGACCTCACCGTCGTCAGCCCGGCAAGCTGCACGGCGGAGCGGGACAGCAGGAGCTGCCCAATTTCGGCGGGCGGCGGTGCCGCCTCTGCGCGCCAGAGCCCGCTGCGGTCCAGCCGAACGCCGTCGGCAAACGGGATGCCGCCCACCACTGTGCGGTTCAGCTGAGGCAGTGCGCCCGCCACCACAACGTGGTGTCCCAGAGCAGTCAGTGCCGTCAGTTCCGGGCCCACATTGCCGCGCCACAGGGAATCAAGCTTCTTGAACAGGACGCGCGCACCGTCGGCAGCAGAACCGCCGAAGACTGCGCTGCAGCGGGCGGCTGCCGTATCCGGCGCTACTGACCGGGTGTGTGTGTCGAACACCAGCACGTCGGCGGCGCCGGCGGCTGCAAGGTCAGCCCCGGCCTCGGTTGCGGACAGGAGGAGGCGCGTGTCCAGCCCGTGGGATGCAAAGCACTGCCCCACTTCGGCAGCGCCGGAAAAGTCATCGGCCTGGATGAGGACTTCAGTCACGTCGTCCTCCTTTCTTCTGGATCAGGTCTTGCAATGGATCAACACTGTTGTAAATTCACCGACGCCGTGCATCTTCTGGACCTCCTTGGACCTTCGGGAGGAGTGTTAGGAGGCGCTGCCGGTAGCACCATCATGACACGATTGCGCGAAGTGCGCCAGATGTATTGCGCATTTCGCGCAGAAGTGGCAGAGTGATCCGTGTAACACGGCGCAGGCCATCCGGCCGCCAGCCGTCCCATTCAACCGAGAGGTCAACGATGACCGTTCTTCCTCAAGGAAGTGAGATCTCACGGCGCCGCCTCCTGCAGTTTGGCGCAGCCGCCGGATTTCTCCTGGGCACAGGCTCCCTGGCCGGGTGTGCCGGCCCCACGGGCTTGCCAGGACCCAGTACTCTGACCCTGGCCCTCAACAGGTCCCTCGTGAGCCTGGACAACAAGCTCAACCAGTTCGACGCCGCCGTCACCGTCCAGCGCGCCGTGCGCCAGGGGCTGACGGCCATTGGCCCCGAAACCAAGCCGGTCCTGGTTCTCGCAGAACGCTTCGAGATGACCTCGCCCACCCAGTGGACTGTCCGGCTCCGTGAGGGCGTCCGGTACTCCGACGGCACCCCGGTGAAGATCGATGACGTCGCCACGGCACTGAAGATGTACCAGCAGGTGCAGGGTTCCTTCGTGGCAGGGTTCTTCCCCGAGTTTCCCACGGTAGTGCCCGTCGATGCCCGGACCTTCCGGATGGAATCCAAGAACCCGATCCCCATCCTCGATTCCCTGATGAGCATGATCCTGATCAGCCCTGCGGCCAAGAACAAGCCGGAGGAGCTCCAGGAAGGTGTCGGCTCCGGCCCCTACGTCGTCACGAAGTTCAACCGCGGCGCCGGTACCTACAGCCTCAAGCGCAACGAGAACTACTGGGGCCCCGCCCCCGCGGTGGACAATGTCGAGGTCCGCTTCCTGCCTGAGGAATCCAGCCGCGTCATCGCCCTGCGCAGCGGCGAGGTGGATGTCATCGACTCCATCACGCCCGACTCGCGCGAGCAGCTCGCCGGACTTCCCGGCGTCGTGCTTAAAGAGGCCTCCAGCCTGCGGCTGAACCAGATCTTCTACAACTTCCGTAAGCCGGCCTCACACCCCCTGGCCGATGTGAAGGTCCGCGAGGCCCTCAGCTGGGCCATCGACGGCGAGGCGCTGGTCAAGGACGTGCTGGTCGATTCCGTCAGCCAGGCCGAGGGCGTGGTGCCGTCCAGCCTCACCGGCTACTCCAAAACAGGTACCTACACCTACGACCCGGAGAAGGCCAAGGCCACCCTGAAGAGCCTCGGCGTCACGGACCTGACCCTGAAGATCATCTGGGAAACCGGTGAGTTCGCCTCCGACACCTCCGTGATGGAGGCCCTCGTGGAGATGTTCGGCAACGTGGGCGTGAAAACCCAGCTCCAGCAGTTCGAACCCGGCGGCAACATCCTGGCCTGGCGCCAGGGCAAGCAGGGCGACTGGGACCTGCTGGGCAACGGCTTCAGCAGCCCCACCGGCCTGGCCATCACCATGATGCAGGGCATGTACGCCGGGACCGCGGAAAAGGAAAAGACCCGCGACACCTACCAGGGCTACGTGGTTCCGGATGTGGAAGCCAAGATCCGTGCCGCCTCCTCCGAGGTGGATCCGGTCCGTCGGCAGGAGTTGCTCGCCACCGCGCAGAAGGCCATCTGGGACACCTGGCCCTGTGCCTGGGCGTTCGTGCCGAAGTCCGTGCTCGCGCACCGGGAGCGGGTCTCCGGAGTGAACCTGGCGCCCACCAACTCCTACCCCCTTGTTGATGTCCGGCTGGAGGCCTGAGTCATGACGAACTACATCCTCAAGCGGCTCGGGCAAGGCCTGCTGACCGTCTTCCTGACGGTCTCCACGGTCTTCATCCTGATCCGCATGGCACCCGGCGACCCGGCCGTTTCCTACGCCGGGCCGCTGGCCACCACAGAACAGCTCGCCAGGGTCCGTGAGCAGTTCGGGCTGGACCGGCCGGTGCTGGAGCAGTACTGGATCTTCCTGCAGCAGCTCTTTACGGGCAACCTGGGCACCTCCTACTCCTTCCAGGCCCCGGCCATGCAGGTGGTGTCCGAACGCATGCCGTACACGCTCACGCTCGCCACCGCGTCCATCCTGCTCACAGCCGTCGTCGCCATCCCGCTGGGCGTGTGGATGGCGCGCCGGCCGGACACCAACCGGGAACTCGGCGTCAACGTCCTCACCATCGCCGGGCAGTCCATGCCGGACTTCTGGACGGGCATCATGCTCCTCACCGGGTTCGCCGTCCTGATCCCGCTCTTCCCGGCCTCGGGCTTCGCCACGTGGGGCGGGCTGGTGCTCCCCACCGTCACCATCGCCATCCTGCAGATTGCACTGATATCCCGGATGGTGCGGCGGGAGATGACCGCCAACTTCGCCGCCCCGTACCTGACCGTGGCACGGTCCAGGGGGATCGGCAATTCGGCGCTGACGTGGCGCTACGCCATGGGCAACTCCGCCATCCCGGTCTTCACCGCCCTCGGCACCCGCTTCGCCGCCATGCTCAACGGCGTCGTGGTGGTGGAGGTCGTGTTCGCCTGGCCCGGCGTCGGATCCCTCATTGTCCGGGCGCTCGAAACCCGCGATTACCCCCTCATCCAGGCAACCGTCCTGCTGACGGCACTGCTGGCCGTAGCCGTCCAGCTCATCATCGACCTCGCCTACCCGCTCCTTGATCCCCGCGTTCGTCTTGGAAAGGCGGCAACAGCATGAGCCTCAGCGACACCGCAACGCCTTCTGCAGGAGGACTGCCAGGCGCACAACCGTCCCGGACGCCCTCACCCAGCGCCGTCACCAAGGAACTGATCGCGAAGGCAGGCGCCACCCGCCGCCGCAACGCCGCGAAGTGGAAGCTGCGCATCGGCGCCGTCTGCACGCTGATTGTCATCATTCCCATCCTGCTGGCCCAGGTGCTTCCGCTGCCGGACGCGAACCACCAGGACCTCTCGGCACGCCGGCTCGCCCCATTCGTTGACGGGCACCTGTTCGGCACCGACCAGCTGGGCCGCGACCTGCTCTCCCGCGTCCTGCACGGCGGCCAGGTCTCCCTGACCATTGGCATCCTGGCCGTGGTGGTCTCCGGCGCCATCGGCATCCTCCTCGGCGCCGCCGCCGGCTACTTCGGCGGCTGGGTGGATACAGTGGTCTCCCGCCTCCTCGAGGCACAGATGTCCCTGCCGCTCCTGATGATGCTGCTCCTGGTGGTGGCGCTCTTCGGCCCGTCCATCCCCGTGATCACGTTCGTGATCGCCATAGCCCAATGGCCCGAAGTGGCGAGGCTGACCAGGTCCATGGTGCTGGTGGAGCGCGAGAAGCCCTACGTCTCCGCAGCCCGCATCCTGGGCCTCCACCGCATCCAGATCCTGGCCCAGCACATCATCCCCAACGTCATCAAGCAGGCGACCCTGGTGGTCCTGCTGCTCCTGGCCCAGGCCGTGCTGCTCGAAAGCGCGCTCAGCTTCCTTGGCGCCGGACCCCAGCGCCCGTTCGCCACCTGGGGCCGCATCATCTCTGACGGCCAGGACTACATCACCACGTCCTGGTGGATGGTCACCCTGCCCGGCCTGGTGATCGTGCTGATGGTGGTGGGCGTGAACCTGCTGGGCGACGGCCTCCGCGACCGCCCCCGCCGCAAGAAGAAGGGTGCCTGACATGAACGCACAACCCGGCCCTGGCCGAACCAACACAGTTCACACTGACTCCAACCACACCGAACCGGCCCTGCTGGAGGTCCGCGACTTCCAGGTGGAGCTGATCACCGACACCGGCATCATCCGCGCCGTGGATGCGGTTAACTTCAGCATCCACCGCGGCGAAACTGTCACCATCATCGGCGAGTCCGGTTCCGGAAAATCGACGACGGCGATGGGCATCCTCCGGCTGCTCCCGGACGACCTGGCGGTGCTTTCCGGCGCCGTGCTCATCGACGGCGTGGACGTGGTGGCCGAGCCCAAGGCGATCGGCAAGGTCCGCGGCCGTACGGTCGCGCTGATCCCGCAGGACCCCATGACCGCGCTGAGTCCCGTTCACTCCATCGGCAGCCTTCTGTCCGAAGCCATCCGCGTTGCCGGAGCCGCCTCCAAGGACAAGGACGCCGTCCGCGCCCGGGCCATCCGGCTGCTGGAACAGGTGCACATCCCCACCCCGGAAGTGCAGCTGAAGAAGTACCCGCACCAGCTGTCCGGCGGCATGCTGCAGCGCGTGCTGATAGCGATCGCCCTTGCCAGCGAGCCGCAGCTCCTCGTGGCCGACGAGCCCACCTCCGCACTGGACGTCACGGTGCAGGCCGGCATCCTCGACCTCCTGCTGGAACTGCAGGAGCAGCGCGGCATCGGCATCCTGATGATCACCCACGACCTCGGCGTCGCCCGGCTGATCTCGGACCGCATCAACGTGATGAAGGACGGCTCCTTTGTCGAGTCCGGCGACGTCCAGCAGATCGTGGAACACCCGTCCACCGAGTACACCCGCAGCCTGCTGGCGGCCGTTCCGGTCCTGGGGCCGTGGGACGAGACCCCGGCCGGCACCGGTGACACCACCGCGACCGGCCCTATTTCCCCGACGGATAACTCCGCCCTCACCAGCACAGGAGCCCAGCATGACTAAGCCGTTCCTCTCCGTCGAAAACCTCGTGGTGGACTACCACGTGCCCAGCGGTACGTTCCGTGCCGTGGACGACGTCTCCTTTTCCGTGGACAAAGGCAAGACAATCGCCGTCGTTGGTGAATCTGGCTGCGGAAAATCCACGATTGCCAAGGCTCTGATGCGGCTCGTCACGCCGGCCGGGGGACGGATCGTGCTGGACGGCACGGACCTGGCCCCGCTCAGCGAAGCCAAGCTGCGGCCGCTGCGCTCCAAATTCCAGATGGTCTTCCAGGACCCGTACGGTTCCCTGGATCCGCATCTCACCGCCCAGGAGATTGTGGCCGAGCCGCTGAAGCTGCAGGGCGTCCGGTCCAAGGCCGAGCGGCACAAGGCAGCCGCGAAGCTGATCGACCAGGTGGGCCTGCCGGCCAGGTCCCTGGACAGGCACCCCGCGGAATTCTCCGGCGGCCAGCGGCAGCGTATCGGCATTGCCCGGGCGCTAGCCTCCAAGCCGCAACTGCTGGTCTGTGACGAGGCCACCAGCGCGCTCGACGTGTCGGTTCAGGCCCAGGTGCTGCGGCTGCTGAAGTCCATCCAGGAGGAGACGGGCATCACCTACGTTTTCATCTCGCACAACCTTGGCGTGGTGCAGGAGATCAGCGATAGCGTCATGGTTATGCAGCGCGGCAGGCTCGTGGAGTCCGGCAGCACTGCATCCGTGCTGACCGCGCCCAAGGAGGACTACACCCGCAAGCTGCGCCGCGCAGCCCTGGACCCGTCCACCATGCGGGGCCTCAAGCCCCGCCACGTAGTCCGCTCGCTGGCGCTGAAAGGCGCCTGAGCCGGACGCCGGCCCCGCACCTGACCGATACTGCAACCACGAGGAATCACACGCATGAGCAAGCAGCCAGAAGGCACCCCGGTGGACGGCTTGAAGCTACCCATCTCCAGGCTGGTCCTGGGCACCATGACGTTCGGCGACACGGCTGACGAGGCCACCGCCGGACGCATGATGGACGAAGCACTGAACGCCGGCATCACCACCATCGACACCGCCAACGCCTACGTCGGCGGCGTGACCGAGGAAATGCTGTCCCGCCTCCTGAAGGGCCGGCGGGACGAGGTGATCCTCGCCTCCAAGGCGGGCATGCCGCACGCGGACCACGGACAGCACTCGCCGCTGTCCCCGCAGGGTCTGCGCAACAGCGTGGAAGGAAGCCTGCGCCGGCTAGGCGCTGACAGCCTCGACCTGTTCTACCTGCACCAGCCGGACCGTGCCACCCCGCTGCAGGACACCCTGGGCACGGTGGCCGAGCTCGCCGCCGAGGGCAAGATCGGGGCCCTGGGTGTCTCCAACTTCGCAGCCTGGCAGATTGCCGACGTCATCCATGTGGCCCGCGAAGTAGGGGCACCGCAGCCGGTGGTGGCCCAGCAGCTCTACAACCTTGTGGCCCGGCGGGTGGAGGAGGAGTACCTTGAGTTCGCCGCCACCCACAACGTCCACACTATGGTCTACAACCCGTTGGGCGGCGGCCTGCTGACTGGCCGGCACAGCTTCGAATCCAAGCCGGCCGAAGGACGCTTCGGTGACTCCAAGCTCGCCGCCATGTACACCCAGCGTTACTGGGACAAGCAGCTATTCGACGCTGTCACGGCCCTGACGGCAATTGCCGACAATGCCGGCATCGGCCTCGTCGAGCTGTCACTGCGCTGGCTCGCCTACCGCGACGGTGTCGGCTCCATGCTGCTTGGCGGGTCCAAGGTGGAACAGCTGCAGGCGAACATCGCCGCCGTCGCCAAGGGCGCGCTGCCCCGGGACGTGACCGAAGCCTGCGACGCCGTCGGCGCCGGGCTCCGCGGCCCCATGCCCGCCTACAACCGCTGACCAAGACCCACACGAACTGAAGGTAGAAGATCAAGATGACATCGGAACTGGCCACTGAATTCGCCCGCAAGATCCGTGCCCGCGAACAGGCTGTCGGTTATTGGGCGGTGCTTGACGCCCCGGTAGCCACGGAGCGCATCGGCCGGCTTGGCTACGACTACGTTGCCCTCGACGCCCAGCACGGGCTGCTCGGCTACTCAGGCGTCCTGAACGGGCTGATGGCTATCGACGCCGGGCACACCGCCGTCGGCATGGTGCGCGTGGAGGACAACAACCTCACCGCCATTGGCAAGGCCCTGGACGCCGGCGCAGTGGGTGTCATCGTGCCCCTCATCAACACTGCAGCGGACGCCGCCGCCTCTGTCGCCGCGGCCAAATACCCGCCCATGGGCGGACGCTCGTACGGCCCGATGCGCTCCGCCCTGCGCATTGGCCCAGTCCCGGCCGAGGCCAACGCCGCCACGCTGGTGTTCGCCATGATCGAGACGCCGGACGGGCTGGCCAACGTCAAAGAGATCTGTGCGACGCCCGGCCTCGACGGCATCTACGTGGGCCCCTCGGATCTCGCCATTGCCGTCGGCGGCGCCTTCCCGGGTGACCCCGCCATCGAGGCCGAATTCAACGCCGCGCTGGAGACGATCGCAGATGCAGCTGCCGCAGCCGGCATCGCCGCAGGGATCCACACCGCCTCAGGTGAAATCGCCGCCGGCAGGTTGCGCCAGGGCTACACGTTCACCACTGTCGCCTCCGACCTGACCCATCTCGAGCTTGCCGCCAAAGCACACCTGGCAGCCGCAACCGCAAAGGACTAAGCCGTGTCCAGCACGCCCACCACCCATGTCACTCCCGACACAGCCGGGTACAGCACCATCACCCCGGACGGCATCCTGAAGCACGCAGACGGCGCGGACTTCGCCTACCTCCCGGCGCCCACCGTGCAGAGCCACGCCGCCAACCTCCTGACGCTTCCGGACGGCCGCCTCGGCTGCGTATGGTTCGGCGGGACCCAGGAGGGCGTTCCGGACATCTCCATCTGGTTCTCCACCCTGGAGCCGGGCAGCAGGCAGTGGTCGGCGGCGGAGCAGCTCTCCGATGACTCCACCCGCTCCGAGCAGAACCCCATCCTGTTCTCTGCACCGGACTCTTCCGGCCAGGCTGGGGCACTCTGGCTCCTGTACACCGCCCAGAAGGCTGGCAACCAGGACACCGCCGAGGTCCGCCGTCGTGTGTCCACGGACAGCGGCCGGACGTGGGGACCGGTGGAAACGCTGTTCCCCGCCAACGAAACGGGCGGCGTCTTCGTCCGCCAGCTGCCGGTGGTCCTGCCGTCCGGCCGCCTGATTATCCCCATCTTCCGCTGCATCACCACACCCGGGGAAAAGTGGGTGGGCAACAGCGACGACAGTGCGGTGATGATTTCCGACGACGGCGGCGCCAGCTGGCGCGAGCATGTCCTGCCCGGAAGCCTTGGCTGCGTCCACATGAACATCCAGCCTGTCGCCGACGGCTCACTGCTGGCCCTGTTCCGCAGCCGCTGGGCGGACTCCATCTACGAATCCCGTTCCACCGACGACGGCACCACGTGGAGCGAGCCTGTCCCCACTGAGCTGCCCAACAACAACTCCTCCATCCAGTTCGCGGCGCTCGCCGACGGCCGCCTGGCGCTGGTCTACAACCACAGCCGGGCCGGAAAGAACACCGAGCGGCGCCTCTCGCTCTACGACGAGATCGACGACGATGGCCTCGCCGCCGAACAGGGCCAGCTCACCGAGCCGGTGCCCGCGCCGGGTGCTGGAGGCGTCGGAGATCCAGGTGCTGGAAACGACGGCGGCGAACGGCGCGCCTTCTGGGGGACGCCGCGCTCGCCGATGACGCTGGCCATCTCGGAGGACTCCGGCCGCACGTGGCCAATCCGCCGGAACCTCGACGTCGGGGACGGCTACTGCCTGTCCAACAACTCCCGCGACGGCCTGAACCGCGAGTACTCGTACCCGTCCATCCACCAGAGCCCTGACGGTGCGCTCAACATCGCCTACACCTACTTCCGGCAGGCAATCAAGTACGTGCGGGTTGCGCCCCAGTGGGCGTATGAGGGCAACACCACGCCCGGCGGCGAAGGGGAGAGTGCCGCCAATGGCAACTGAGCGCCACGCAATCGTCACGGGCTGCAGTTCCGGCATCGGGCAGGCCATCGCAACCAGGCTGCTGCTGGAGGGCTGGAACGTCACAGGACTCAGCCGCCGGGAGGCGGACCTGGGCCCCGGCTTCGACTGGCTGCACGGGGACCTCTCCAATCCCGGCTCGCTGGCGGGGGTGGTCGCCCACGTGCGGCCTGCCCACGCGCTGGTGCATGCGGCGGGATTCCAGCGCACAGCCGTCCTGGGGAAGCTGGACGCCGATGCCTTGGCCGGCATGTTCGCGGTCCACGTGGCCGCCGCCGAGGCCCTGGCAAACGCCGTGGTGCCGCGCATGCCGGACGGCGGCCGGGTCCTGCTGATCGGCAGCAGGACCTCCACCGGTTTCCCGGGCAAGAGCCAGTACGCGGCCACCAAGGCTGCGCTGCTCGGCATGGGCCGGTCCTGGGCACAGGAGCTCGCACCCCGGGCCATCACGGTCAACGTGCTGTCTCCGGGCCCGACAGATACCCCGATGCTGGCGGACCCCGGCCGGTCGGCCACTCCGCCGGTGATGCCGCCGCTGGGCGCGCTGGTGGACCCGGAGGATGTTGCCGCGCTGGCCGGATTCCTGCTGGGCCCGCACGGGAAGTCCGTCACCGGCCAGAACTACGTCGTGTGCGGCGGGGCCTCCCTGTGACCAGACGCTTCCGTGTGACCGGGAGGCGGCATTTGGCCATAGCATGAGGACTGCGTCACGGCCCCGAAGAAGGAGCAGCCCCGAAGGAGGAGCAGCATGACAACAGCCAAGGCGCGACGGGAAGAGATCTACCACCTCGCCGTCACCACCGGGCTGGCATCTGTGGAGGACCTGTCGCGGCATTTCAACGTGACCGCCTCGACCATCCGCCGGGACCTGGCGCACCTGAACGGTGAAGGAAAGCTGGCCCGGACGTACGGGGGAGCTGTTGCCCTCGGCGCCCATCCGGAACCGTCCCTGCGCCAGCGCACCGGTGAGGCTTACGAACAGAAGCATGCCATTGCCGCCTGGGCGGCAGCAGAAATCCAGGAGGGGGAGAACATCCTGCTCGACGGCGGTTCCACAGTGGGTGCCCTGGCCCACGCCCTGCGGGACCGGGAGAACCTGACGGTCGCCACGCCGGGCATTAACACGCTCCAGGAGCTCGCCGACTCGCCGGGTGTCCAGGTGGACTGCCTGGGCGGCAGGCTCCGCGGAGTGAGCCAGACGTTCGTCGGGCCGCTCGCCGAAGCAGCGCTCGAGCGCATGACCTTCGACAGGGTCTTCCTGAGTGCCGATGCCGTGACCGCGGAAGACGGCCTGTGCGAGGTGGACCACGCCCAGACCAGACTCAAGGAGCTCATGGCACGGCGGGGAACGACCGTGTACGTGCTGGCGGACTCGAGCAAGCTCGGCAAGCGGCCCTTCCACGCCTGGGCGCGGATCCCGCTGCCCTGGGTCCTCGTGACCGATATACTTGCCGACCCCGGCCAGGTGCAGCTGTTCCGGGCTGCGGGCGTCACCGTTCACCTCGTTGACCCCGGGGGAGCAGGCGGTGCAGACGGCGCCGCGCCGTCCCTTAAAGCCGCGCCGTCCCTTAAAGCAGCCGCGCCCGAAGAAGCTGCCGGCAGCGCCAGCAGGGTCCCGGCGTCATGATCCCTCGTGAGATCACCACGCCCGAGGTGATGATCGACGTAGACATTCTCGACCGGAACATCGCCCGGATGGCCGCGGCTACGCAGGGCCGCGGACTCCGGCTGCGTCCGCACGCCAAAACCCACAAGGTGCTGGAGATCGCGGCGCGGCAGCTCGCGGCCGGTGCCGTCGGGCTGACTGTGGCGACTATCGGCGAAGCAGAGGTCTTTGCCCAGGCCGGAGTCAAAGACATCTTCATCGCCTACCCGCTGTGGGTGACGGCGCCCCAGGCGGCGCGGCTGCGTGCGCTCGCGGCGGGAAACAGCATCACGGTGGGCGTGGACTCGTCCGAAGGCGCGTCTTTCATGGGGAGGAACCTGGGGTCCGGTGCCGGCCGGATTGCCGTCCTGGTGGAGCTCGACAGCGGCCACCACCGCAGCGGCGTCCGCCCCGAGGATGCCGCCGAGGTTGCGCGGGCTGCTGCAGATGCAGGACTGGACGTGGCAGGTGTCTTCACGTTCCCGGGCCACAGCTACGCACCGGGCATGCCAGTGGAGGCTGCCAGGCAGGAAGATGAAGCCCTGCGCCGCGGGGCCGACGAATTGTCAGCGGCAGGGTTCACTGTGCGGACCGTCAGTGGCGGCTCCACGCCCACCGCCTCGCTCGACGGCCCCGACTCAGGTGGCCGGGCCACGGCTGCGACTGAGCTCCGCCCCGGAGTCTACGTGTTCGGCGACGCCCAGCAGTTCGAGCTCGGGCGGTGCGAAACCGCGGAGATAGCTCTGACAGTTGCCAGCACAGTGGTCAGCCACCACCGCACCGGGGCGGGGGAACCGGGGCGCTTCATCATCGATGCCGGCAGCAAGGTCCTGGGCAGCGACCGTCCGGCATGGGCCAGCGGTTTCGGCCGGCTTCTGGACCATCCGGACGCCAGAATCGCCGCCCTGTCCGAACACCATGCCACAGTTGAATGGCCGCGGGGACTCGCCCTGCCGGACCGCGGAGAGCGGCTGCGGGTCGTTCCAAACCATGTGTGCCTGGCGATGAACCTGGTGGACGAGGTGTGCCTCGTCCGTGACGGAGCGTTCGCCGGCCGGTGGGCAGTAGCGGCGCGGGGGAAGAACAGCTGACGCGCCAGCGTCCCTTTTAGCCGGATCCGGCCCAGCCGGGCAGGTGCGAGCTATGCATAAATATCGGGACCTATGCATACTCTTGCTGTATAGTCGGAACCATGACTATTTCTGTTGCCGTCTCAGGTGCCAGCGGCTACGCCGGCGGCGAGGTGCTGCGCATTCTGTCCGGCCACCCCGGTATCACCATCGGCGCCATCACTGCACACAGCAACGCCGGTTCAAGACTAGGCGAACTGCAGCCGCATCTCCATGGCCTGTCCAGCCGCATTCTTGAGGACACCACCGTGGAGAACCTGGCCGGGCACGATGTCGTGTTCCTCGCCCTTCCGCACGGCGCCTCCGCGGACATCGCCGCCAAGCTGTCCGGGGACACGGTGGTGATCGACGCCGGCGCGGACCACCGCCTCGAGGATCCGGCGGCGTGGGAAAAGTTTTACGGCTCCGCGCACGCCGGCACCTGGCCCTACGGCCTGCCGGAACTGCCCGGACAGCGGGAGAAGCTCAAGGGCGCCAAGCGGATCGCCGTGCCGGGCTGCTACCCGACCTCGGCACTGCTGGCGCTCACACCGGGCTACTCCGCCGGGCTGTTGCAGGGCGAGGACGTGGTCATCGTCGCCGCCTCGGGCACTTCGGGAGCCGGTAAGGCAGCGAAGATCAACCTGATCGGTTCCGAGGTCATGGGCTCCATGAGCCCCTACGGGGTCGGCGGCGGCCACCGCCATACGCCGGAAATCGAGCAGGGGCTCTCCAACGCCGGGGGAGAGGCAGTGACGGTGTCCTTCACGCCCACGCTGGCTCCGATGAGCCGCGGCATCCTCACCACCGCCACCGCCCGGGTCAAGCCCGGCGTGTCCTTTGAGGAGCTGCGCGCCGCCTGGGCCGAGGCCTACGACGACGAACCGTTCGTCCACCTGCTGCCGGAAGGCCAGTGGCCCTCCACCAAGTCCGTCCAGGGTTCCAACCATGCCGCCATGCAGCTGGCCCTCGACACGCACACCGGCCGCGTCATCGTCACCTGCGCCATCGACAACCTGACCAAGGGGACCGCAGGCGGAGCCGTGCAGTCCATGAATATTGCCCTTGGCCTTGCGGAAACCGCAGGCCTCAATCTGCAGGGAGTAGCCCCGTGACCGTTACCGCACCCCAGGGCTTCCGGGCCGCCGGCGTGAAAGCTGGCCTGAAGGCGTCTGGAAACCCGGACCTCGCCCTCGTGGTCAATGACGGTCCCTCCAAGGCTGCCGCAGCTGTCTTCACCTCGAACCGGTTAGCCGCCGCCCCCGTCCACTGGTCGCGCCAGGTGGTCTCCGACGGCCGCGTGGACGCGGTCATCCTGAACTCCGGCGGAGCCAACGCCTGCACCGGTCCGCAGGGTTTCCAGAACACCCACGCGACGGCGGAGAAGACGGCGAAGGTCCTGGGCATTTCCGCCACGGACGTCTTCGTCTGCTCCACCGGCCTGATCGGCGAGCAGCTCCCCATGGACAAGCTCCTTCCGGCGGTCGACGCTGCGGCTGGAGCGCTCGACGCTGACGGTGGAGCGGCCGCTGCCGCCGCCATCATGACAACGGATACGGTGCCAAAGCAGGCGGTCTTCAAGGGCGTTGACGCAGAGGGGCAGGAGTTCACCATCGGCGGCATCGCCAAAGGCGCGGGCATGCTCGCTCCCGGGCTGGCCACCATGCTGGTGGTCCTCACCACTGATGCAGACGTTCTGCCGGAAATGCTCGACTTCGTCCTCCGCGAGGCCACGCACGTCACCTTTGACCGCGCCGACTCGGACGGCTGCATGTCCACCAACGACACCGTGGTGCTGCTGGCCTCCGGCGCATCCGGCGCCGTTCCCTCCGCCGAGGCCTTCGGCAAGGGACTCACCCAGGTGTGCGCGGAACTGGCCCGTAAGCTTATCGGCGACGCCGAGGGGGCGAGCCATGACATCGCCGTCCGGACGTTCAACGCAGCCAGTGAACGCGACGCCGAAACCGTCAGCCGCGCCGTTGCCCGCTCCAACCTCTTCAAAGCGGCCATCTTCGGCAAGGACCCGAACTGGGGACGCGTCCTGTCCGCCGTTGGAACCACCGACGCCGCCTTCGAGCCGGACCAGCTGAACGTCTCCATGAACGGCATTCAGATCTGCCGCAACGGCAGCATCGGCGAGGACCGCAAGCTCGTGGACCTCGAGCCGCGCGAGGTGATCGTTGAGATCGATCTGCAGGCCGGCAGTTCGGAAGCCACCATCTGGACGAACGACCTCACCCACGACTACGTCCACGAAAACAGCGCGTACTCAAGCTAGATCCACCAGCACCCCTGGAGAAACGGCAGCATGAACACCCAGACCCGCGAGACAACATCCATGCGTGACGCCCAAGGCAAAGCCGGCACCCTGATCGAGGCACTGCCCTGGATCCAGCGCTTTGCCGGCACCACGATGGTGATCAAGTACGGCGGCAACGCCATGGTCAACGACGAACTGCGCCGCGCCTTTGCCGAAGACGTCGTGTTCCTGCACCACGTGGGCATCCACCCCGTGGTGGTCCACGGCGGTGGTCCGCAGATCAACGCCATGCTGAACCGGCTGGGCATCGAATCCGAGTTCAAGGGCGGCCTGCGCGTCACCACCCCCGAAGCCATGGATGTGGTGCGCATGGTCCTCACCGGCCAGGTGGGCCGTGAGCTGGTCGGCCTCATCAACTCCCATGGCCCCTACGCCGTGGGCATGTCGGGCGAGGACGGCGGCCTGCTGCGCGCCGTCCGCACCGGAACGGTGGTGAACGGCGAGGAAGTGGATCTCGGCCTCGTCGGGGAAGTGGTGGGAGTCAACCCGGAAGGCATCGTCGACATCCTCGCTGCCGGCCGGATCCCGGTGATCTCCACCGTGGCGCCGGAAATCTCCGCGGACGGAGCCGGCCGTGGCCAGACGACGGGCCAGGTCCTGAACGTCAACGCCGACACCGCCGCGGCCGCCCTGGCCGAAGCGCTCGGCGCCTCCAAACTGGTCATCCTGACTGACGTCGAAGGGCTTTTCGCGAACTGGCCGGACCGCTCGTCACTGATTTCATCGCTGACCGCTTCGGAGCTCCGCGACCTGCTGCCCTCCCTCGAGTCCGGCATGATCCCCAAGATGGAGGCGTGCCTGAAGGCCGTCAACGGCGGCGTGGAACGTGCGCACATCGTGGACGGGCGCCTCGCCCATTCCATGCTCCTTGAAACATTTACGACGGCGGGCATCGGCACGCAGGTGGTCCCCGACGAGGAAGTGGACGCATGAGCAACCTTGAACAATCCGCAGTGGTCGAGCAGTCCCCGGTGACCGAGCTCGTTGAAACCAGCGGGCACGCGGGCTCGGAGTGGCTCGCACGCTACTCCTCATCCCTCATGGGCGTCTTCGGCACGCCCCAGCGCGTCCTGGTCCGCGGAGCCGGCTGCCTCGTCTGGGATGCCGACGGCAAGGAGTACCTGGACCTGCTCGGCGGGATCGCCGTCAACGCCCTGGGACACGCCCACCCGTTCGTGACCTCGGTGATCTCCAGCCAGCTGGCCACCCTTGGGCACGTCTCCAACTTCTTCACCAGCCCCACCCAGATCGCCCTGGCTGAGAAGCTCCTGGCGCTGAGCAAAGCCCCGTCCGGCTCCAAGGTGTTCTTTACCAACTCCGGCACCGAAGCCAACGAGGCCGCCTTCAAGCTGGCCCGCCGGAACTCGGACGGACCGGGCGGGACCCGTACCAGGATCATCGCCCTGGAAGGTGCCTTCCACGGCCGGACCATGGGTGCCCTGGCGCTAACGGCGAAGGAAGCCTACCGCGCACCGTTCGAGCCCATGCCCGGGGGGGTGGAGCACATCCCGTTCGGCGACATCGAGGCGCTCCGTAACGCCGTGGACGAGACCGTGGCAGCAGTCTTTCTCGAACCCATCCAGGGTGAAGCCGGCGTCCGTCCGCTTCCGGCTGGCTACCTGCAGGCCGCCCGCGAAGCCACCTCGGCCGCCGGTGCCCTGCTGATCCTGGACGAGGTCCAGACCGGCATCGGACGCACCGGCAAATGGCTGGCCGCCGAGGACGCAGGCATTGTGCCCGACGCCGTCACCCTGGCCAAGGGCCTCGGCGGTGGATTTCCCATCGGCGCGCTCATGACCTTCGGCCAGGAAACTTCGTCGCTCTTGTCCGCCGGGCAACACGGCACCACGTTCGGCGGCAACCCCGTGGCCACCGCAGCGGCCCTGGCCACCCTGCATGCCATCGAAAACCAGCAGATCCTGGACAACGTGCGGAAGGTGGGGGACCACCTCCGCTCAGCCTTGGCCGCCATCGCCGGCGTCACCGAAGTCCGCGGGGAAGGACTGCTGATCGGCTTCGACCTGGATGCCGATGTCGCACCCGCAGCCGTCAATGCCGGCCTCGAAGCCGGGTTCATCATCAACAGCCCCGGCCCGCGCACCATCAGGCTCGCCCCGCCCCTCATCCTCACCGAGGAGCAGGCGGACCGGTTCCTGGCCGCCCTCCCGGCCATCCTGCAAACCGCAAAGGACGCACAGTGACTGCACCAGCCACCACCCGCCACTTCCTCAAGGACACCGACCTCAGCCCGGCTGAGCAGGCTGAGGTCCTGGAGCTCGCGGTCCGCATGAAGGCCGCGCCCTACAGTGTGCAGCCCTTCGCCGCGGAAGGCAGCGGGCGCAAGACGGTGGCCGTGATCTTCGACAAGACCTCCACCCGCACCCGGGTGTCCTTCGCTGCCGGCGTGGCGGACATGGGCGGCAACGCCCTCATCATCAATCCCGGCGAGGCGCAGATCGGCCACAAGGAATCCGTTGAGGACACCGCCAAGGTGCTCGAGCGGATGGTCTCCACCATCGTGTGGCGCACGGGAGCCCACTCGGGGCTGGTTGCCATGGCGGAAAACTCCAAGGTTCCGGTCATCAACGCCCTGTGCGACGACTACCACCCCTGCCAGCTCCTCGCGGACCTGCTGACCGTCAAGGAACACAAGGGCGGCCTGAAGGGCCTCACCATGGCCTACCTCGGTGACTCCGCCAACAACATGGCCAACTCCTACCTGCTGGCCGGCGTCACCGCAGGGATGCACGTGCGGATCGCCGGACCGGACGGATACCTGCCGGCCGAAACCATCGTTGCCGCCGCCGAAGAGCGCGCCGCCGAGACGGGCGGCTCCGTCCTCATCACCACCGACGCGGCCGAAGCCCTCAAGGGCGCGGACGTCGTGGCGACGGACACGTGGGTTTCCATGGGCCAGGAGGCCGAAAAGGAAGCCCGGCTCCAGCTGTTCCGTGAGTACTCCGTGGATGAGGCCGCCATGGCACTGGCGGCGGATGACGCCGTCGTGCTCCACTGCCTCCCGGCGTACCGGGGCTACGAGATCTCGGCCGGCGTCATCGACGGACCGCAGTCCATCGTGTGGGATGAGGCGGAAAACCGGCTGCACGCGCAAAAGGCGCTGATGGCGTGGCTCATGCACCGTTCGGGACTGGCTGTCGTAGACGGGCTGCCGCCGGCGGGGCAGGCCTAGTTGTCCGTCCAGCCCCCGGCTCCGGGCGCGAGCCCGGCCACCAAGACAGCCCGGCAGGCGCGGATCACGGCGATCCTGACGGGCGAGTCCGTGCGGTCCCAGGCGGAGCTTGCAGCTCTGCTGGCGGACGACGGCGTGCAGGTCACCCAGGCGACGCTGTCCCGGGACCTCGTGGAACTCGGCGCCGTCCGGGTCCGCGGAAAGGAAGGTGTGCTGGTCTACGCTGTTCCCGGCGAAGGCGGGGAGCGGGCGGCGAAAAGCGGCGTAAGCCAGGAAATCCTTGATGCGCGGCTCGCCAGGCTGTGCGGGGAACTGCTGGTCACCGCCGAAGCCTCGGCCAACATCGCGGTGCTCCGCACTCCTCCCGGGGCCGCCAACTTCCTCGCCCTGGCAATCGACCACTCCGTCATGCCCTCGATCCTCGGCACCATTGCCGGAGACGACACCGTCTTGCTGGTCGCCCGTGATCCGCAGGGCGGGCCGGATCTCGCCGCGCGGTTTCTGCAGCTCGCAGAGGAAGCCGGTCAGTAAACCGGACCCCAGGCATCACCTCAGATTGGGCCCGGCACACCAATGTGACAGGCTCTTTATCAGACGAAAAACAAGTTCAACCCAACAACTAAGGAGCATTTGACGTGACTGAGCGTATTGTTCTGGCCTACTCCGGTGGCCTCGATACTTCCGTAGCCATCGGCTGGATCGGTGAAGCCACCGGTGCCGAGGTCATCGCCGTAGCGGTGGACGTCGGACAGGGCGGCGAATCACTGGAGACCATCCGCCAGCGCGCACTGGGCTGCGGCGCCGTCGAGGCCTACGTTGCTGACGCGAGCGACGAGTTCGCCAACGAATACTGCATGCCCACCCTGAAGGCCAACGCGCTGTACCAGGGCCACTACCCGCTGGTTTCCGCCATCTCCCGCCCCGTCATCGTCAAGCACCTGGTCAAGGCCGCCCGTGAGTTCGGCGCCAGCACCGTGGCCCACGGCTGCACAGGCAAGGGCAACGACCAGGTCCGCTTCGAAGTCGGCATCCAGACCCTCGGCCCGGACCTAAAGTGCATCGCCCCGGTCCGCGACCTAGCCCTGACCCGCGACAAGGCCATCGCCTTCGCCGAGGAAAAGGGACTGCCCATCGAGACGACCAAGAAGAACCCGTACTCGATCGACCAGAACGTCTGGGGACGCGCGGTCGAAACCGGCTACCTCGAGGACATCTGGAACGCCCCCACGAAGGACATCTACGACTACACCGCCGCCCCGGAATTCCCGCCGGCCCCGGATGAAGTCACCATCACCTTCGAAGCCGGCATTCCGGTAGCGATCGACGGCGTCAAGGTCACCCCGCTGCAGGCGATTAAGGAACTGAACCGCCGCGCCGGCGCCCAGGGCGTGGGCCGGATCGACGTCGTCGAGGACCGCCTCGTTGGCATCAAGTCCCGCGAAATCTACGAAGCTCCGGGTGCCATGGCGCTGATCACCGCGCACAAGCACCTTGAGGACATCACCATCGAGCGCGAACAGGCCCGCTTCAAGGCCACTGTCGGCCAGCGCTGGGCCGAACTGGCGTACGACGGCCAGTGGTTCTCCCCGCTCAAGCGCTCCCTGGACGCCTTCATCGAGGACACCCAGAAGTACGTCTCCGGCGACATCCGCATGGTCCTGCACGGCGGCCAGGCGGTCGTCAATGGACGCCGCTCCGACACCTCGCTGTACGACTTCGACCTCGCCACCTACGACACCGGTGACACCTTCGACCAGTCCATGGCCCGCGGGTTCATCGAGCTGTGGGGCATGTCCGCCAAGGTCGCCTCCGGCCGCGACATCCGCGTCGCAGGTCAGTGATGGAGGAGCAGGGCCCACGGGCGCAGGGGTCCCCGGCCGAGCGAAGCGAGGATGGGGTGCGCTCGGGGACGAACGAGGGTGCGCTATGGGGCGGCCGGTTCGCCGGCGGCCCCGCCGATGCCCTGGCGGCGCTGAGCAAGTCCACGCACTTCGACTGGCGGCTGGCGCGCTACGACATCGCCGGCTCCATGGCGCATGCCCGCGTGCTGCACAAGGCACAGCTGCTGGACGACGCCGAGCTGGAAGGCATGCTGGCTGCCCTGAAGCAGCTGGACGCGGACGTGGCCTCGGGCGCCTACCTGCCGGCGGAGTCCGACGAGGACGTTCATGGATCACTGGAACGCGGACTGATCGAGCGTGCGGGCACGCAGCTGGGCGGCAAGCTCCGTGCCGGCCGCTCGCGCAACGATCAGGTGGCAACCCTCGGCCGCATGTTCCTGCGCGACCATGCCCGGATTATCGCCCGTGGCGTGATGGCCACGATCGATGCCCTCGTGGAGCAGGCGAAGGCGCACCAGGGCGTGGCCATGCCCGGCCGCACCCACCTGCAGCATGCCCAGCCGGTCCTGCTCAGCCACCACCTCCTGGCCCACGCCTGGGCGTTGCTGCGTGATGTGCAGCGGCTCCAGGACTGGGACAAGCGCGCCGGTGTTTCGCCCTACGGTTCCGGTGCCCTCGCGGGCTCCTCGCTCGGGCTGGACCCGGAGGCCGTTGCCGCGGACCTGGGTTTCTTCTCCGCGGTCCACAACTCGATCGACGGCACCGCCTCCCGCGACGTCTTCGCCGAGTTCGCCTGGGTTGCGGCCATGATCGGCGTTGACCTTTCGCGGGTCTCCGAGGAAGTCATCCTGTGGGCGACGAAGGAGTTTTCCTTCGTCACGCTGCACGATTCCTACTCCACGGGCTCGTCGATCATGCCGCAGAAGAAGAACCCGGACGTTGCCGAACTGGCGCGCGGCAAGGCAGGACGCCTGATCGGCGATCTGACCGGGCTGCTGGCGACGCTCAAGGGCCTGCCGCTCGCGTACAACCGCGACCTGCAGGAGGACAAGGAGCCGGTGTTCGACGCCGCCGACACGCTGGAGCTGCTGCTCCCCGCCGTGTCCGGCATGATCGCAACACTGAAGTTCAATGCCGGCAGGATGGAATCCCTGGCTCCCCAGGGCTTCGCGCTGGCCACAGACATTGCCGAATGGCTTGTCCGCCAGGGCGTTCCGTTCCGTGAGGCGCACGAGCTCTCCGGCGCCGCGGTGAAGCAGGCCGAAAGCCGCGACGTCGAGCTCTGGGACCTGACGGACGAGGAGTACGCCTCAATTTCAGAGCACCTGACTCCCGAAGTCCGCACGGTTCTGAGCACCGAGGGTTCCCTCAACAGCCGCAACTCGCAGGGCGGCACCGCACCGGCCGCCGTCGAACGCCAACTGGCAGCGCTGGAAGGCGAGCTTGCCGGCGTCCGGGAGTACGCGGGCCAGTAATCGACGCGAGATGGCACTTCGTGGCAAATGTTTTTCAGAACTGCTGCCCTGAAGTGCCATCTCGTGCACGTTAACGGTCATTAACCCTCCGCTACGATTGCGGCATGACCGCAATCACACCCAACGCAATCACACCAGACACTGTGCGCGCTGAGCTTCACAAAGCGGCCGACGTCGTTTCCTCCCTGGCAGCGAAGCTCACCGACACGGACGTCCCGGCGCCCTCCGCGCTGCCGGGCTGGAGCCGGGGTCACGTCCTGGCGCACATCACCGGCATCTGCAATGCAATGGCCCGGCAGGTCGAATTCGCGGCGCGCGGCGAAACGGTTGAACTGTACGACGGCGGCTATGACGGGCGGACGAAGGCCATTGAAATGAGCGCCGGACACTCCCTGGAGCAGCACCTCGCGGACATGGATGCAGCGCTGGAACGGGCGCTGCGCGCCTTCGATGCACTGGACGCCTCACCGGGAGCAGGAAGCTGGCAGGCACCCATCTCCTACCGCGGAGGAGTGGTGCTCGACGGCGGCCTCGCGCTCTGGCGCGAGCTCGTGATCCACGCCTCGGATCTCGGCACCGGCCGCGGTCCGGAGACCTGGAGCAGGCACTTCTGTGAGCACCTCTTCAGCTTCCTGTCCGCACGTGTACCCGGAGACCAAAAACTCGTGCTGCAGCCTTTGGGCATGCCTCCTGTGACGATCGGCACTGGAGGGCGCTCCATCGTCGTCAGTGGAATGGTCACGGACATCGCCGCGTGGCTCGCCGGTCGGGAACCCACACTCGGCAGCCTGCGCGCGTCAGCCGCTGCCGACAGCGTGGACCTGCCGGAACTGCTGCCATGGCCTTCCGGGGTGCCCACGCCTTAAGGCGCGTTTCCCTATTGCCGGGTTGGGTAATGGCCGCAAGGGGAAGAAACTGACGGACTGAGCGACGTTAACTGGCGGCCAGCCCCTGCTTTTCCCGGGCCAGCAGGCGTTCCTTGACCTTCAGACCCCAGCGGAAACCGCCGAGGCTGCCATCGGTCCGGACCACGCGGTGGCACGGAACGAACAATGCAGCGGCGTTCAGTGCGCAGGCGCTGGCCGCCGCCCGGACAGCCTTGGAGTTTCCGGACAGTGCTGCATACTCCGTGTAGGTCACCGGGGCTCCCGGGCCGACCGTGCGCAGCACGTCCCACGCATGCGCCCGGAAAGGGCCCGACCTCTGGAGTACCGGAACGTTCATGGCCGGGGCAGGATCTCCGGCGTAGAAGGCTTCCACCGCTGAGGAGATGGCACCGAGGTTCTCAACGCTCTCATAAGCGGCGGGCAGCAGTGCCGGGTGGATCTGTCCGGTGAGTTCGCCCACATCGGCAGTCCAGCCGGAAGCCAGCACTACGCCGTCCCGGGCGATGATCGTAAACGGGCCGTCGGGGGTGGCCATGGTCAGCAACTGCGCAGTGCCGGCCGATTCTGTCAGCTCCACTGTCATTTCTTTTCCTTCAAAGTTCTGGCTTGTCATGTCATTGCCTCTGCCGCAGTTGTTGTCGTGAGCGTCTTCCGGGCGCGGGCGGATTTCGGGGCGGCCGCGGCGCGCCAGAGGTGCATGGTGGCGTAGGAGCGCCATGGGCTGACGCCGCTGAAATCGGGCGGGCCACTGACCTCAGGAGAGCGGCTGTACTGGGAAGCCAGGCCATGGTCAGCTCCCGCACCGGAGTCGGCAACAATCCCTGAGGAGAGGCTGCGGATACCGTTGCGGACGGCGGCGTCGTTGGCCAGGAAAACGTCCGGAGCACCGATGACCCGCATCGCCACGTATCCCACGGTCCAGGGTCCGATGCCGGCCAGCGGAAGCAGCTTGGAACGCAGGCCGGGCAGGTCATCACCGTATCCCAGCTCCAGCTCCCCGGCCGCCAGAGCGCCGGCTGCAGCCAGCAGCGAATCCGTTCTGCGCTGCGGGCCCCGCAGCAATTCCCGGCCGTTGGCCACAATATCCTCCGGCGTGGGGAACAGCCTGTCCAGCCCGTCCCCGGGGACCGCGCTGGGGCCGCCGGCCGCCGCGAGCTGGGTCAGAGCCGTCCGTGCCGCGGCCACGGTAATCTGCTGTCCCACCATGGCCCTGATCAGGAGTTCGTGCGGGTCCAGTGCCCCCGGCATGCGGATCCCGGGAGCCTCGGCCACAGATGTCGAAAGCCGGGAATCAACGGCCAGCGCCTCGTCGATGGCGACAGGGTCGGCGTCGAGGTCGAAAAGCCGCCGGACCCTGCTCAACAGGGCGGGCAGATCCCTCAGGTCCACCGCGCCGATGGTGAGCGCCAGGGGCCGCCCCCAGCTGCCGCCGTCGTACGCCGGGTTGTTGTTGTCCGCGCCGGCGTATTCCACCTTGAAGCGGGCATCGCCGTGCGGCAACCGGAGGGTCCTGGCGTAGGACGTGGTTGTTCCGGCCTCAATTCCGGGAATGGCGCGGACCGCGAGGAAGCTGAAGATGCCGGGGTCGAAGGGCTCACGGTAGGGAAGATTCAACGTGAGCGCCGTGGAGGCTGCCGGTGCCGGATGACGGTGCGCGGTGGCACGCAGGGCCGTGGGCGTCATGGCAAACACTTCGCCCACGGTTTCGTTGAACTGGCGCACACTGCTGAACCCGGCGGCGAACGCGACGTCTGCGAGCTTCATCGACGTGGACACGAGCAGCGTCCGTGCTGTCTGGGCCCTGCTGGCCCGGGCGAGGGAGAGCGGACCGGCGCCAAGCTCAT
>JAPSIT010000052.1 GCA_031178585.1 Arthrobacter sp.
TGCTCGCCGCGGAGCACGGCGAGCGTGTTGTCTGCAGCGAGTACTGCCATGGCGGTGCGCGTCTCGACGGTGGCCGAGCCGAGGTGCGGCACGAGTGTCACATTCTCCAGGTCCAGCAACTCGGGGTGGACCTGCGGCTCTTTCTCGAAGACGTCCAGCCCGGCACCGGCGATGACGCCCTCGCGCAGCGCGGCTGCGAGGGCCGCCTCGTCGACGATAGGTCCGCGTGCGGTGTTGACGAGGTAGGTGGAGCTCTTCATTGCTGAAAGCTGCTCCGCGCCGATCAGATGGTGCGTTGCCGGTCCGTAGGGGCAGTGCAGAGAAATGACATCGGAAACAGTCAGGAGCTCGTCGAGGTCGACCCGGCGGGCGCCCAGTTCCGCGGCGATCGCGGGGTCGATCTCGCTGCGCGACTGGTAGACGATGTCCATGCCGAAGGCCTTGGCCCGGCGTGCTGTCGCCTGGCCGATACCGCCCATGCCGACGACGCCGAGCGTCTTGCCCTGCAGGCTGCTGCCAAGCAGGAAGAACATGCCCCACTTCCACGGCTGGCCTGCGCGGATGAGCCGTTCGCCCTCACCCAGCCGGCGGGTTGCCATGAGGATGAGCCCGAACGCGATGTCGGCCGTAGCCTCGGTGAGCACGCCGGGCGTGTTGGTGGCGACGACGCCCCGCGCGGTGCAGGCCGGCACATCGATGTTGTCGTAGCCGACGGCCACGTTGGAGACCACCTTGAGCTGGGGGCCCGCGGCGTCGAGCAACTCGCCGTCGACGCGTTCGGTGAGCAGGCTCAGGATCGCATCCGCGCCGGCCACGCGGCGCAGGAGCTCCTCGCGGCCAATCGACTCCGGACCGGTCCACGCATCGACCTCGTGCTCGGCACGAAGCCTTTCGAGCGCTGCGTCGGGAACCCTGCCCGTAACGACTACCCGGCTCATGCGGTCACGATCCATTCGCGCAGGCGTCCGAGGCCCTCGCGGATGGCTTCAGCTTCGATGCCCGAGTAGGCGAGGCGGATGTACTGCCGGTCTTCACCGGGCAGTCGCCGGCCGAAGTGCTCCCGCGTGCAGAAGGAGACGCCGGTCTTGTACAGGGCGTCAGAGGCGAAGTCGCCGACTGCGGAATAACCCATACGCTCCATGACCTCCGTGACGTCGGGGAACAAGTAGAACGTCGATTGCGGCACGGCGACGTGCATGCCGGGGATGGAATTGACGAGTTCGCACGCGGTATCGCGGCGCGTCTGCAGGGTGTCAAGCATCTGCTGCACAGAATCCTGGGGGCCGCGGAGCGCTTCGACTCCCGCCCACTGCACGTAGTGGGTGGTGCAGGACTCGTCATTGGTGTTGAGCGTGCTGAGCACCTGGGCGATCTCACGCGGGGCGACGGCGCAGCCGAGGCGTGATCCGGTCATGGCGAACTTCTTGCTGAACGTGTAGAGGATCACGGTGCGCTCGGCCATGCCGGGAATCGATGTGATCGAGCTCGAGACGCCTTCATAGCGGGTTTCAAAGTAAGCCTCGTCGGAGAGTACCCAGAGGTCGTGTTCGATCGCGAGCTGTGCGATGGCCTCGCGCTCGGCCGCAGTCGACTCGGCTGAGATGGGGTTCTGCAGGTCGTTGTAGATGATTGCGACCGTGTTCGGGGTGATCGACGCGCGGATCTGCTCGAGGTCGAT
Organism: Arthrobacter sp.; assembly: GCA_031178585.1. The sequence goes on from JAPSIT010000052.1 coordinate 1,679, forward strand.
CGCGAAGCCCGTGCTGGTTGGCACATAGCGGTACGGCACGGCCGTGCCGCCGAGGTATTCGATCTGCGATTCATAAATCGGGAAGCCGGGGTTGGGGTAGAGCACTTCCTGGCCGGGGTTCATGACCGCCTGCAGGAACTTCGTGATGACTGGCTTGCCGCCGGTCATCACCACCACATTCTCGGGGGAGAACTCAATACCGCGGCGCGAGCCAATGTCGTCGGCGAGGGCTTCACGCAGCTGCGGGATGCCGGGGCCTGGGCAGTAGCCCGTGTAGCCGTCTGCGATCGCCCGGTTCATCGCTTCCACGATGTTCGGGGCGGTGGGGATGTTGATATCGCCGAGATGGAAGGGGTACACCAGGTTCCCCTTCGCCTTCCAGGCGGCGGCGGCTTGCGCGACGCTGAAGGCGGTTTCGGTGCCCAGGCGTTCGAGCCGGTGCGCGAGTTGCTGCATGCTGTTCCACTCCTCATCGAGTTGACGATCGATCCTCTGCGGATTCTGATCCAGTACAGGACTAATATATCAGAACACTAATTATGATATGCAGAAAATGTCATTGGGAACAGGGCTGGCGAATCCGTCCAAGCAACATGCCCGAGCCGGCGGCGTGAGCTGAAGGATGCGGCACGCGTGTGGTCTTAGCCCTCTCCGGGTTGCCCGCCTACGCCAGTTCGGGGAGCGCCGAGTCTGCAGCCATTCCGGTACCCGGGCGGGAGTATCGGAAGCTGAGCAGCACGGCTGAGGTCAGTGTTGGTCCTCAGCGCTAAGCAGTTACGGCATGACGATGTTTGTGAGTTCGGTCCGCTTGCCGCTTGCTACCTCTTCAACCAGGACCAGCGCGCCTACCTGGGGGCAGTAGTATTTGTGCTCGCGCGAGTTGCTCTCAAGCGGCGTCCAGTCGTCCACCTTCGCGCAGTCTGTGTAGGTGCCCATTTTCGTCGTGACGGTCTGGCCCGTGGCGATAGTGTCCCGCATGTCTTCCGCATGGCCGGGGTAAAACTCTTGCCTGTACGTCTCGCCCACGCGCTGATCGGCCTTCATCCAAATCCCGGCCTTCGCACCGTCCTGGCCGTGAATAAAGCTTCCGGCACGGTCCCAGAGCACGCCATTCCAAAAGTTTTTCACGTCCTCGCCGAAGTACCACACATCGCCGTTCTTGTGCTGTGCCAGATAGTCCCTGGTTTCCTCGACCAGCTGTCCGTTCTTGTATTCCCTGTCCAGATAGATGACCGTTTCGACGCCCTCAATGACCCGTGTCTCGGGCAGGATCTCAATTTCGGCTCTCTCTCCGGCTCCTACCCCGCCGACAGTCTCGTATGTCATCTTTTTGCCGACGGGTAACGCGAAGTATTTGTTGGTTATCTCCGTCGTGAATTCAGCGGGATCGACGTGGGGGTTGTACTCGGAGGCCCTGCTTTGCAAGTTGCTGAAGTGAAAAAGTGCCGCCCCGCCAGCGACCAGTACCAGAACGAGAATCCCCAATGTTATGGTTCTTGCCTTCATGCCTGTCCCACTCCCCGATGAGTAGAAACTCCAAAAACTGGCTTAGACAGGGTGCTTGCCCTGCCATAGGTAAAAGGTAGTCCTGCAATCGCACCGCGGACAGGGCCAGCAGTAAACCATTGCTGTTCTGTGCGGCGCTTCACGCCGGCTGGAGCCGCTGGGGGGCGGCGGCCAAATCCTAGCAGCCGCCTGTTTGCTCGTCCTCGACCTCTTCGTCGGATACGAGGCGGCGGAGCATGGCCAGCCTGTCGGCGATTCTGGCACGGGTCGCGGCATGCCCCGGCTCAGAGTCCGCAGGCCCGGGCCCTGGGGATGCCCAGTCAAGCGGCCCGCGACCGATGAGGAAGGGGATGGCGTCCTGCTCCCGGAGCCGGTCCAGTACCTCCAGGAAGCGCTCCCAGGCGCCGGCAGAACCGGCGCCCGATCCGGCGTCGGACGCCACGAGGGGTGACGGAACGCCGTCAATGACCCAAACCGGGTACTTGGCGGCAAGGGCGCGGTAGTCGCCGCTTTCCAGCGGACTGCCACACAGCTCGGCAAAGCCCACCCAGAGCAGGTCCGGAGCGGCGCTCTTGGCCGCGAGGGTGCGCGACGGAAGTTCCAGGGCCTGTTGCTGGGAGGGCGCCGGCCGGAAGAGTCCGTACGTGCCCAACTGCCGGTCCGTTCCCGGAGTGATGATGAGGCCCCGTTCAAACTCCGACACAGCGCTATAGCCAGCCTTTCCGCTTGAAGATCGCGTACATCAGCCCTGCCGTGCCCGCCATCAGCGCGATCGACATTGGATAGCCGAACGTCCAGTGCAGCTCGGGCATGTGGTCGAAGTTCATTCCATAGACGCCTGCCACGAACGACGGGGCGAAGAAAATCGCCGCCCAGGAGGAGATTTTCTTGACCTGTTCGTTCTGTTGGGCGCTCGCCTCGTTCTGGCGGTTGGCCGTTAGGGTACCGTCGAGGGTCAGAGCGTTCTGCAGGAGGTCGCGGAAGGAATTGGCCCGGGATATCACCCGCTCCACGTGGTCCTCGACGTCGCGCAGGCTGTGCTGCAGGTCAGTGTCCACCACGTACTTTTTGAATCCCCCCTTCAGCTGCTGCATCATCCCAGGCAGGGGGTGGATGGCGCGCTGGAACTGGATGACCTGCCGGGCCAGTTCATAAATGCGCCGGGAGACAGTGGGGTCACCGGAGAACAACTGGTCTTCGATCTCGTCGATGTCGTTTTCAAGTCCCGCGACCACGGGCGCGTAATCGTCCACCACTTGGTCCAACAGGGCGTACAGCACCGCCTCCGGCCCGTGACGCAGGAGGTCCTGCCGCGATTCGAGGCGCCGCCGGACCTTGCCCACGCCGGACATCTCGGCGTGCCGGACGGTGACCACAAAGTTCTTGCCCGTAAAGATGTGCAGCTCGCCGAACTCCACGGTCTCGGTGTCGTCGAGATAGCGGGCAGGCCTGAGCACCGTGAACAGGTTGTCCCCGTAGCGCTCCAGTTTGGGCCGCTGGTGGGCCGAGATGGCGTCCTCGACGGCCAGCTCATGCAGTCCGAACTCCGCCGCCACGGCAGCGATCTCAGGCCCGGTCGGGCGGTACAGCCCGATCCAGGCCATCCCTCCGTGGGCTGCCAGTGTCTCGAAGGTCTGCTCGAGGTTTTCGGGTTCGGCACTGCGGACTCCGTCAACATAGACGGCGTTATCAATAATGGTCACGGTCTGCCGATCTCCTGCTGAAGGGGTCAGGACATCGCGCCGATGATGGCACCGGCCGCGGTCATGGCCAGCACATCGTGGCCGGAATCGATCAGGGTCACGGCTACCGGGCGGCCCGCAAAGCCGTTATGGATGACATGGCCGCCCGCCCGGAACACCACGGCCAGCACCAGGGCAAACAAGGCGCCCGCCAGAGCAGTATCCAGGGCCAGCCCGGTGATCAGTACGGCGAGAAGGACTGCGGTCAGCGCCGCGGCAAGCATCATCGGCAGCCAGATGCCGGCGCCGCCCTCAGTGTTTTTCAGGTCCTCTTCGGTCTTGCCGATCGCCTCCATCCACCGCGTGCCCAGCACCGCGGGAAGGTACCAGACGAAGCCGATGGCCATGGTGGCGATGAAGGCCAGCAGCACGGCGAGCCAGTTGATCTGAGAAACATACGAGAACAAATCCATCCTTGAATCCTATTCCCGGCCCCGGCTGTCCTGCGCGGCGGCTCCCTGTACAGCGGCTCCCTGGGCGAGGCGGCTGATCAGCGGTTCCGTCCGGTACGGGATGTGGGTATGCAGCGCCAGAACGGTCTCCGTGCGGATGACCCCCCGGATCCTCAGGATCGATCGAAGGGCGGCCTGCAGGTTATGCGTGTCGGTGGCCACAACCCGGCACCAGACATCGCCCCGGCCTGAGATCTCGTGCACCTCGAGGACCTGGGGGAGCAGGCGCAAGGCTCCCACCACGCCATCGAGTTCGCGGTGGGTTACCTCGATAGTCACGAAAGCAACGACGTCGTATCCCACCGACTCCAGGTCGACTTCCCGGCCTCCGTCACGGAGGACCCCGGAGCGCAGCATCCGGCGCAGCCGCGACTGGGCGGTGTTCCGCGCGGTGCCCAGCTTGTCGCTCAGGTCCCCGATCTGGATGCGCGGATCGCGGATAAGTTCCAGCAGGATCTTGAGGTCGGTGGAGTCCAAGGCGTTCAAATCATCACTCCGGGTCACTCTCAGAAGTAAATATTGACTATTTTGCTCAATTCTTCCATGGATGTTCACTGAATGAGTCTGCCATCGACCCATTCTGGAGGCACCAACCGTCGTCGGCAGGGGAAGCTCCCACAAGGGGCCGGGCTGCCGGAAACAAGCAAGGACACGGCATGACCGTCTTCAGCGAACTTCGCATGCTGCCCGCTCCCGCTGACCGGCAGGGATGGGACGCCTCCAACACCGCCCGCCTGGCGATGGCCGGCGTCGTGATCTTTACGCTCCTGGTCGGGGCGAACCTGGCAACGCCGCTGTACCCCCTGCTGCAGGCCCGGCTCGGCCTGACCGCCCTGGATATTTCGGTGGCGTTCTCCGCCTACGTCCTGGCCCTCGCGTCCACCCTGCTGCTGGCCGGCCACTGGTCGGACCACATCGGCCGGCGGGCAGCGCTGCTGCTGGCGGTGCTGACGGGTCTCGCGGGCGGGGTTGTCTTTGCCCACGCGGAAAACCTGGCGGCGCTCTCTGCTGGCCGGGCGCTGCAGGGGATGGCGGTGGCCCTGGCCACCGGGGCCAGTTCCGCCGCGCTGCGGGAGCTGCTTCCGCAGCGGCCCGAGTGGGCATCCCGCGTCACGCTGCTGGCTTCAGCCGGGGGAGTTGCGGCCGGCCCGGCGGTCGGTGGCGTCCTCTCGCTGCTGCCGGCGCCGACGTCCACGCCGTACCTCGTCCACTCGCTTGTCCTCGCGGCCCTCTTGGTTCCGCTCTGCCTGCTTCGTGCCCGTCCGGCCATTAAACCGGCCGAGGGTCCGCGGCCGCTCAAGGCACTGGCACCTCGCCGCCCGTCGATATCAAATGAGGCGAGGGACGCGTTCTGGGTGGCTGCCGCCGTCGGATTCCTGAGCTTTGCGGTCTTTGGCTTCTGCCTGTCCCTGGCTCCCGGGTACTTCGCCGGATTGCTGGGCGTGGACTCCCGGCCGCTCATCGGTGTCCTGGCCGGCCTGACCCTGGGGGCTTCCGCGCTAAGCCAACTTGTCACCGTCCGGAGCCGGTTCGCCGTTCCGGCCGGGCTGGCTGTGCTCGGCGGGTCCGTGATCATGATCGCGGCAGCCGGGGTGTGGAGCAGCCCCTGGCTCCTGGTCGCCGCCAGCCTGGCCGCCGGCGCCGGGCAGGGTATTGCCTTCCGCACCGTCTTCAACGATGTGGCGGGCAAAGTCGAAGCCTCCCGCCACGCGCAGATCATCAGCACCGTCTACGTCATCACCTACATGGGCAGCGCGCTGCCGGTGATCGGCCTCGGATTCGCAACGGCGGCCTATGGCCTGGATGGGGCCGTCACCGGATTTGTGGTGCTTTGCGGCGCCGCCGCCACGGCCCTGGCTGCGCTCACGCTTCGCCGGGCGCTCCGGACACCGCGGCTGTAGGTTGCCCGGTCCTGGTTCAGCCCGGTCCTGGTTCAGTCTGGTCCTGGCCCGGGTTAGTCCTGTTCGGGCAGGGGCCCGTGGTTGCCGGGCATGTGCTCAAACACCAGGGTAGTTTCCGTGTGGCCCACCACGGGGTCCGTGGCCAGGTTGTCCAGCACCCAGTCTCGAAGGTCCTCCGTCGTGGCCACCGCGATGTGCAGCAGGTAGTCAACGGATCCGGACGTGTGGAACGTGGACAGCACGGCCGGAAGCTTGGGGACCCGCGAGGTGAACCGGTCAATCTGCTCCCGGTCATGCGCGCGGAGCCGGACGGCGATCAGGGCTTGGACCGAACGGCCGATGGCGGAGAGGCTGAGCTTGGCTTCGAACCCCTCGATGATGCCCCGCTCCGACAATGCCCGGGTCCGCATGAGAGCTGTGGAAGGGGCAATCCCCACCAGCTCGGCAAGCTGCTTGTTGGAGATCCGCGCGTCGTCCACGAGGGCAGCCAGGAGCCGTTCATCAATGGAGTCCAGCGGCTCGCCATGTCCCGACCCGGACCGGACGTTCTTCGCATTGGTGCTCACGGATCCTCCTCAGGGTGTGCAGTTCATCTTAGCCGTGGCTTTCCGGCCGATCCATGCACCGGCACCCCGTGTGCCCGAATATTCGCCGGGCCCGCGGGACCTTCCCTGGAGGATAATTCGCGGCCGTCACACCGCCTTCGCGGGATGTGCGACGGCGGTAATCACCGCCGTCGTACACCCCAGCGCGATCACGGTGACGGCGAGCGCTGTCCAGCCGAGCGACTGGAACACGATGCCGCCCGCCCAGCCGATCACACTCGAGCCCAGATAGTAGGCCAGGTTGTACAGCGACGCGGCCTGGGCCCTCCCGGAGACGGCTATGGCGCCGGTCCAACCCGCGCCGATGCTGTGGGCGGCGAAGAATCCGCCGGTGAAGATCAGGAGGCCGACCAGGATCAGCACCAGCATCCCGGTGAGGGTAAGGGCCAGGCCCGCAGTCATCAGCACAATGCCCGCCAGCAGAACCGTCCGCCGGCCAAAGCGCTCCGTCAGCCCTCCGGCCCAGCGGGAGGTCACCGTCCCTGCCAGGTAGGCCAGGAAGATCAGGCTGATGACGGTTGCCGGGAGGCTGAACGGGTCCGCCGAGAGCCGGAACCCCAGGTAGTTGTAGACCGCCACGAACCCGCCCATGAGAAGGAATGCCTGGACATAGAGCGCAAGCAGGCGGGCGTTGCGGAGGTGGGTGCCCAGCGTCCGTGCCGCTCCCCGCAAGCCCCGGGCCGGGGCGGGCGTGAACCTCCTGGCCCTGGGGACCAGGACCAGGAACAGAATCGCGGCAACGGTCGCGAGGACGGAGACGGAGAGCGCTGCGGCGCGCCACCCCCACAGCTCGCCGGCAGGCCCGGCCACCAGCCTGCCAGCGAGGCCTCCCAGGGTTGTTCCCGCCACATAACTGCCGGCGGCCATCGCGGTATGGGCCTTGTTGACTTCCTCGTTCAGGTAGGCGATGGCGATCGCAGGGATCCCGCCCAGGGCCATGCCTTCCATCGTCCGGAGCGCCAGCAGCAAAGGGAACGAGGTGGCGAGCGGTACCAGCAGCCCCAGCACGGTGGCCGCAGAAATGCCCCAGGTCATCGCCCGGACCCGTCCGATCCTGTCAGCCAGGAACGACCACGGGATGACGGTGACGGCGAGCCCCACCGTGGCCAGCGAGATGGTCAGCGCGGCCTCTGCCGCAGTGACGCCAAGCTCCCTGGACATCAGGGGCAGCACCGCCTGGGTGGAATAGAGCTGGGCAAAGGTTGCCACTCCCGCAAAGGCAAGCCCTGCCAGGATTCTGCCGTAGGCGGTGGACCCCTTCGGATGCCCCTCCCACGCCGTCTGAAGCCGTGGCCCGGCTCCGCCCGTTCCCGGGCCGGGCAGGTTGCTCGAGGCGGGGACAGCAGGCGTTGGCATACTTCGAGGGTAGGTCTACCCTGATCCAGTATCCAATGCATGATTTATCTCAGAATCATGCAGGAGCGGATACGTATGGAGGCTGGGGATCATGGACATTGAGCACAGGCAGCTGGTCCAGCTGCTGCCCGTCTTGCCGGTCCTGGCGGAACTGGGCCGCACGCAGCACATCACCGAAACAGCCGAACTGCTGGGCGTTCCGCAGTCCACCGTGAGCCGCGCCCTGGCCCGCGCAAGTGCGGTGGTGGGCACCGAGCTGCTCATCCGTGAGGGCAGGGGGGTTCGTCTCACTCCGGCTGCAAAGGCCCTACTGCCCTACATCGAGTCCGCGCTCGCGGAATTCCGGGCCGGACTCGACCTGGTGCGCCATGAGTCCGAGGTGGTGCGCGGAAGGATCTCCGTGGCGTTCCAGCACACCTTCGGTGAAGCGACACTGCCCCTCCTGATCAGCGAGTTCCGGAGCCGCCATCCCCAGACCGAGTTCGATCTCAGCCAGGGAGCGAGGGATACCTGCCTCGGCGATCTGGCTTCAGGCGCAGCAGACCTCGCACTGACAGCGCCCGTGGCAGCTGCCAGCCGGACGATCGGCTCGGCGGCTCTCTACCGGGAACCCCTGCGCCTGGTGGTGCATCATGGCCACCGCATCGCCGGGTGCCCGTCGGCGGCCCTCGCTGACATCAAAGGCGAGCCGTTCGTAGCGCTGGGCCCGGGATACGGGCTGCGCTCCATCACCGATGCCCTGTTCCGGGATGCAGGGTTCCGGCCCCGTATCGCCTTCGAAAGCCAGGACACCCATACGGTCCGCGGCCTGGTTTCCGCCGGACTGGGCGTCAGCATCCTCCCGCCAGGAGGAGGTCCCGGCCAGGTCCCGGGAGCCGGACCGGCCCCCGGTGCAGGCGCCGGTGACCTGGGCTGGGTGGAGGTTCCGCTGCAGTCGGACCGGGCCTACCGGGAGATCGGCGTGGCCTGGCGTGAGCGCCGGGGCGGCGCGGAACCGGACCAGGTGCGTCTTTTTCGGGAACTCGTGCTGGGGGAGGGGCCTGCGTTGCTGGCCGGGCTGGTCCGTGCCCGTTCCGGAGCCTGACCGTCATCGTTGAGGAGGGAGATCCCGGCGCTTATACCGCGACGAAGCGCTGAGAGCTCACGCCTCGCTGAGGAGGCTCGCCATCACCTCGGCCACGGAACCCTGCCGGGCCTTTCGCCAGTCCGTTCCCGCCCACAGGTTCAGCCGCTCCGCGTCTCCTGCCCCCGCCGCAGCGGCACGGATGGGCGCGGTCAGGTGATGGATGGCGGGGTAGCCTTCCGGGGCGTCCCCGTGGTCCCGAACGAACTCGTTGACGAGTGCACGTGCGTAGCGCCCTGTAAAGGCCCGTGTCAGACGGGTCTCCGTGAACCGGTCCGAAGCCAATGCGTCCTTGTGCAGCTGCCGTGCGCCGCTTTCCTCCGTCCGCAGGAGCGCGGTGCCCACCTGTGCCGCCTCGGCGCCCGCGGCGAGCGCGGATTTCACAGCGCCTGGGTCAGACAGGGCGCCGGCCGCTACAAGCGGAAGCCCGACGGCGGCGTGCACCTCCCGGACCAGGTCCGCCGTCGTGGTCTGGTCACCTGAGCCGGCGGCAGTCCGTGTGCCTGCCTCCAGGAAGGCGCCACTGTGCCCGCCGGCGCTGCTGTGCTGGACGACCAGGGCATCGACGCCCCGGTCCCGGGCGAATTCGGCTTCAGCCCTGCTCGTGACGGTGGCAAGAACAGTGGTGCCCGCGCTGCGGAACCTGGCTACGGTCGCCGCCTCGGGCAGGCCGAACGTAAAGCTGACCAGCTCCACTGGATTCAGCAGGAGTTCGTCAACCTTGCCCTGCCAGGCGTCATCGTCGTCGAGCTTCAGGGCTGGGACGTCGACGCCGTACCGGGCCGCATCATCCCGCAGGCTCTCGCGGTACCGTTCCA
>JAPSIT010000124.1 GCA_031178585.1 Arthrobacter sp.
GGGTCCAAAATCGATCCGGCCGCGCCGTTTACACCGTTCGTGGACGACTCGGTGCTGGACGTGGTGGGCAAGGCAAAGCGGGGGGTCACGGGAACCAGGATCCGCTACTGGGCAGACCGGCAGATTTTCACCCCCGACGCAAAGTTCTCCTACGAGGAACTCGCCGCGAGGGCCCGGCAGACGTCCTTCCTGGTGCCCGGCCTCAAACTGACGGTCCGCGATGAGCGCAAAGTCCCGGGAACGCCCGGCGAGTCCGGACCCCACGAGGAGGTCTTCCACCACGACGGCGGCATCTCCGAATTCGTTGAATTCCTTGCCGCGGATCCCGCCGTCACCGATGTCTGGCGGCTGCACGGCTCCGGAAAGTTCAAGGAGACGGTTCCCGTGCTGGACGAACGGGGGCACAGCCAGCTCGCCGAGGTGGAGCGCGACTGTGAGGTGGATGTGGCCCTGCGCTGGGGGATTGGCTACGACAGCACGGTCCGGAGCTTCGTCAACATCATCTCCACGCCCAAGGGCGGAACCCACCAGTCCGGCTTTGAGCAGGCCCTCGTCAAAACCTTCCGCAAAGCGGTGGAAAACAACGCCCGCAAGCTCAAAGCCGGCAATGACAAGATCGAAAAGGACGATATCTTCGCCGGCCTCACCGCCGTCCTCACCGTCCGCCTTGCTGAGCCGCAGTTCGAAGGCCAGACCAAGGAGATCCTGGGTACCTCGGCCGTGCGTGCGATCGTGGCCAAGGTCATTGAGCGCGAGGTCAACGCCAAGCTCACCTCCGCCAACAGGAACGACAAGGCACAATCCGCCCTGCTTCTGGAAAAAATCGTGAACGAGATGAAATCGCGCATTTCGGCACGCGTGCACAAGGAAACGCAACGGCGCAAGAACGCGCTGGAAACCTCATCGATGCCCACGAAGCTCGCCGACTGCCGCACGGACGACGTCGGACGTTCCGAACTCTTTATTGTGGAAGGCGACTCGGCGCTGGGAACCGCCAAGCTGGCGCGGTCCTCGGACTTCCAGGCCCTGCTGCCCATCCGCGGCAAGATTTTGAATGTCCAGAAGGCGTCGGTGGGTGACATGCTCTCCAACGCCGAATGCGCGGCCCTCATCCAGGTGGTGGGGGCAGGCTCGGGACGCAGTTTCGACATCGCCGCCGCCCGCTACGGCAAGGTCATCCTGATGACGGACGCCGACGTGGACGGCGCGCACATCCGCACGTTGCTCCTCACCCTTTTCTTCCGTTACATGCGCCCGATGATTGATGAAGGCCGGGTCTTTGCCGCGGTCCCGCCGCTGCATCGCGTGGAAGTCATCAACGCCGGCCAGAAGGCCAACGAGATGATCTACACCTACTCCGAAGCAGAGCTGCACGTGCTGCTGGCCCGGCTGGCCAAGGAGGGCAAGCGGTACAAGGAACCCATCCAGCGCTACAAGGGCCTGGGCGAGATGGACGCTGAACAGCTGGCCGAAACCACCATGGACCCGCGGCACCGTACCCTCCGCAAGGTAGGCATCGAGAACGCAAAGCAGGCGGAGGAGATTTTTGACCTGCTGATGGGCTCGGATGTTTCGCCGCGCAAGGACTTCATCATCGCCGGGGCCGCAAGCCTGGACCGGGAGCGCATCGACGCCTGACGGCAGTGGGCCCCTGCCGGCGCTGGAGGCCGTGCAGGAAGTACGACGGCGGGCGTCAGCCCAGCAGACCCGGCACCACCAGCAGGGCCGTCGGCAGGGCCAGCAGGAGGACGCAGCCTGCCAGCACCAGACCGCGGACGGGGGCGGGCAGCTCCGGCTGCGGGGAGAGCAGCCGGCTGACCCGTGAGGCAGTGGTCCGGGCCGAGTCCGAGCCGGACGCGGCGGCCGCCGGATCCAGCCCGGCCAGGGCGAGGCTGGGGGTGCCGGAACTGATTTCCACGTCGCCGCCAACCGCCGGCGAACCGCTGGCGACGATGGCGATGGCCTTGATGAGCGTGGCCTTGCTTTCGGTCTTGAGTGCGACGTCGTCGGCCAGCATCTCGATCAGGGAGTTGACTGACTCCTGGGCGAGGCGGGTGGTAGGCAGCCACGGGAGTGCCTGGCGCCAGGCGGCAAAAGCCCACAGCAGCAGGTGGTGCCTCTGGCTCAGGTGTGCGTTTTCGTGGATCAGGACCGCGCGGAGTTCAGCCGGCTCAAGGGCCGCCATCAGGCCATCGGACAGCACGGTCACGGAGCGCGAACCACCCGGGAGGCAGTAAGCCACAGGCGAATCGTGATTGATGACCAGCGTCCCGGTTCCTTCGGCGGAAGGCGAAGCAAGAAGCGCGAGAAGCTCGCGGTGGCGCCGCCGCTGGCGTTCGATCTTGTAGTACGTCAGCAACAGGGTGAACACCAGGTGGGCCGTCAGCAGGGCCGCGGCGGACAGCGCGAAGATATGCCAGAAGCCCAGGGCGGTGGTGGGGGCGTTGAAAAGCACCATGCCCGCCAGCGCCCGGAGACCGGCGATGAGGTTATCGCCGATGGGTTCCAGTCCGTACACCAGCATGGCGCCGATCATGGACAGCCCACCGGCCAGTGCGATGGCCTGCCAGAGCAGCATGGCCGTGAAGGGGGAGCGCGCGGGCCAGTTCGCCCTCGAGAGGAGGATAGGTACCGGCCACGCCAGGACTATCGCAAGGACCGCCAGCAGGTACGAGGCCCAGAACATGGTCCGTTAGAGGTGGCCAAGCAGTTTGCGCAGAGTCTCGGCTTCACCTTCGGA
>JAPSIT010000125.1 GCA_031178585.1 Arthrobacter sp.
GCGAATCGGCCGCCAACAACTACGACGTCGTAGTTGGCCGCGGACTGCTCGGCGCCCTGCCCGAACAGCTGGGCGAGCGTGTCCGCCGAGTGCTTGTGATCCACCCGCGGGCGCTCCGCCTCACGGGCGACACGGTCCGGGATGAGCTGGCGGCCGCCGGTTTCACAGCCCTGACGGCGGAAATCCCCGACGCTGAAGAAGGCAAGCACATCCAGGTGGCCGCCTTCTGCTGGCAGGTGCTCGGGCAGAACGACTTCACCCGGTCGGACGCTGTGGTGTCCGTCGGAGGCGGGGCCGTCACCGACCTCGCCGGCTTCGTGGCTGCCACCTGGCTCCGGGGCGTCAAGGTCATCCACATGCCCACCAGCCTGCTGGGCATGGTGGACGCATCCGTCGGCGGCAAGACCGGCATCAACACCGCCGAAGGCAAGAACCTCGTGGGCTCTTTCCACCCGCCCGCCGCCGTTCTGGCTGATCTCGACACACTGAACACCCTGCCCCGGAACGAACTTGTCTCCGGCATGGCCGAGGTCATCAAGTGCGGCTTCATTGCCGATCCCGTCATCCTGGACCTCGTGGAGAAGGATCCGGAAGCCGTCACGGACCCGCAGTCGGCCGTGCTCCGCGAACTCATCGAGCGCTCCATCGCCGTGAAAGCCCGTGTCGTCTCCGAAGACCTGAAGGAATCCGGTCTCCGCGAGATCCTGAACTACGGACACACCCTGGGCCATGCGATCGAACTGGTCGAGCGTTACTCCTGGCGCCACGGCGCCGCAGTATCGGTCGGCATGATGTTTGCCGCCGAGCTGGCCCGCAGCGTCGGCCGGCTGGGGGACGCCGACGCCGACCGCCACCGCACCATCCTGGAATCGCTTGGACTGCCTGTCACGTACCGCAAGGACCGGTGGCAGGGCCTGCTCGACGGCATGCGCCGCGACAAGAAGTCACGCGGCGACCTGCTCCGCTTCGTGGTTCTCGACGGCGTCGGCAAACCCGGGATCCTGGACGTGCCCGACACCTCCCTGCTCTTTGCCGCCTACCAGGAGATTGCATCCTGATGAGCGACGTTATTGAGTGGCCTGACGGAGGCTTCCCCGGAATCCGGATCAACCCGGAATTCCTGCTGCCCGAAATCACCAGCCCCGAAGCCTGCGCCGCTGCACTTGAGGCTTCGACCGATCCGGCAGACCGCGTGTTCGTGCTGCTGGTGGAGGGCCACGCGTCGGACGCCGCCGAGCTGCTGGCCGAGGCCCGGTACAAGGACCCGGAGTCTTTCCGGCTCCGTGCCTTCGAATCGGAAGTGCTGCGCGTCTCCCACCGCTACGACGAGGCGGTCGAGCTTTTCAAGCAGTTGCTCGCGGAGGTCTCTGGAACGTCCAACGAGGCGCTCGTCTACCAGTACCTGGGCAGGACCCACTTCGCCGCCGGCCATATCGGCGCAGCTGTGGAATCATTTACCCGCGCCCTGGACCTCAGGGTCGAACAGTCCGCCGACGCCGCGCTGATTCATTCCTCCACCGTGGCGCTGCAGCGCGCACGGGACGTGCTCGAGCTGGCCTCCTGAGCATCTGCACCGGGCTGCGGCGACGGGGCGGGCCATTATCATCCGCTAGAATGGTTCTTGGATTTTTGATAAACACACGCTGGCGGGCCGTTCGGCATGCCGGTTTGGCATACACGGCTGGCAGCTAGAGGCAGTCAGATAGAAACCAGAGGAAACCAGTGGCAACCACAAACGACATCAAGAACGGTACTGTCCTGAAGCTCGAGGGCCAGCTCTGGAACATCATCGAGTTCCAGCACGTCAAGCCTGGCAAGGGCGGCGCCTTTGTCCGCACCAAGATGCGCAACGTCATGTCCGGCAAGGTGGTCGACAAGACCTTCAACGCCGGCCTCAAGATTGAGACCGCCACTGTGGACCGCCGTGATTACCAGTACCTGTACCAGGACGGCGCAGACTTCGTCTTCATGGACACCCAGGACTACGACCAGATCACGGTCTCGGGCGCCACGGTGGGCGACGCCACCAACTTCATGCTCGAAAACCAGATGGTCAACATCGCCATCCACGAAGGCACCCCGCTCTACATCGAACTGCCGCCGAGCGTCGTCCTGGAAATCACTTACACCGAGCCTGGCTTGCAGGGCGACCGCTCCTCGGCCGGAACCAAGCCGGCCACGCTTGAAACCGGCTATGAGATCCAGGTGCCGCTGTTCGTCGAGAACAACACCAAGGTCAAGGTCGACACCCGCGACGGCAGCTACCTGGGCAGGGTCAGCGAGTAGTGAGCGCCCGCGGTAAAGCCCGTAACAGGGCCTTGGACGTCCTCTTTGAGGCTGAGCAGCGCTCAGTTTCCCCGTTCGACGTGCTGCGTGCACGGCGTGAAAAGACCGACCAGATCGTCAATCCCTACACGGTGGAAATCATCGAAGGCGTCGTGTCGCTGCAGCCGGCGATTGACGAATTCCTCGAAACGTACTCGCAGGGCTGGACCCTGGAGCGCATGCCGTCCGTGGACCGCATCATCCTGCGCATCGGCACCTGGGAGCTGCTCTACAACGACGACGTCCCCGACGGCGTCGCTGTCAGCGAGGCCGTCGCTCTGGCGAAGACGCTCTCAACCGATGAATCGCCGTCGTTCATCAACGGCCTCCTGGGCCGCCTCCAGCAGCTGAAACCTTCACTGCTGGCCTGACGCCACAATGGATAAGCCCCGGCCATTCGGCCGGGGCTT
>JAPSIT010000053.1 GCA_031178585.1 Arthrobacter sp.
GATCGTCCGCGGCGGGAAGGCGAGGGTGAGCGCCGCAGCTATGGCGGCGGCGGGAACCGCAAGCCCTTCGGCGACCGGCAAGAGCGGGCTCCCCGTAGCTTCGACCGGGGCGACTCCGGCCCGCGCCAGTTCGGCCAGGACAGGGAAGAAGGCCGTCCCGTCCGTGTCCCGAACGCGGCGGACCTTCGCAGCGCCAACCGCCCCGACCGCGAGCGTTCCCCTGAAATTGATGAGGACGTGACCGGCAAGGAGCTGGATCGCGCCACGCAGCACCAGATCAAAACCCTGGAAGCCAAGAGTGCCGAATGGGTGGCCCGCCACCTGGTCATGGCCGGCCGTCTCCTCGACGAAGAGCCCGAGCTGGCATTCCAGCACGCCCTGGCCGCCAGCCGCCGCGGCGGACGCCTCGCAGCAGTCCGCGAAGCTGTCGGCCTGACCGCCTACGCCGCGGGACACTACGGCGAAGCCCTGCGGGAGTTCCGTACCTACCGCCGGATCAGCGGCTCCAATGTGCACCTGCCCGTCATGGCCGACTGCGAACGCGGCCTCGGCCGGCCGGACCGGGCCCTGGATGTTGCCCGCTCCGAGGAGGCACAGGACCTCGACGCCCCCGGCAAGGTTGAACTGGCTATTGTCGCCTCCGGCGCGCGTGCTGACCTGGGCCAGAAGGATGCTGCAGTAGCTGAGCTTGAGATCCCGCAGCTGGACATCAACCGCGCCTTCTCCTACAGCCCGCGTCTGTTCCGCGCCTACGCCGACGCCCTTACCGCCGTCGGACGTACTGCCGAGGCCGAGAAGTGGCAGCGCCAGGCCGTCGTGGCCGAGGAGGCCCTGGGCATGGGCGTTGCAGAGGAACCGGAAATCATCGACCTCGGCTGGGACGAGGAAGAGGAGGCGCGCGAGGCTGCTGAACGCAAGCGGCTGATCGCCGAAGCCGCAGCAGATGCCGCGCCGCAGGCTGACCGCACTACGCCCGCCCAGCAGGCCGCAGAAGCCAGCCCGGAAGCCGGTGCCGCGGAGACGGCGGAGGGCAGCGCGTCCTTGGAGGACAACCTGGACGACGCCGAAGCCGACCACTTCACGTCCGACGACGCCGAGTCTGATGCAGATTCCGCAGAAACCGAAGACGACGAAGAATCGGTGCACAACGAACAAACACCGCACGACGAAGAATCGGTACACAACGAGGAAACGGCGCACGAAGACCGCAGGCATGAAGGATCCGAGGACTAGGCGCCCATGGCTGAATCGCATCTGATCTCCCGTTTCGACGCACTGCTCTCCGACCTCGATGGGGTGGTGTACGCCGGTCCCCACGCGATCCCGGGCGCAGTGGACTCGCTGCAGCGGCTTGAGGACATCGGCGTCGGGCTTGGATACGTGACCAACAACGCGTCCCGGACACCAGCCCAGGTGGCGGCCCACCTGCGCGAGCTGGGAGCACCCGCAGAGGACCACCAGGTGGTGAGCTCCTCGCAGGCGGCAGCGGAGTTGCTCGCCTCACTCCTGCCGGCAGGCGCCGCTGTGATGATTACCGGCAGCCCCGCCTTGGCTCACGAGATCGAACTGGTGGGACTCAAGCCCGTGCACAGCGCCGCGGAACATCCGGTCGCAGTGGTGCAGGGTTTCAACCCCGAGATCGGGTGGAAGGACCTGGCTGAGGCCTCCTATGTTGTCGCCGGCGGTGCCCTGTGGGTGGCGACCAATACCGACATGTCCATCCCGCAGGCCCGTGGGATGGCTCCGGGGAACGGCACCCTCGTGGGCGCTGTGGCTGCCGCGACGCGCCAGTATCCCCGCGTGGCGGGCAAGCCCGAGGCCCCGCTGTTCCACGCCGCCGCCAAGCGCCTCGCCGCCGAGCGCCCGCTCGTGGTGGGCGACCGCCTGGACACCGACATTCTCGGCGGCAACCGCGCCGGCTTTGCCACCGTGGCGGTGCTGACCGGCGTCGACACGCGGGAAACGATCCTCGCTGCACGCACTGAGGAACGCCCCGACTTCCTCATTGAAGATCTGACGGGACTGTACCAGCCGTACCCGGCTGTGGAGCACGACGGCGGGACGTTCCGTTGTGGTGGCGCCGTCGCCACCGTTGAGGGAGACACCGTCCGGATCAGCGGCGGCGAGGACCACCTGGATTCCTGGCGCGCGGCCTGCGCCGCCTGGTGGAATGCGCGTCCGCAGGCTCCGGAAGCCACGGCTCCAATGCTCGAATGGCTTAATCAATAGAATCAATAGACTGGTGCCATGACAGAGCCGAATTCTGACGCCCGGCAGGAGGCCGCCCGGCAGATCACGTGGCCGGACCTGCCCCTGGAGACGGCTGAAGCGCCGGACCATACAGTCCGGGCCATCCTCGAGACGGTGCGGCAGATTCCGGAACTTCCGGTATCCGACCACCCTGCTGCGTACGCGGGGATGCACGACAGCCTGCTGGCAGCCCTTAACGAGGACACGTCGGCCGGGACGGTCGCATGACCAGACTCGACCAGGCGCTGGTCACCCGGGGGCTGGCGCGGTCCCGCACCCATGCAGCCAGGCTCATCGCGGACGGCAAAGTCTCCTCAGCCGGCGACGTCCTCGCGAAGGCATCGCTGCAGATCGCCGAGGACCGCGAACTCGTCGTGACGGAGGACGCGACGGACACCTATGTCAGCCGCGCCGGCCATAAGTTGGCGGGCGCCCTTGACGCGTTTCCCGAGGTTACCGTCAGCGGCAAACGCTGCCTTGACGCCGGAGCATCTACCGGGGGTTTCACCGATGTCCTGCTGCGGCGGGGCGCCGTGCACGTGGTGGCGGCCGACGTCGGGCACGGACAGCTGGTGCCGCAGCTCAGGAGCGATCCCCGCGTGAGCGTCCATGAAGGGCTGAATGTCCGCTACATGGAACCGGACCACATCGGGGGGCCGGCTGACCTGACGGTGGCCGACCTGTCCTTCATTTCCCTGACCCTGGTCATGGCGCCGTTGGCGTCCTGCACACGTCCCGGCGGCGACCTCGTGCTCATGGTCAAGCCCCAGTTTGAGATCGGCAAGGAACGGCTGGGGCGCTCCGGCGTGGTCACCTCGGAGCGCGAACGCCGCATGGCGGTCGCCAAGGTGGCGGGAGCCGCCAGTGATGCAGGCCTCGAACTCTGCGGTCTGGCGACCAGCCCATTGCCCGGGCAGGACGGAAATGTCGAGTATTTCCTGTGGATAAAACGAAGAACTGACCGAGACTTGCCTAAGATCGAAGAGCGGGACGCAGCTGTGGCTGTGTTGCTTGGAAATATCTGGCCGAACCACTAGAGAGCGGAACCCGATGAGCAGGCGTGTACTGGTACTTGCCCACACCGGCCGCGAAGAATCACTGAAGGCTGCCTGGGAGGCATGTGCCCAGCTGCACGCATCCGGCATCATCCCCGTGATGCAGCAGTCCGAGCTGGAGGACATGGAGGGTTTCTTCGGCCGGATGGAGCAGCCCGTGGAGGTCCTGCATGACCACGTCCAGCTGCCCGATGTCGAACTCGTCATGGTGCTCGGCGGCGACGGCACCATTCTCCGGGCGGCCGAACTGGTCAGGGAGGTGGACGTCCCCCTCCTTGGAGTGAACCTGGGGCACGTGGGATTCCTCGCCGAAAGCGAGCGGGCAGACCTCGCCCAGACTGTCGAATGGATCGCCAGCCGCGAATACTCTGTGGAGGAGCGGATGACCATCGACGTCCAGGTGTGGGTCCGCGGCCAGAAGATCTGGCATACGTGGGCCCTCAATGAGGCAGCCATCGAAAAAGGCAACCGTGAACGGATGCTCGAGGTGGTCACCGAAGTGGATGAGCGCCCGCTGAGCTCGTTCGGCTGCGACGGCGTAGTGCTTGCCACGCCTACGGGATCGACAGCCTACGCCTTCTCGGCAGGAGGCCCGGTCGTATGGCCCGAGGTGGAGGCCCTCGTGATTGTTCCCATCAGTGCGCACGCGCTGTTCGCGAAGCCGCTGGTGGTTTCCCCGCGCTCCAGGCTGGCAGTGGAAGTGCTGAGCCGGACGGATGCCCAGGGCGTGCTATGGTGCGACGGCCGACGTTCCGTGGACCTGCCTCCCGGGGCCCGTGTGGAAGTCACCCGGTCCGCCACCCCCGTCCGGCTGGCCCGCACGCACCGAACGCCGTTCTCCGCCCGGCTGGTCCGCAAGTTCCAGCTGCCCATCCACGGTTGGCGCGGCCCCGTGCCGCAGTCCGGGGCCATCCACACCGGCCCGATACCCATCGTCCGCACCCCGCGGCCCATGACCCCCCTGCACCCGCCGCAACCCGGCGACCTGCCGCCCATCCCGCAGCCATATGCCGAACCTGCCGAAGATTCCGAGCCTCCAACCGGAAAGTGATCCATGCTTGAAGAACTGAGAATCCGCGATCTGGGTGTCATCACCGATGCGACACTGCCCCTGGGCCCCGGGCTCAGTGTGGTGACCGGCGAAACCGGTGCCGGCAAGACCATGGTGGTTACCGCCGTCGGGCTGCTGCTGGGCGCCCGGTCAGACGCCGGGGCCGTCCGCAGCGGTGCCAAGAGCGCCTCGGCGGAGGCCGTCGTCAGGCTCGGCGCCGGGCATGCGGCGGTGGAGCGCGCCCGTGATGCCGGGGCGGAAATCGAGGAGTTCGACGGCGGCGCGGAACTGCTGCTGTCACGCCGCCTGGGAGCGGACGGACGCAGCCGTGCTTTCCTCGGCGGCCGCACCGCCCCGGTGGGGGTGCTGGCCGAAATCGGAGAATCCCTTGTGGTGGTGCACGGCCAGTCGGACCAGATCCGGCTCAAGAGCGCCACGGCCCAGCGCGAGGCCCTGGACAAGTTTGCCGGGGAAACCCTGGCCCCCGTGCTGGGCGGATACCAGGAGCTGTACGCCTCCTGGAAGGCAAGCCAGACCGAACTGGACACGCTCCGGAGCGCGGCGCGGGACCGCCTGCGCGAGGCGGAGTCGCTGGAAATCTCCTTGTCCGAGATCGACGCCGTGGACCCGCAGCCGGGGGAGGACGACGCCCTCAAGGCCGAGGCAGTAAAGCTCGCCAACGTCGAGGAGCTCCGCATCGCCGCCACCACGGCCCACCAGGCCCTCATCGCTGAGGACTTCGGCGAGGCCGCAGACGCCACCACACTTGTGGACACTGCCAAACGGACGCTCGAACATGTTGCCGAGCACGACGAGGAACTTGGCTCAGCCGCGGCCCGCCTCGCCGAGGTGGGGTTCCTGCTCAACGACATCGCCACAGAGCTTGCCAGCTACCAGGCCGGACTGGATTCGGAAGGCCCGGAGCGGCTGGCCGAGATCGAGGAACGCCGGGCCGCCCTCGCGAAGCTGGTCCGCAAATATGCGCCCAGCATCGACGAGGTTCTGGAGTGGGCCGAAAAAGCCCGGGTCCGCTTTGACGAGCTGCAGGACGATTCCACCCGGATCGAAACCCTGGAAGCCGACGTAGCCAAGGCCGAAGCCGAGCTCACGAAACAGGCTGCAGCCATCAGCAAGATCCGGGCCAAGGCTGCCAAGGATCTCTCGGCACGGGTCAGCGCCGAACTGAAGGCCCTCGCCATGGCCGACGCCACCCTGGTCATCAACCTCGTCGCCGCCGGCCAGCTCGGACCCCACGGTGCCGATGACATCGCGTTCCTGCTCCAGCCGCACTCCGGTGCCCCCGCCCGGCCGCTGGGCAAGGGAGCGTCCGGCGGTGAGCTTTCCCGCGTCATGCTCGCCATTGAAGTGGTGCTGGCGGCCGTTGACCCGGTTCCCACGTTCGTTTTCGACGAGGTGGACGCAGGCGTGGGAGGCCGGGCCGCCGTCGAGATCGGCCGCCGGCTGGCGATGCTGGCCCGTCACGTCCAGGTGCTCGTGGTCACCCACCTGCCGCAGGTCGCTGCCTTCGCGGACCAGCACATCCGGGTGACCAAAACCTCAGTCCGGGGCTCCGACGGCGCCACCGCCACCGGATTCACCTCCAGCGACGTCCAGCTGCTGGATGAGCCGGAGCGGGTCCGGGAGTTGGCGCGGATGCTCGCGGGCCAGGAGGACTCCGAGACCGCGCAGGCCCACGCGCAGGAACTGCTGGACGACGCCCGGCTGCTGCCGCAGCAGGCATGACTGCCTTTGCTCTTGCTTGGAGCGTGCTGACACGAAAAACTGAAGCCTTTGGGGGCGCATACCCGATCCGTGGAAGGCTCAATTGATGATAGGCTCGAATTCCGTGGTGCAGCGATCAAATTCCCGTGTAAATTCCCGGTTCCCGGGCTCGTCCAAGACGACCAAACACATCTTCGTCACCGGCGGTGTGGCGTCCTCGCTCGGCAAGGGACTGACGGCTTCCAGCCTCGGCCACCTGCTGCGGGCACGCGGTTTGTCTGTAACTATGCAGAAGCTCGATCCCTACCTGAACGTGGATCCGGGCACGATGAACCCCTTCCAGCACGGTGAGGTCTTCGTCACGGACGACGGCGCGGAGACTGACCTCGACATCGGACACTACGAACGCTTCCTCGACGAGAACCTCGAGGGCTCGGCGAACGTGACCACCGGCCAGGTCTACTCCACCGTGATCGCCAAGGAACGCCGCGGCGAGTACCTCGGAGACACCGTCCAGGTCATTCCGCACATCACCGACGAGATCAAGCGCAGGATGCGTCTTCCCGCCGAGGGCAAGAACGCGCCGGACGTCATCATCACCGAGATCGGCGGCACCGTAGGCGACATCGAGTCGCAGCCCTTCCTTGAGTCTGCCCGCCAGGTCCGCCAGGACGTCGGCCGCAACAACGTCTTCTTCCTGCACGTTTCCCTGGTGCCGTACATCGGACCCTCGCAGGAACTCAAGACCAAGCCCACGCAGCACTCCGTGGCAGCCCTGCGCTCCATCGGCATCCAGCCGGAAGCGATTGTGATCCGTTCCGACCGCGAAGTTCCCGAGGCAATGCGGGAAAAGATCGGTCGCATGTGCGACGTCGACATCGACGCCGTGGTCAATGCCGCTGACGCCCCGAGCATCTACGACATCCCCAAGACGCTGCACACGCAGGGGCTGGATTCCTACATCGTCCGGGCGCTTGACCTGCCGTTCAAGGACGTGGACTGGACCAGCTGGGATAAGCTCCTCGAAGCGGTCCACAACCCCAAGCATGAGGTTGAAATCGCCCTCGTGGGCAAGTACATCGACCTTCCGGATGCCTACCTCTCCGTGACGGAGGCCCTGCGCGCCGGCGGCTTCGCCAATGACGCCAAGGTCAAGATCCGCTGGGTGCCGTCCGACGAGTGCGAAACGCACGAAGGCGCCGCCAGGTCGCTGGATGCGGTAGACGCCATCTGCGTGCCGGGCGGGTTCGGTATCCGCGGCCTCGAAGGCAAGCTGGGCGCCCTGAAGTACGCCCGCGAAAGCCGTTTGCCGGTCCTGGGCCTGTGCCTTGGGCTGCAGTGCATGGTCATCGAGTACGCGCGCAACGTGGTGGGCCTCGAAGGCGCTTCCTCCAGCGAATTTGAGCCAGAGTCGAAGTACCCGGTCATTGCCACGATGGAAGAGCAGCTGGAATTCGTCGAGGGCCGCGGTGACCTGGGCGGCACCATGCGCCTGGGCCTGTACGAAGCCAAGCTGGACGAGGGTTCGGTCATCGCCGAGACCTACGGCACCACCACCGTGAGCGAACGGCACCGTCACCGGTACGAGGTGAACAACAAGTACCGTGACCAGATTGCCGCCCAGGGTCTTGTGTTCTCCGGCACGTCTCCGGACGGCAAGCTCGTTGAGTACGTGGAACTGCCCCGCGAGGTGCACCCGTACTACGTGGCCACGCAGGCCCACCCGGAACTGAGCTCGCGGCCGACGCGTCCGCACCCGCTCTTCGCAGGGCTGGTGAAGGCCGCGCTGGACCACCAGAGCGGCAGCGAGGACAGGGGCGGGGCTGCCCCGGTGGCCGGCTCAGCAGCGCAGGAGGAACCAGCGGCTGAGGCTGCCTCCGAGACGACGGCCAGCTAAATAACTGCAGAGTAGACCTGAGCACCAATGACGGAGGACGGCGCGATGCCCGGTATTTCTGAAAATATCCCTGCTGTACGGCAGGTGTCGGATGAGCCGAGCCCGCGCCGTCTGCTGTCTACGGAGAAGGTCTACGAGGGCCGGATCTGGGACGTCGTCAGTGACAGCTTCAAGCTCACTGACGACGGAAACCCCCTGGTCCGTGACTACATAGACCACCCCGGGGCAGTTGCCGTGCTGCCCATGAACGACGCCGGCGAGGTGCTGCTGATCAAGCAGTACCGGCATCCGGTGGGTATGGACCTTTGGGAAATTCCGGCCGGTCTGCTGGACATCGACGGCGAGGATTTCGTGGTCGGTGCCGCGCGGGAACTGGCCGAGGAAGCGGATCTGGTGGCCGGCACGTGGAACGTCCTGGCCGACTTCTTCAACTCACCCGGATCCTCCAGCGAAGCCATCCGCATTTACCTGGCCCGGGATCTGACCGAAGTTCCGCACCATGAGCTCCACGTCCGCACGGACGAGGAAGCCGAGATCGAACTGCACTGGATTCCGCTTGAGGACGCCGTGGCCGCAGTCCTGGAAGGGCGCCTGCATAACCCGTCCGCCGTCGTCGGAGTCCTTGCCGCAGCAGCGGCGAAAGCGGAGGGCTTCAACGGGCTGCGCCCGGCTGACGCACCCTGGCCGGCCCACCCCAGCCAGCGCTGATGACGGCAGGGACGGCTGCAGCTGAATCAACGCCCGTCCAGGGCCGGCCGCCGGCGGATTCCCTGGAGGATGCGCCGCAGCACCGGGGCCAGGACGCCGCCCGTCCCGAACGTCCCCGCACCGCGATTGACCGGGGAGTGACCGACTACCTCCAGCACATGGGCGTGGAGCGGGGCCTGGCGGCCAACACCCTGTCGGCTTACCGCCGCGACCTTGCCCGGTACTGCAACTACCTCGCCGCCGCAGGCCTTAGCAGCCCCGGTGATGTGACACGGTTCCATGTCACCGGTTTCGTCCGGGCGCTGTCGGATGGTTCCGACGGCGGAACACCGCTGGGCGTGCGCTCGGCGGCCCGCACCGTGGTCGCCGTCCGCGGACTGCACAAGTTCTGGGCGCTGGAGGGTACGACGACGGCGGATCCCGCCAGCGATGTCCACCCGCCGATGCCGGGGAAACGGCTCCCCAAGGCCATCACCGTGGATGAAGTTACGCGGATCTTGGAAGCCGCCGGTGCCGACACCCCCACGGGACTGCGGGACCGGGCGCTGCTCGAATTCCTTTATTCCACCGGTGCCCGCATCAGTGAGGCCGTGGGTCTCGACGTCGACGACATCTCGGTGCAGCCGGCCGTTGCCGGGCCGGCCATCGTGCGGCTGTTCGGCAAGGGTTCGAAGGAGAGGATGGTGCCGTTGGGCTCCTATGGCGCCCGGGCGCTCGATGCGTACCTCGTCCGCGGCAGGCCGCTGCTCGCGGCCAAAGGCAAGGGCACCCCTGCGCTCTTCCTTAACGCCCGGGGCGGACGAATCAGCCGGCAGAGCGCTTGGACCATCCTGAAGGCCGCAGCAGACAAGGCCAACATCACCAAGGACGTGTCCCCCCACACCCTGCGCCATTCGTTCGCCACCCACTTGCTCGAGGGCGGGGCTGACGTCCGCGTGGTCCAGGAACTGCTGGGCCACGCCTCCGTCACCACCACCCAGGTGTACACGTTGGTGACGGCCGATACGCTCCGGGAAATCTATGCCGCCGCCCATCCCCGGGCCCTGGGATAAGGAACAGCATGCGCAGCTGGGATAGAGAACGCAGGGCCGGAATGCACGGGCCAAGCTAGGCTGGTCTGCATGACCTCCGTGCCCGTCACCCTGTGTTTCCTCCTTCGGGAGAGCCCCGGCAACGGGCCGGAGGTGCTGCTCGGACTAAAAAAGACAGGCTTCGGCACCGGCAAGATCGTGGGCCTCGGCGGGCACGTCGAAGCAGGAGAGACCGATGCCCAGGCCGCCTGCCGGGAAGTGCTGGAGGAAGCGGGCATCGTGGTGCTTGAAGACGACCTGTCAGACGCCGGTACGGTGCAGTTCGTGTTTCCCGCGCGGCCGGAGTGGAACATGTCCACGCGGCTGTTCACCACCCGCCGATGGATCGGCGATCCCGTGGAGAGTTCCGAAATCATTCCCGAATGGTTCCTGACCTCCGCACTGCCCCTGGAACGGATGTGGCAGGACGCCGAGCACTGGCTTCCGGTGGCGTTGGGCGGAAGCGTGGTAGATTCCGTCATCACTCTGAATGCGGATAACGAGACGGTGGCCTCCGCCGAATATTTGCACCGCGGAGTGTAACCGCCGGCCCCGTCCTGGAAACTAACGGATTAGCCTGGCAGGTCAGGGGACTACTTCGTTAGCTGGGGGGATGCGTGGAATCAGATCGCGAACTGGCGTTCATCGCCGTTCACAAGGACAGTTATCCGCGGGTGTACAGATTCGTGCGGCGGCGCGTGGAGTCCGCGGAGCTCGCTGAAGAGCTTGCCGCTGACGTCTTTCGGGTCGTGTGGCAGAAGTGGGGCGATGAACCCCACACGGACATCGCATGGCTGCTGACCGTGGCCCGGAACCTCATTGGAAATGCCTACCGCAGCCGGGACAGGCAGCTTGCGCTCCAGGAAAAGCTGAGGGCGGCTGCCGAGACGCTCTCCGGGCCGGAGTCACAGGACCTGATGGTCCACAACGCTATGGCGGCCCTCCGCGACAGCGAACGGGACATCCTCCAGCTGGCCTACTGGGACGAACTCACGATGGCGGAGATCGCCCGTGTGCTCGAGTGCAGTGAATCAGCGGCAAAGGTCCGGCTGCACCGTGCCAGGGCCGCCTTTCGC
>JAPSIT010000054.1 GCA_031178585.1 Arthrobacter sp.
GTCGGCTTGGGGGCGTCACGTCCCCCCGCAATCTCACGAGCGCGATGTCCTGCACAATGCAATGCTCCTCGTCCAAGAGCTCGATCCTGGCTTGGCCGTCACAGAGGAACTTCTCTCCAGCCCCGCGCTGCCCAGCGCCCTGGTGGGTGCCGGCGCCGAGGCCGAACTGCTCGTACTGGGGGCACACAGGCGGGAAGGACATGCCGGGATCGCCGCCACCGTACTGGCCCACGCGCGGTGCAACGTCATGATCGCCAGGTAACCCGTCATCCTGGACTGTGGTCAGCCACTTTCCTCCTTTGGCGTCTGGTCTTCGGTCGGCGGGTTCGTGCCCGAGTTTTTCTCATCGTGGTGTTTGTGTGCCTCGGCGATCAGGCCCATCAGTTCTTTCTCCTCCTTTGGCGCTTGACGGTGTTTGCGGCCTATGCTGCGGATCCGTTGTTCTTCCTTTAGGAGCTTCGCGAAGATCCTGTAGCGTTCCCGGGCGTCGGAGGTGTAGCCAGGATCAAGATAATTGGTCGCATGACGCCGGGCAGCGGCAGTGGCCGCTCGTGCCTTGCCGTACGGACTAAGCAACGAAGCGAGGACCGTGACGCCCAAAACGCCGATGATAACCATGAGCGACAGCCCTATACCAAACTCCACTACGGGTATCGGATCCCCATCATTGATGAAGGGCACGTTGTTTTCGTGCAGAGCATGCAGCATGAGTTTCACGCCGATGAAGCCCAGGATCAGCGCAAGACCATATGAAAGGAAGATCAGGCGGTTCAGGAGGCCATCGATCAGGAAGTAGAGCTGGCGCAGCCCCAGGAGCGCGAACGCGTTCGCCGTGAACACAATGAAGACGTCCTGGGTCAGGCCAAAGATCGCCGGGATCGAGTCCAAGGCGAACAAAATGTCAGTGCCCGCGATGGCTACCATCACGAGCAGCATCGGCGTCAGCACGCGTTTACCCTCCTTTAGCGTGAACAGCCTGTCGCCGTCGTAGTGACCCGCGGTGTGAAACCAGCGTCGGGTGATCCGGATCATGATGTTGTCCGCGGACTTTTCAACCGTGCCTTCGGGTCTAACCATGTTGCCGGCAGTGACCAGCAGGATGAGCCCAAAGAGATAAAAGACCCACGCGAAGGTGTTAATCAGCGCTGCCCCGAGAAGGATGAAGAGGGTGCGTGCAACCAACGCGAACGCTATGCCGAACAGCAGGACCTTTTGTTGGTCTTCACGCGGCACCCGAAAGCTGTTCATGATCACCAGGAAGACGAACAGGTTGTCCACTGAGAGCGCTTTCTCCGTGAGGTAACCCGCGAAATACTCCGCACCGGATGATGGGCCTCCCACAACGGCAATGCCCACTCCGAAGCAGAGCGCGATCCCGACATAGGCGGAGGACCAGATGGCCGCTTCCTTTAGCGTTGGAAGGTGCGCGCGACGGACGTGGAATATGAAGTCATAGACCAGCAGCGCAACGATCCCGGCGATGGTCAGTACCCATATCAGTGGAGGAACGTCCATCTTGTCTGCTTCCAGTAGCCGACGCTTCCAGTAGCCGATGAAGGCACGGCAGGACGGTGAAGCGCACGGGCTCTGCACCCGTTTTCCGCCTTGTCGAAAGGCTACCCCTGTTCCGCCTCCCGGAGCACAGTCATATCGGACAACAGCCTCGGGGCCAGCCCTTGACTCAAGATTGGCTCAAGAATGATCAGACCGCAGCCAAAGTGCAACGGGCGGTCCGCGAAGCACGATAAATTGTTTGCAGGCACTCAGCTTTCCCCCAAGAGCTGCAGCGCCGAGGAGCCCCTGCATCACGCCTTTGAGCTGGTGCAGGGGCTCCGTTTCACAGCAGCGGTTAGGGCCCGGTCGGTGGCTATGCCTTTGCAGCTTTCGCTGCGGCCTTGGCAGCCTGCTTGCTGGCGCGCACTTTGCTCAGCGACGCCGGGTCCGTGATGTCGGCGACAGAGAGGAATGCCCCGTCCTGGCCGTAGTGGCCGGCAGCCTCCCGCCAGCCTTCAGCCTGGAGCCCGCACTGCTTCCCGAGCAGCGCCAGGAAGATCTTCGCTTTTTGCTCCCCGAATCCCGGGAGTTCCTTCAGCCTGCGGAGCACTTCCGCACCGTCCGGGTCACCGCGTGTCCAGATTGCGGTCGCATCCCCGTCCCACTGGCGCTGCACTGTCTCGGCGAGCGCCTGGACGCGGCCGGCCATGGAGCCGGGGAAACGGTGGACCGCCGGGCGTTCCTTGAAAACCTCGACGAACCCGGCAGGATCATATTCGGCGATGGCCCCGGGCTCCATCGAGCCAATACGTGTCCGAATCTTTTCGGGTCCGGCAAAGGCCGACTCCATGGTCACCTGCTGGTCAAGCAGCATGCCGGTCAGCAGTGCAAACGCGTCATCGCTGAGCAGTTTGTCGGCGGCGGGGTCTCCAGTGATGTGCAATTCCATGCGCCCATCCTCCCATCTTCGGGCGCGTGTCATGGGCACCGCGGGCAGGTGAATCCGTGACAGGATCAGGTATGGTCCACCGCCTGATGCTGCTCGATACCGCGTCGTTGTACTTCCGCGCCTTCTACGGGCTCCCGGACACCATCCGCCGGGCTGACGGAACGCCCGTGAACGCCGTGCGCGGCCTGCTCGACATGATTGCCCGGCTGATCACCGACTACGGCGCCACCCATCTCGTTGCCTGTTGGGATGATGACTGGCGTCCGCAGTGGCGGGTCGACCTCCTCCCGACCTACAAATCGCACCGGGTGGCAGAGACGATCGCGGATTCCCCGGACGTGGAAGTCGTGCCGGACGGCCTCGAAGCGCAGCTCCCGATGATCCGCCACGTTCTGGATCTCGCAGGCATCGCCGTCGTGGGGGCTCCCCACTACGAGGCCGACGACGTCGTGGGCACCTATGCCAGCCACGCCCGGCTGCCCGTGGACGTGGTGACGGGGGACCGGGACCTCTTTCAACTGGTCGACGACGAACGCCGGGTACGGGTGATCTACACCGCCCGCGGCATGAAGAACCTCGAAATCATGACCGACGCGGTCGTCGTCGCGAAATACCGTGTGCTGCCCCAGCAGTACGCCGACTACGCGACACTCCGCGGGGACGCCTCCGACGGTCTGCCGGGCGTGCCCGGCATCGGTGAGAAGACGGCTGCCTCTCTGCTGCTGGACCACGGGACGCTCGAAGGGCTGCTCGAGGCGGCCGCGGAGCCCGGAAGCCGGGTGGCTGCAACCGTGCGGTCGAAGCTGGCAGCGGCCGCGGAATACCTCACAGCAGCTCCCGCCGTCGTGAAGGTGGTGCGCGACCTCAAGCTGCCGTCTCTTGAGGAAGCCGGCGCCGAGTTGCATCCTGTCGCTGGCGAGGCACGGGCTGAACTTGAGCGGCTCGCCACGGAATGGAACCTCGGCGGCTCCCTCAGGCGCCTCCTCGCGGCATTGGACCGGCTGTAGTAGGGCTCGATCGGGTGCAGTAGCGCTTAGCCCTCTCTTCCCAGCTCGGCCTGCTCCATGAGCTCTGTCAGCCAGGGCCGGTGTTCACGGTGGAAGGTCATTCCTTCGGGCAGCCCCTGGATGGAAGGTTCCGAGCCTGTGATGTCGATGGTGATCCTGCCTCCGGCCAAAGGAGCGTTGGTGATGTGCAGGTTGCCGTAGGCGTCCGGGAGGACGGGGTCCATCCACACGCCGCCCCGGGACACATGGGCGTCGTACCGCATCAGGCTCGTCACCAGCATGATCGGTGTGGTGGCTGCCCAGGCCTGCGGGGAACACGCCGTCGGGTACGGCACGGGCACGGCGACCTGGTCCCGGCTGAAGCCGCAGAACAGCTCCGGGAGCCGGCCGTCACTGTAATCGGCTGCTTCCAGCAGCGCCGAGGCGATGCGCTGGGCTTCTTTCACGAAACCATACCGCAGCAGGCCGGCCGCGATGATGGCGTTGTCATGCGGCCAGACCGAACCGTTGTGGTAGCTGGCAGGGTTGTAAGCGCCCATGTCGCTCGCCAGGGTCCTGACGCCCCAGCCGCTGAACATCTCGGGGGACATCAGCCGCTCGGCCACCAGCGGTACTTTATCGTCGTCTACAATCCCGTGCCACAGGCACTGCCCCATGTTGGAGGCACACGCATCGACAGGCCGCTTCCTGCCGTCGAGGGCGACGGCGAAATAGCCGCGGTCGGGCAGCCAGAACTCTTCGTTGAACCGTTTCTTCAGCTGCGCCGCCTGGTCGACGAGCCGTCCAGCCAAAGGTGCGTCACCGGCGTCGTACGCCATCCACGCCCGGGCCATGTAGGCGCTGTAAACCAGCGCCTGGACTTCGCAGAGCGCGATCGGCGGCTCGGCGAGCGTCCCGTCCGCGAAGTTGATGCCGTCCCACGAGTCCTTCCAGCCCTGGTTGATCAAGCCCTGATCGTTGAGGCGCTCATACTCGACAAACCCGTCGCCGTCCCTGTCCCCGTAATCCCGGATCCAGTCCAGGGCGCGGTCGGCGTGGGGCAGCAGCGCGGCGATCGTGTCCTTGCCGAAACCCCAGCGGCTCACCGAACCGACCGCCATTACAAACTGGGGGGTGGCATCAATGCTGCCGTAATAGACGGATTTGCCGCCCAGTGCCAGCCCGCTGGAGACGCCGAGCCGGACCTCGTGCAGAATCTTCCCCGGCTCCTCCTCGCTCATCCGGTCCACCACGCTGCCCTGGCGGTCAGCCAGCGTCTGCAGCGTGCCCAGTGCCAAGGACGGATCCACGGGAAGTGCCATTTCGGAGGCCCAGAGAGCGTCCCGGCCGAAGAGCGTCATGAACCAGGGCGCGCCGGCTGCGACCACGATCCGCTCAGGATGGGCCGGGTCCTCGATCCGCAGCGCGCCCAGGTCGTCGTAGCTGCGGCGCAGGGTCCGCTCGATGGAGCGGTTGCCCATGTGCAGTTTCGGGATCTTCGCCACCCACGCCTGCCGGCGCCTGTCACTGGGGGAGACCTCACCCCCGGCGCGCCGAATAAAGGACGACGCCGGGACGGCGCTGCCCTCGACGGTGGGAACCACGCTCAGCTGCGTGCTCCATTGGCCCCGCCCCGGGACGACCGTCCGGTAGCTCAGGGCATCTGCGGTGACCTCCGCGCCGCCTCCGATGACGATGACACCCTTGGCCACGTCCTGCCAGACAGCCCGGATCAGCAGGGAGTCGCCGCCGGGTTGGCGGGATTCCTCCCACTGCCGCTGGACACGTGCCTCCTTCACCTCGAAGAGATCCGCGAAGTCCGACTCGGCGCTGAGGGTAACCACGCACTCCGCCTCGTCCGGCGAGTAGTTGCGGATGGTGATCTCCTCGAAGATGCCGGCACCGACCTCTCGGAGGCGTTCCACGATCAACGGACTGTCCGCATACCCGTCGGAGCGGGGGACCCGCCCAATAAACAGGGCCCGGTACGGCTCCTTCGTCTCGGCCGTCAGTGGCTCCAGCGGCTGGCCGTTCACAGTCAGGTTCCAGCGGGACAGGATGCGGGTGTCCTCGAAGAAGGCCCCGTGCGGGAGTTCCGGATGGATGTCCCCATTCGCCAGCGAAATACAGAAGGATGACCCCTCCACCAGGGTCACCGTTCCGGCCCCGATGGGCCCGGCAGCCGTGTCGGCATTCCATCCAGTCATCCCCGCCTCCTTCGAAGGCTCAAGATGAGGCGGCGCGTGGCGCATAGCTGGCCACCTGTTGATCGCCGTCCAACTCCGATGGATAGACGCTACGCCTGTACCCGCCCTGATGAAAGGGTCCCTCTGGCTAAGCTCTGGCTAAAAGCGCTGCTCTGGCGGGCTTCTGCGATCGGGACGACAATGGGCTCGTGCCTTCCCCTCGCCCCAACGGGGACGGCGGCACCATGAACGCCGGCGCCCGCAAAATCCAGCGCGTCTACCTGACGCTGACGCTGGGCAATACCCTTGCGGCCTCGTTCATCTGGGGCATCAACACCCTGTTCCTGTTGGATGCGGGGCTGAGCAATTTTGAGGCCTTCGCAGCGAACGCGTTCTTCACCGCAGGCATGGTGCTGTTCGAGGTCCCCACCGGTGTCGTCGCCGACGGATGGGGGCGCCGGACTTCCTTTCTGCTGGGCACGCTGACACTCGCTGGCTCGACGTACCTCTATTACATGCTGTGGCAGCTATCCGCCCCGTTCTGGTCGTGGGCGGTGGTGTCTGTGCTGCTTGGTCTGGGCTTCACCTTCTTCTCAGGGGCCGTCGAAGCATGGCTCGTTGATGCGCTGCGCTTCGCCGGCTACGAGGGCGGGCTGGAGGCGGTGCTCGGCAGGGGGCTGATGGTGCAGGGCACCGCGATGCTCCTCGGTTCGGTGGCTGGTGGTGTGGTGGCGCAGGCCACCGACCTCGGCGTGCCGTTCCTGCTGCGCGTGGGCGTGCTTGTGGCCATGTTCCTTGTGGCCTTCGGGCTCATGCACGATGTGGGCTTCACGCCCGAACGTTCCGCCCATCCTCTCCGGGCGACCCGTGCCGTGCTCTCCGCCTCCATCGAGAGCGGGCTGAAAAACCCACCAGTGCGCTACGTGATGCTGGCCGCCCCGTTCAGCTCAGGCGTTGGCATTTATGTGTTTTATGCCCTGCAGCCCTACCTGCTCGGGCTCTTTGGCGATCCTGGCGCCTACTCCATCGCTGGCCTGGCGGCGGCGCTGGTGGCGGGCGCGGAGATACTCGGCGGCTGGCTGGCCCCACGCGTCAGGCGACTCGTTCGAAAGCGCAGCACCGTGCTGATGCTGAGCAGCAGTGTGAGCGCCATGATTTTGCTGGCGCTTGGATTCATCCAGGCCTTCTGGGCGGCGCTGATCCTGCTGGCGCTGTGGGCCCTGGTTGCCGCGGCGGGGACCCCGGTACGCCAGGCTTACCTGAATGACATGATCGCCTCGAAGCAGCGTGCAACAGTCCTGAGCTTCGACTCCCTCATGGGATCAAGCGGTGGAGTGGTGGTGCAGCCGGTGCTAGGGCGCGCAGCCGACGTGTACGGCTATCCGGCCTCGCTGGCGGTCAGCGGGCTGATCGAACTGATGGCTGTGCCCTTCCTGCTGGCGAGCCGGCAGCAGCGTCACCAGGCAGATGATTTCTCGGGCGCGACTGACACCACGGACGCGGAATCCCCTCCGCTGCAGGACTCCTGAAGGACCGGGCGGCGGCTCCATCCGCGGCTGTATTCCGGAGCCGCCGGGAGTACCAATTGAGTATTGAGTGTCACAGGGCCCCGGAGTAGCGTGACAATACCGTCAACCGCACCACCCAGACCCGGGAGCGACCATGCCCTATATTAAGCGTCGCCTGGCTGCCATCACGGCGGCCGTGGCCATGAGCGTGACAGGTGGGGCGGTCATCAGCCCCGCATCCGCCGATGAACGGGAGACAAAAAAGACCGCGACGGCCAGAGGCTACGGCGGGGCAGTCAGCACCGTTGATCCGGAAGCCTCTGCCGCAGCGATCGAGGTCCTCCGCGACGGCGGCAACGCAGCGGATGCGGCGGTCGCCGCGGCCGCCACGCTGGGAGTCACCGAACCGTACAGTGCCGGGATCGGGGGAGGCGGGTACTTCCTGTTCTACAACGCTAAGACCGGCCGGGTCGGCACGATCGACGGCCGCGAGACGGCGCCGGCAGCGATGCCGCGGGATGCCTTCATCGATCCGAAGACCGGCAAACCCTACAACTTCACCCCTGAACTCGTCACGAGCGGTGTCTCCGTCGGCGTACCCGGAACGCCCGCCACCTGGGAGCGTGCACTGAAGCGCTGGGGAACCATGGACCTCGACGATGCCCTGGAGCCGGCGATTGACGTGGCGACCCGCGGCTTCGTGGTTGATGAAACATTCCGCCAGCAGACCCTCGATAATAAGGTCCGCTTTGCGGCGTTCACCTCCACGAGCAAACTCTTCCTCCCCGGCGGTGACGCACCCGCCGTCGGCAGCATCTTTAGGAGCCCCGACCTCGCCAAAACGTACAAGCTCCTCGCGGACAAGGGCACCCGCGCGTTCTACCACGGACAGCTCGCCAAAGAGATAGTAGCCGCCGTCAAGGTTCCCCCCAAGACTGCAACCACCACGCTGCCCGTCCCACCGGGCCACATGACGACGGCGGATCTCGCCGGCTACAGCGCCCTGAACCAGGCGCCCACGCATGTGGAGTACCGCGGCTTCGATGTCTACGGCATGGCACCCTCCAGCAGCGGCGGCACCACGGTGGGCGAAGCGCTGAACATCCTCGACACGTTCAACATCGCTGAGATGTCAACGCCGAACGCCCTGCACCACTACCTTGAGGCCAGTGCCCTCGCATTCGCTGACCGGGGCAAGTATGTTGGCGACCCGAAGTTCGTCGACGTCCCCACTGCCCAACTCACGGACCCGCTGTTCGGCAAGGAGCGATCCTGCGCCATCAACCCGAAGCTCGCTGCTGAGAAGCCTGTCGCGCCGGGCGATGTAACCAATTACGACGGCGCGTGCCCGGCTGCCGCCGCGTCCCTCGCCGATGAGAAGGACACCGAGAACATCTCCACCACCAACCTGACGGTCGCCGACAAGTGGGGGAACGTAGTCGAATACACGCTCACCATCGAGCAGACCGGAGGGTCCGGGATCGTGGTTCCCGGCCGCGGGTTCCTGCTTAACAACGAGCTGACGGACTTCTCGACGGTCTATGACCCTGAGGACCCGAACCGGATCGAACCCGGGAAGCGCCCGCGCTCCTCGATGTCGCCGACCATCATCCTCGATGAGGGAAAGCCGTTCCTCGCGCTCGGTTCACCGGGCGGCTCAACTATCATCACCACTGTCCTGCAGACCATCCTGAACCGCGTGGACCGCGGAATGACCATTTCCCAGGCGATAGCGGCACCGCGGGCGGCTCAGCGGAACACCGCCAACGTCACCGCCGAGCCGGCGTTCATCACTGCATACGGAAGCCGGCTCACGCCGTACGGCCACAAGCTGGCGCCTGCTGGTGATGCGTTTACCTCTGCGGCGGAAATAGGCGCCGCCACCGCAATCGAATTCAAACCCGACGGGAGAATGGTTGCGGCGGCTGAGCCAGTCCGGCGTGGGGGCGGGTCCGCGATGGTGGTCAAGCCCTCGAGGTGACGCTCAGGGAGGTGACTCTCAGGGCTTTGCCGCCCGGGCTTCGGTCCGGAGCCGGTCATACTCTTCCCGGGACACCGGCTTGGCGTCCGGCGTGCCCAGCTCATTGAGGGGGATGCGGT
This sequence comes from Arthrobacter sp., assembly GCA_031178585.1. The sequence continues at coordinate 9,224 of JAPSIT010000054.1, forward strand.
ACGTCTCCGGTGCCGTCCAGGCTGCAATGGCCCCGATGATCGTGGCGCCGGCCGCCAATTCCAGTCCGCCTGTGGGTCTGGCTCTGCCCGCTCGTGCCAAAGAATTTGTTGCGCGGCTCACAATCCGCAGGCGAATCGGGGCCGGAGATCAGCTACTTCAGGTGCTGTCGGCATCGGGAAGCAACCGTCCGTTCCGGATCTGTGATGGGCCAAAATCAACGGTCAGCGGCCGGATTTCCCACGAGCCGCCGCTCCTGGTTTTCGGACGGCCGACAGCCACGTGGGGGACCCAGCGAGGGTATCTGAAGCCCAGGGCGGGCGAGCTCAGGATGAAGTCGTCCACGTTGTCCACCTGCAGCTCCTCCAGCAGTCCATGGAGTGCCTGCACCAGAAAGACCTGGTAATCATGGACGCGGTCAGGCACCTGGACCTCAAGCCCGGACACATTGCCTCCGGCCAGGGAAATCAGGCGCTCCGCAGTCCCCGAGAAGCCCGCCAATATCGGAAGTCCCCGCAGCCAGTCTGCTGTGCGTCGGGTGGCTAAGTCGGTGGAGGTCCTGCCTTTGGTCCAGTCCGCGATGTCCTGGACGAACTCCGGCAGGATGCCGATGTGCAGCAGGGTCATGTGCAGGCCCTGTTCCCTGCGCAGGCCATTGACGTACGTCCCAAGCGCTTCGTAGTCCGTGGGACGGGATCCGATGTTCAGCACCGGTACCTCGACCGTGATGCGCGGAAGCCCGTGCATGAGGATCGCCTCCGTCCTGCTCCGGCTGTTGGCTCCGGTGCCATTATCTTCCCGCTGTCACCTCCGCATGGAAAGCGTGTCGCATGGGCGGCTGCAGCTCGACGATCTCCTTCGATTCACCGCCGGCACCCGTGCTCGGCTACGTTGGACTGCAGGCTTCCGGGAGGACCTGTCGAGAACAAGCTGTTAAGGAGATGCTATGGCCAGGATCTTGCAGGGAAAAGCTGAGGCCCTGAGGGCGAGCCTTTGGGTTTGGCCTGTTTCTGCCGCCTTCGCTGCTTTTCTGCTCACGCTCGTTCTGCTGGCGGTTCGTCCCGGACCGGACACGGCGTGGGCTGTGCTGCTGTGGCCAGCTGGCACCGACGCGGCAAGCACCCTGCTGCAGGTAGTTGCCACAGCAACCATGACAGCGACGACGCTCACCTTTTCGATCACCGTCGTGGCTTTGCAGCTTGCCTCTCAGCAGTTCTCTCCGCGCCTGCTAAGGGAATTCGCACGTGATGCAAAAATCCAATCGATTCTTGCGCTGCTGGTCTCGACGTTCGTAGTTTCCCTTACAGGGCTCCGGGGGATGGGACCGGGCGCGCCTACCCCCGTTTTGGTGCCGGCACTGGTCATGTTCATGGGCCTGGCCTCTGCCGGGGCATTGGTTGGCTTTGTCGGGCATATGGTGCGCGCTGTTCGCGTGGACTCGATGATGGTTGCTGTACATCAGGAGACCCTGGCCACGATACGGCAGACCTATCCCAGTGCCGAGGACCATTCTAAAGATCCAGAGAAAGGATTGCCTGAAGGCGGAGGGACCCTCCTGAAGTCCTCA
>JAPSIT010000126.1 GCA_031178585.1 Arthrobacter sp.
GAAGTGTCAGGATTCGGCACCGCTGTTCAGGCCGTCGTCGCTGCTGTCGTCCGACGGCGCCGCGCCGGTCGTGTCCGACAAGTCCAGGTTGCCCCGGGCCTCGTCCATGGTGGGGCCGCCTGCGGGGACGCTGTAGGTGTCCGGGCGGATGCCGTTGGCCTGTTCCTCAATCAGCGCCTGCTCTTCGCTGAAGCGGATTGCGTTGGCTTCGTCTGCGGCATCTTGGGGAATGTCCTCGCGGACTTTGGACGGGTCCGGAATGATGAAGCCGGCGTTCGGTTCTTCCTTGGGGCTCATTGTCTAACCTTCCTCTCGGGTTGTACTACTGTGTTGGCCGGTCGATAAGGTCCGCTTTGAGGTCCAGCGTCTGGTTATCCCGCCGGACTTTGAGGCCTACGGTATCGCCGGGGTTGCGGTTCCGGAGCTCTGCCAGGAGCTTCTCGGGCGCGTTCAGCTCCACTCCTTCCATGGATTCAAGGACATCCCCCGGGCGGATTCCGGCCCGGCCCGCCGGGCCGTCCTCGTCCACGGACAAAACGACGACGCCGGTGGTTGCGTCGATGCCCAGCTGGTCCGCGATCTGGGGCGTCAGTTCGCCCGGGGTGAGACCGAGATAGGCGTGTTCGGCCGTGCCGTCGGCGAGCAGTTCCTCGGCGACTTGGACGGCGGTGGCGGCAGGGATGGCAAAGCCGAGGGAGACGGCGCCGGCGGATGGCGGGATGTACGCTTCGCTGATGCCGATGATCTCACCGCGCATGTTGATGACAGCGCCGCCGGAATTGCCGGGGCTGATGGGCGCGTCGGTCTGGATCAGGTCCACCAAGGACAGGCTGTTGGAGGCTGAGCCGGGGATGGAGCGGTGGAGCCCCGAAATGATGCCGGACGTGGCGGTATTCTCGAATCCCAAGGGGGAGCCCAGAACCAGGGCACCCTCGCCCACGCGCGGAAGATCGGTCTGGTAGGTGGGCTTGGGCAGGCCGGTGCGGTTGGCCTGGACCAGGGCCAGATCCGTAACAGCATCCGTAGCCCGCACGGTCCCCTCCACGCGCTGGCCGTCGGCGAAACCGACCTCAACCCTGGTGTTGCCCCGAACCACATGTTCATTGGTGAGGATCAGGCCGTCCTCGGAATAGACCACGCCGCTGCCCAAGCCGCCTTCGGTGAAGATGGTCACTACGGACGGAGCCAGGTTCTCCACCAGCTGGGGAATGCCGCCGGCTGCATCCGGCGCAGGGGCGTTCACACTGGGTGAGGCGGCGGCGTTGGGCGAGCTGTTGGTGCCGGCGGTGTTTGCAGCGGACGGTTCGCTGGGGGCCGGGGGAGCAGGCGAACCGGTGCACGCAGTGAGGGCCAGGGACACAGCCAGGACAGCTCCTCCGGCTGCTGCCCGCAGGCGGGCAGGCCGGCCGAATCCTCGGCTGATGGTGGTGCTCATGGACGACCTCCTGCGGATGCTGGCTGGTCCTACCACCGTAACCGGGCAGCCGCAGAAATACCAAGCACACTTAGTATCTTGTTCGAAGAGGGTGAGTTCAGGGCTGGGAGTGGAGCCCGTCGAACGCCATGGTGATGACGTCGTCGGCGAGCTTTCCAGGGGAAAGGGACCCGCCGGGCTTGTACCATTCCACGATCGAGTTGATCATGCCGAAAAGGAGCCGGGTGACGGTCCGGGGGTCAATGTCCTGGCGCAGGGAGCCTTCGTCCCCGGCGTTGGAGATCAGCGCGGCCACCTTGTGGTCAAAGGTGCGGCGCCGTTCCAGGGCATCACGTTCGATCTCGGTGTTGCCGCGCAGGCGCAGGAGCAACGTGACGAACGGGAGGCGCTCCACCAGGACGGCCACCGTCTGCCGGAGCACAAACTCAAGCCGGGCATCGGCTGCGCCGGACGTAGCCTCCGGTTCTTCCAGAATGGCTTCAAGGCCCCCGAGCGCGTGGTCAAGGGCCAGCTTGAGGAGGTCGCCCTTGGACGGCACGTGGTGGTAAATTGCCGACTTTGAGATGCCCAGGTTGTCCGCCAGGATGCCCATGGAGGTTGCGTCGTAACCGTGCCGGTTGAAAACGTCGACGGCGATGCGCAGCACCGACTGCTGGTCGTAACCGGGCCGGCCGCGCTTGGCGCCGGCGGCGGTACCGGCTGTTTCAGTGGTGCTGGGCATGATGCCTAGTTTCTCATGAACGGTCGGTCAGTCTGCGCGTGCCCATGCTCCTAGCCCTTCGGCCGCAGGTCGTAGATACGCCGCAGCTTGCCGTTGGACCGCTCAAGCGAGCCCGGCTCCACCACGTCCACCGTGCATGAAGAACCCACGTGGATCTTGATTTGCTCCTGCAGGTTCCGGGCCGCCGTCGTGCTCTGCTCGGCGGTGACGGCGTCGCGGCGCTCGATCCGGACGGTCAGCTGGTCCATCCGCTGGCCCTCGGGGCGGGTGAGTTCGAGCTGGAAGTGCGGGCTGAGCTCGGGGATCCGCAGGGCGATTTCCTCGATTTGGGACGGGAAAAGGTTCACGCCGCGGAGGATGATCATGTCGTCGCTGCGGCCGGTGATGCGGCCCATCCGGCGGTGCGCCGGCCGGGCCGTGCCGGGAAGGAGCCGGGTGAGGTCCTTGGTGCGGTAGCGGATGATGGGCAGCGCTTCCTTGGTGAGTGAGGTGAAGACGAGTTCGCCGTGTTCGCCGTCG
>JAPSIT010000008.1 GCA_031178585.1 Arthrobacter sp.
CCCATGACGAGCCCCTCCAGCGGGGTGAAGCCCATGGACGTGTCCACGGACCTGCCGCCCTGGATAGCCGTGACAGAGGCGCCGTTCCCAAGGTGGGCGATCACGCCGTCGAACTCCTCCAGCGGGAGATTCAGCAGCGCGGCAGCCTGGTGCGTCACGTATTCGTGGGAGGTGCCGTGGAAACCGTAGCGCCGGATCCCGTGGTTTGTGTAAAGGTCGTCCGGCACCGCGTAGCGCCACGCGTGCTCGGGCAGGCTGCGGTGGAAGGCGGTGTCGAACACGGCCACCTGCGGCATGTCCGGCCACTTCTTGGTGATGGCGCGGATCCCGAGCACGTTGGCCGGGTTGTGCAGCGGCGCCAGCGGGTTGAGCCGCTCGATGGCGCGGGTGATCTCGTTGTCGATGAGCACTGGCTCCCCGAACCGCTCCCCGCCGTGCACTACGCGGTGCCCCACGGCATCCAGCTGCCGGTCGCCAAGCACGCCGTGGATGGCTGCGTCCACCTGCTCAAGTGCCTCGGCGTGGTCTGCCGGACCCACCACTTCGCCGTCGCCCTGGCCGCCGTTGGACATGCCGATCCGTTCGATCAGCCCTTCGGTGAGGATGCTGCCTGCGGCGACGTCACGGACCTGGAATTTGAGCGAGGACGAACCGGAGTTGATGACGAGCACGAGCATGGGGCCTCCTAAGCCTTGGCTTCTGCGGACTGGACGGATGCTGCTGCAGGTTCTGAGGTCTGGGCCTGGATGGCCGTGATGGCCACGGTGTTGACGATGTCCTCCACGGTGCAGCCGCGGGAGAGGTCGTTGACCGGCTTCCGCAGCCCCTGCAGGACGGGCCCAACGGCGACAGCACCGGAACTTTGCTGCACCGCCTTGTACGTGTTGTTGCCGGTGTTGAGGTCCGGAAAGATGAACACGGTTGCCTGCCCGGCGACGGAAGAGCCCGGCATTTTGGACGCGGCGATGGCGGCGTCCACGGCGGCGTCGTACTGGATGGGGCCTTCGACGGCGAGATCCGGGCGGCGCTCCCGGACCAGTTCGGTGGCCTGCCGGACTTTCTCCACCGCCTCGCCCGAACCGGAGCCGCCGGTGGAGTAGGACAGCATGGCCACCCGCGGTTCGACGCCGAACTGCCCGGACGTCTCAGCCGAGGCCAGGGCAATGTCGGCAAGCTGTTCGGCGTTGGGGTCCGGGTTCACTGCACAGTCGCCGTAGACCAGCACCCGGTCAGGCATGAGCATCAGGAACACCGAGGACACGATCTTCACGCCCTCCCGGGTTTTCACGAACTCCAGGGCAGGACGGATCGTGTGCGCGGTGGTGTGCGCCGCGCCGGACACCATGCCGTCCACCACTCCCAGCTGGACCATCATGGTGCCGAAGTAGCTTTCGTCCTGCATGACCTCCAGCGCCCGGGGCAGGTCCACGCCCTTGTGCGCCCGCAGCTCGGCGTACCTCGCGGCGAAGTCCTGGCGCAGCTCGGAGCCGGCGGGGTCCACGATGTTGATGCCGGCCAGATCAATGCCCCGGCTGGCCGCGAGCTCCCTGACGTCCGCCTCCCGGCCCAGCAGGGTCAGGTCGCAGACGTCCCGGCGCTGCAGGATCTCGGCCGCCTTCAGGATCCGCACGTCCTTGCCCTCGGGCAGCACAATGTGACGGCGCTGCGAGCGGGCCCGCTCAATGAGGTCGTGCAGGAACCGCAGCGGGGTCATGCGCTCGGCCCGGGGCAGGTGCAGGCGTTCGAGCATCTCGGCCTCGTCCACCTGCCGTGACCACAGGCCGAGGGCGGATGCCACCTTGCGGCGGTGCCCGCTCCAGATTTCGCTGCGGACCTCAGAAACGCGCCGGGCTGTGGTGTAGGTGTCGTCCTCCGTGGCGAATACCGGGAACGGGGCGGAGGCCAGCAGGGGATAGATGTTGGCGTCCGGGGCCAGGCCGCCGGTGAGGATCAACCCGGACGGCACCGGGAACTCCGGCGAGAACGACGACGCCAGGCAGGCCACCATCACGTCCGCCCGGTCACCGGGCACGATCACCAGCGCACCGTCGTCGAGCACGTTCAAAAAGTTGCCCACATTCATGGCGGCGACCTTCACGTCCCGGACGTCGCGTTCCATGTCTGCACGGCCGGCGATCTGCTGCAGGCCAAGGGCAGTGCCCACTTCGCCCGTCGTGGGCCGGGCAATCTCCTCCAGCTCCGGGAAAATGTAGACGGGCCTCCCTGACGCCCCCGGCTTCACGGCGTCGGCGATGGCCTCCATATCGGCGGGATCCGCGCGGTTCACCATCATGGCCAGAAGTGAGCACTTTTCCGCGGCCAGCTCCTTGCGGGCAACGTCGACGGCGGCGGCGGCCTCTGCGGCGCTGCGCCCCTTCGCGCCCACCACCGCCACCACGGGAGCGGCAAGGTTGTTGGCAAGCCGGGCGTTCAGGTCAAATTCGACGGCGGCATCATGGCCGGTGAGGTCCGTGCCCTCAACGATGATCACGTCGCAGTGCCGGGACATCTCCGCGAAAATCTCCACGCAGCGGCCGTCGATCTCCTCGCGCCGGCCCTCCGCCAGCAGGCTCCGCACCTCGGTGAAGGTCAGGCCGCCCCGGCAGCGGTCGCTGTCGAGGTCGAAGCGGGATTGCATCAGCGCGACCATGGGGTCCGCACGGGCGTCGTCGCCGTGGACCACAGGTTTGAAAAAACCGAGCCGGTCCGCGTGCCGGTGCAGCGTGTCCGCCAGGCCCAGCGCTATCAGCGATTTGCCCGAACCCGGGGTGGTCGCACTGACATAAATCCCTTTGGCCATTATCGAGTCCTCTGGTTGGAAGGTCCTGCGTCCTGCGCCGGACATGCTCCGTGAAACGTACCCACGGACATCCCGCCTAAGCAGCGGAGCTCCGCCGCCCCTCCATACTTTCACTTGTTCGCAGTCTTTCGGGAGCACACAATGGTGTTGATCCCCACGTCAGCGGCTCAGCGCTCATTCGGGCACGTGGCGGCGTTCGCCACGCCCGTCCCTAACCGGTGCATCCGAACGACGGTACTGCTGATGAATGATCGCCAAGGCCCTCCAGCTCCCCTGTCCCTCATCAAAGACCGGCCGTCCCTGCACTCCCGCGCCGCCCGTGGCCAATCACCCGAGCTCGAACGGACACCTAACCACCGGCCCGAGGTCTTACGGACGAACCCGAGGGAGGATTGACATGGTCCATCATCAGCCCGCAGAGGGATCCGGGCCTGTGCGGCGTGCCGGGCAAGGAAGGACCGGGCGCTTCACTGGGCAGCGCCTGCAGCGTGGGCGGGCAGGCACGCGTGCCGCCACGCAGCGGAACCATCGCCGCGGCACCTGGACGGTCCGCCGTCGGCTTACGCTGTTTTTCATACTGGCGTTCCTCATCTCCTGGCTGATCTGGCCGCTGACCCTGCTCAACCCGGCGAGCTCCCCCATGGCCCCCTTCGGCCCAGCCGTGGCTGCCGTAGTGGTGACCCTTCTCTCCGAGGGGCAGGAAGGCCTGCTCCGGCTCGTGCGCCAGCTTGGCCGCTGGCGGATTCCCGGCCGCTGGTATGTGGCGGCCATCGGACTGCCATGCCTGATGGTCGCAGTCTCCGCAGCTCTGACGGTGGCAGGCGGCGCTCCGGCCCGTGACCTGGGGCCAAATCCGGGCTGGGTCATGCTTATCGGAACATTCGTATCGACCTTGGTGATCGTGGGCCTGTTCGAAGAGCTGGGCTGGCGCGGCTATGCCCTGCCGCTGCTGCAGCGGAACCACACAGCGCTCGGCGCGGCCCTCCTCGTCGGCGTCGTGTGGGCCCTCTGGCACCTTCCAGAACTGGCGTCGGACCCCACAGGGCAGCGTCCACCGGTCCCCTTCCTGCTCATGGTAATCGCGCAATCCGTGCTGCTGGCATGGATCTACAACGGCACCGCCGCTTCGAGGGCAGGCCGGCGAGCCAGCGAGCATAACGCCATTGGAAGTGTCCCCCTTTGCATGGTCTTCCACGCCATGTTCAATACGGCAGGAGCAGTCGTCTTCCCCGCTTTCGCGGGCCCTGACTACCTCACCTTGTGGTGGACATTGGCGCTGCTGCATGTGCTGTCGGCGCTGGTCGTGATCGCGTACGCGGGACCCTGGCGGCTTGCCCGGACTCTTGACACGAGGCCCCTCGATGGGATTACCTAATGAACATTCGGTAAATAAAGCTGGAGGCAATGACGCATGGCTGAAACAACGGTTTCGGGGCAGACCCACCCGATCCTCGAGAATGACTACGCCTCCGAGTGGATGGGCATCGAGGTCCTGGCCCTCGGCGACGGTGAGGCATCCATCCGGATGACCCTTCGGCAGGAAATGCTCAACGGCTTCGGCATGGCGCACGGCGGAATGATCTTCGCCTTCGGCGACACGGCGTTCGCCCTCGCGTGCAACCCTGCCGCCCCGGCGAACGGACCGCTTCCGGACAACGGCGAAGCGCCCGGCGCCGTCGGGACCGCCGGCACTGACGGGACGGCGGACAGTGCCGCAACAGCAGATACGGCCGCCACTGCAGGCGCAGCCGGCTCCGCCGACGCCGGATCTGACAGCATCACTGTTGCTTCCGGCGTCGACATCAATTTCCTCAAGCCGGCATTCCAGGGCCAGGTGATCACCGCCGTCGCACACCGACGCTCCAGCGCCGGCCGCAGCGGCCTGTACGACGTCCAGATCTTCGCCGCCGACCCCGGCACCGAGCTCAGCCCCGGCGAGCCGGGGGAACTCATTGCCGAGTTCCGCGGGCGCAGCCGCACCATCCCCAAGAAGTAGGAACCCATTATGACCCTCCACGCCACAGACCCCCACGCCGCATCCTCAACTGCGGCAGCTCCTGCAACCGAGGCAGTCCTCGACCCCGAGGAGACCATGTCCCGGGACGAGCTTGAGGCACTGCAGCTCAGCCGCCTGCAGCACACCTTGGCCTATGCCTACGACCGGGTGCCGCTGTACAAGCGCAAGTTCGACGAAGCCGGCATCCACCCCGCGGACCTTCACGAACTGTCCGACCTCGGCGACTTCCCGTTCACCACTAAGGAAGACCTGCGCCACGAATACCCGTTCGGCATGTTCGCCGTGCCGCAGAGCGAAGTAGCCCGCGTGCACGCCAGCTCTGGCACCACTGGCCGGCCCACCGTTGTCGGCTACACCAAGCAGGACCTGGCTGACTGGGCCAAGCTCGTGGCCCGCTGCCTTCGCGCATCCGGCGTCCGCCCCGGAATGAAGGTGCACAATGCCTACGGCTACGGCCTCTTCACCGGTGGGCTCGGCGCCCATGCCGGCGCCGAAGCACTCGGCTGCACCGTGATCCCCATGTCCGGCGGCCAGACCGAGCGGCAGATCCAGCTCATCCAGGACTTCGAGCCCGACGTCATCCTGGCCACGCCGACATACCTGCTCACCATCGCCGATGCCATGGCCCACATGGGCATCGACCCCACCTCCACGTCCCTCAAGTACGCCGTGCTCGGCGCCGAGCCCTGGACGCAGGAGATGCGCCACGAGCTGGAAGCCACCCTTAACATCAAGGCCTGCGACATCTACGGCCTGTCCGAGGTGATGGGGCCGGGCGTCGCCGGCGAGGCGGTGGAGACGCAGGACGGCAGCCACATCTGGGAGGACCACTTCCGCCCCGAAATCATCGACCCCTTCAACCCGACACCGGGTAAAGGAAACGTGCTGCGCGACGGCGAACACGGTGAGCTCGTCTTTACCTCGCTAACCAAGGAAGCCCTGCCAATCATCCGCTACCGCACCAAGGACCTCACGCGCCTGCTCCCCGGCACCGCCCGTCCGGCACACCGCCGCATGGGACGTATCACCGGCCGCAGCGACGACATGATCATCCTGCGCGGCGTGAACCTTTTCCCGTCCCAAATCGAGGAAATCGCGCTGCGTATCCCCGAGCTCAGCCCCCACTTCCAGCTCGAGCTCACCCGGCCCGAGGGTCAGCGCATGGACCAGCTGACGGTCAGGATTGAGCGCCGCGACAGCGCCACCGCCGAGCAATGCACGACGGCGGCCCGCGCCCTGAAGGAACAGATCAAAATCCATGTGGGTTCGTCGTGCACCGTGGACGTCGTGGAGCCCGGCTCGCTTGAGCGCTCCAACGGGAAGCTGCGCCGGATCTACGACCTGCGGCCGAAGGGCTAGACGGCTTTGCTGTGGCCGGCTCAGGGGCCGGCCACAGCAGCCACTTGCCGTATCGACCGAACGTTCATGAGAAAATAGGCGGTATGCCCAGCACAGCAGCCAGTACCTCAGCACCCACGAAGCGCGGCCGTCCCGGATACGACCAGCAATCCGTGCTCCTGATCGCCGTCGATGTCTTCAACCGCCACGGCTACGATGCCACATCCATGGGCATTCTCGCCGAAAACCTGGGCATCTCGAAATCAGCCATCTACCACCACGTGCCGTCCAAGGGCGACCTGCTCAAGCTCGCCCTGGACCATGCCCTCGGCGGCCTCGAGGCCATTCTGGAGCAGCCAGGTGCGACCTCCGGCGCCGCCGACGCCCGGCTTGAATTCGTGCTGCGCCAGACCATCGCGGTGCTGGTGGAGCGGCTGCCGTTCGTCACGCTGCTGCTGCGGCTGCGCGGCAATACGGATATCGAGCGCAACGCCATGGAACGCCGCCGGTCCTTTGACCACAAGGTGGCGGAGCTTATTTCCGCTGCCCGAGACGAGGGATCGCTGAGGCAGGACATCGACCCCCGCACCGTGACCCGTCTCCTCTTCGGCACCATCAACTCGATCGTTGAGTGGTACAAGCCCGGCGGCTCGCTGTCGCCCAAGAAGCTGGCCGACGACGTCATCACCATGGCCTTTGACGGCCTCCACGCCAAGCCCTAGCCTGGCAGCTCCTGCCAGCCCTCGCCGGTAGGCGGGGCCTAACGGCAGGAACCAGGTGTGCTTGTTGGTTTAGCGGCGCCTGCTCACGTCCGCGGCTGGGCAGGGTTAGTCGGGACACCCTGGGACGGCGGGTTGACCGGAGGCCCGGCAGTGTCAGGACTGACAGGGGATCCACCGTGGCCCTGGCTTACCTCAGGCATGTCGTGGGGAAGGGCTCCACTGGGTTCAGCCCCGCCGCGCAGCGCTTCCAGCCGTGACTCCAGGACCTGCACCACAGGCAGCCTGTTCCCGTGTGCCTGCTCGTAGGCCAGCAGTGCCTCCACGCCCCCGGTATCCAAAGAGTGGATCCGCGAAGGCAGGGTGCCAAGCGGGATGTGATCGTAGTCGGGAAGCGGCAGATCGTTCCGCTCAGGTGAGTCGCTCATCTTTCCTCCTGGTTTGGGGTTCGACCAACGTAACAGCGGCGCTTTTGATTCGGAACCCTCTCCCACATCCTGCAGGCAAAACCCAAACCCTCTCCCACATCTGGCAAGAAAAACCCGGACCCTCTCGCACATCCTGCAGGAAAAAGTCGAACCCTCCCTCAGGCTGAGGAAGGGTTCGGAAGAACTGCTAGGTGGCGAGGTCAGAGCTGGTATTCAGCCTGCTGCCCCTTGGTTTCATGAACGCAGAGAATATTATTTTCCGTATCCATGAACCATGCGCATTTCTCGGCGTCGGTTGTACAGATGTGGTTCTCAGTTTTGAGATCCGGCAGGTCATAGTCCTGGAAATGGACGCCCTTGGCTTCCATGTCTCGGACCGTCCGTTCGATGTCCGTGACTTCGAAACTTATTGTGGTGTGCTCCGAGTGCTTGCCGTCCCTCACAGGCATCAGCTGCAGCATCGGGCCGCCTTCACTGCCAAACAATTCGCTTCCGTCGTCTGCCACGCCACGATGAGGAAGTCCAAGTGTTTCCGCGTAAAAACGACGGGCACGCTCTTTGTCATCCACGGGCAGGACAGTTGTGGCTTTGTTGAGTACTAGGGTCATTTTGCCACCTCCTACGGGGGACATTTTAAGCCCGTTGCATCGATAAAGATCCCGGGAAATTTTCTCTCGTAGGCGCGCCGGGACCATTCCTCACCACGAGTATCGGTGTGAGAAAGGGTCCCGGGGGGCAGCTGCAGGATCTGAGAGAGCGTCCCCGGGAACGCCCCCAAAAGTGAGAGAGCGTTCCCGTGGAAGCTGCAGGACCTGCGAGAGGGTTGGGAAAAAGGCGGCAGGAAGTGAGAGAGGGTTACTTCTCCACGAGGGTGAGGACGTCGTAGGTGGCCACGATCTCGTCGTTCTGGTTGGTCAGGACGGCGTCCCAGGCCACTTCGCCGTACTCGTCGGTCTCGCGCGGGGTGATCTTCTTGGCCGTGAGCGTCACCCGGATGGAGTCCCCCGCCGCCACGGGGGTGATGAAGCGCAGGTTCTCCAAGCCGTAGTTGGCCAGGACCGGACCCGGAGCGGGCTCGACGAACAGCCCGGCACCCCAGGCCAGCAGCAGGTAGCCGTGCGCCACGATGCCCGGGAAGAACGGGTTGGCTTCGGCGGCCTCCTGGTTGGTGTGGGCGTAGAAGGTGTCGCCCGTGGAGTTGGCGAAGGCCGTGATGTCCTCCAGCGTGACCTCCCGCAGGTCCGACCGGACGGCGTCGCCGATGCGCAGCGTCTCGAGGGACTTGCGGAACGGGTGGGTGCCCTCGGTTTCCTGGGTGAAGTTGCGGTCGGCCCCGGCGTGCCAGATGCCGGTCACCGCGGTCAGCATGTTGGGCGACCCCTGGATGGCAGTCCGCTGCATATGGTGCATGACGGAGCGGATGCCGCCCAGTTCCTCGCCGCCGCCCGCGCGTCCGGGTCCGCCGTGGACCAGATGCGGGACGGGAGAGCCGTGACCGGTGGAGCTGCGGGCATCTTCACGGTTCAGCATCAGCACGCGGCCGTGGTGGGCTGCGATCCCCGTGACCAGTTCCTGCGCGACGGCGGGATCGTTGGTGCAGACCGAGGCGACGAGTGAACCGCCGCCGCGCGCGGCGAGGCGGACGGCGTCGGGAATGTCCTTGTATCCGATCACGGATGAAACAGGACCGAAGGCCTCGAGGGAGTGCACCTGCTCCGCCTCGGAGTCGGCCCAGCTGAGCACGACCGGGGACATGAAGGCGCCGCCCTCGGCCACGCCCTGTGCGCCGTCCGCATTGGTGACCGACGGCGAATCGAGCGTTCCGTATGCCAGCTCGCCGCCGGCGTCGATCATGGACTGCACGGCCGCGCGAACGTCGTTGAGCTGCTCCACCGATGCCAGGGCGCCCATGGTGACACCTTCGGCGCGGGGGTCGCCGAGGACCACGCGCTGGTCGACGCGGGCACCGATGGCAGAGACGACAGCCGCAACCAGTTCCTGGGGCACGATCGCGCGCCGGATCGCGGTGCACTTCTGGCCGGCCTTCACCGTGATTTCGGTGACCACGGACTTGATAAAGGCGTCGAACTCCGGCGTGCCTTCCACCGCGTCCGGTCCGAGGATGGCGGCGTTCAGGGAGTCAGTCTCGGACGTGAAGCGCACACCGCCCAGCACCACGTTCGGGTGCGCCTTGAGGGACTGCGCGGTGGACGCCGAGCCGGTGAAGGCCACAAGGTCGCGATAGTCCAACACGTCGAGGAGACCGCGGACAGAGCCGGAGATTAGCTGCAGCGAGCCCTTGGGCAGGATGTTGGATTCGATGATCGCCTTCACCACGGCGGCCGCGACGTAGCCGGTGGGGGTTGCCGGCTTCACGATCGTGGGAACACCGGCGATGAACGCCGGGGCGAGCTTTTCCAGCATTCCCCAGACGGGGAAGTTGAAGGCATTGATCTGCACGGCAACGCCCGGAATACGAGTGTAAATGTGCTCACCGACGAACGAGCCGTCCTTGGACAGCACCTCCATGGGCCCGTCCACCACCACCTGGGAATTGGGAAGTTCGCGCCGGCCCTTGGAGCCGAACGTGAACAGGACGCCAATGCCGCCGTCGATGTCGATCATGGAGTCGATCTTCGTGGCGCCGGTCTGCGCAGAGAAGGTGTAGAAGTGCTCGCGGCGGGCGTTCAGGTACTGCGCCAGCTCCTTGAGCTTGAGGGCGCGCTGGTGGAAAGTCAGCTTGCCAAGCTCGGTCTGGCCGGTGGTGCGGCCGTAATCCACGACGGCGGCAAGGTCCAGTCCGTCCGTGCTCACCTTCGCCAGGATTTCGCCTGTGCTCGCATCACGCACGGGCACAGCGGAAGCTGCCGAACCGGCGTCGGGAGTCCACCAGGAGTCCTGCACGAAACTCGGCACGGTCTCCACGGTGTCCAGGGAGGGCTGGGGAGCGGTAGCGGTTGTGGTCATCGTTGACGGGTCCTTCCAACGCGGAACATACAAATCCGGGCGATACGGGAAACAGGCCAGCGCATTACTGACCGTCCGTTCGGTAATATGTCTACAGTACATGAATGAGCCGCGCTGCACACTAGGAGTGCAGCACCAGGCCAGTTCCCTGCCGGGTCCCGGCGCCGTGTTCGAACCGTACGAGGAGATCAAATGACGCCCCAACCCCGCAATGTGGATCTGCAGGCCGCGGAGCCTGTAACCCCGAAACCTGCGCAAGAACTGTGGAAGATCACCCTCGGTGAACTCGACGAGAAGATGGGCGTGAAAATCCTCGAGCAGTCGGTGGAGCGCGTCGTGGCCACCATGCCCGTCGAAGGAAACCGCCAGTCGTTCGGGCTGCTGCACGGCGGCGCGTCGCTGGCCGTCGGCGAGGCTGTGGGCTCCTGGGCCGCCGTCATCCACGCGAGCACGCTGGGCAAGACAGCGGTGGGGGTGGACGTTTCCGCGACACACCACAAGTCGGCGCGCAGCGGACTCATCACCATCACGGCAACACCCATCCACCTGGGCGGCACCCTCACCACCCATGAGGTGCTGATCACCAACGACGCCGGCCAGCGGCTCTGTACACTGCGGATCACCAACCTGCTGCTGGCGCCCAAGGTCTAGCCTGCACGTTCCCCCGCCAGCCCGCGGATAGGCTGGGCGGGTGAGTGAAGTGACCAGCCTGGGTCCCGTCCTGGGCGCCACCCTGCTGGCCGTCGGCCTCCTAATGGTGCTGTCGGCCGCCGTGCTTGCCGGTTTCCGCGTTCCCCACGCGTACGCACCGGCCCTCGCCGTTGTCCGGGGCGCTGCGCAGCTCGCCGCGGTGAGCCTGATCCTAGGGGCTGTGATCACCAGCGGCACCTGGGTGGCTGTTGCCTTGGGCGTCATGTTCCTCGTAGCCTCCGCGACTGCCACGCACCGCCTCGGCTGGAGCTGGGCACACCTGGCCATGGTCAGCTCTTCGATGGCGGCCGGTATCGTCCTGACCCTCATCATCATTTTCGCCACGGGATCCATCGAGCTCACCAGCCGCTACGCGCTGGCGATCGGCGGCATTGTCATAGGCAACTCGATGACCATCGCAGCGCTGGCAGGCCGCCGGTTCAACGAGGCCGTGATTGACCAGTGGGACGTCGTGGAGGCGTGGCTTGCACTGGGCGCCCGGCCGCGGCAGGCCACCCGGGATATGGCGCGGCATGCAGTGGCTTCTTCCCTCATACCCTCCGTCGACCAGACGAAGACCACCGGCCTTGTCACGCTCCCCGGGGCGTTCGTGGGGGCCATCTTCGGCGGGCTCTCCCCGCTGGAGGCAGGGCGCTTCCAGATTGTGGTGCTGGCCTCGATCGTGGCCGCCGGCTCCATCACGGCCGTGATGCTGGTGCATATGCTCGCCCCGGTCCGCAGACAGCCAGCCCGGATGCCTTAAGCGGAGGGCTGGGCTAACGCCGACGCCGACGTGCCGCAACCAGCAGCAGCCCGCCCACGATCAGGACACCCGCGGCTCCTCCGGCTGCCAGCAGCAGCCCCGAAGCTCCAGTATCCGCGAGCGCAGCGGCCGTCGGCGCCTCCCAGGAGTTGGCGTGTCGCTGCGGCTGCACGGCAACGACGGACGGCTCAGGCGCGGGGGTCAGCGATGCAGGCGTAACGCGGCGCACTGGCTTCGGCCCGGCAGGCGCATTCTCTCCCGTTGCACCGCTGCCCGCTGGCCCACCGGCGGCTGGAGGGAGTGAGTCCGGACCAGGCGGGGCGGGCGTCGGCATCACTGGTTGCGCGGGGCTCCGGAACGTGCCGACGGCTGAGCTGCTGAACCCGTTGATGGCCTGCGCCGAGAACTCGGTTGCGGAGGCGGGTGCAACAAAGGACCACTTGCCATCCGCATCCGTTGCCACCTCCAACGGCTCAAGGCCCGGGAACGTAATCCGGACACTGGAGCCTGCCGGAACGCTCGTTCCGGGAACCGCAGGAATACGTCCCGAGACGCGCTGCCCCTCCGCAATCGGTCCTGCAGGCAGGGGTGGGGTCAGCACAGGCTTGTTGAGGAACAGCCGGAGTTGGACGCCTGGCAGCACCTGAAGCGAATCCTGCAGGGTGGCGGCCACAGCGTAGTTTTCCATGGACCTCCGTGAATTACCCGCCGAGTGCGTCCCGACTGCGTAATTGCCGCTGATCCACGGGCCACCGGAGTCGCCCCCGCCCGACTGCACGGAATAGGACAGGAACCCCCTGAACGACCTGAGGTCGTCCGGCTCTCCCGAGGGGCCGCCGACGACGTAGATCCCGACCTCGTCCACCACGCCGCACGACCAGCCCTCGGTGCGGCCCGAGCGGCAGACGAATTGACCGACGACCGGCGCCGCGGAGCCGACGACCTGCACGGAGGACTTGCCCAGGTCGGCCGGGTCCTCCCACGTCGTTGCGGCAGGCAGCACATTCAGGTCCGCACGAATTGATTCGACCACGGCGATGTCCTTGCCGGGCTCCCCCGGGTTGCCCAGGTCCCCCGCAATCCAGGCATTTCCGGGACCGCCGAACTGGCTGAAGCCGAACGTTCCCAGGTCGCCGGTGACAGCGCTTCCTGCAACGGCGCCGCCTGCGGGATCACCTGCCGGCAGCGTGATCTCGGTGAACTTGGCGGCACCGTCCTCGGCGCAATGCCCGGCGGTAAGCACCAGCGGCTCACCCGCAGGGCTGAACGCGCTGAATCCCGCGGAGCAAACCACCCCGCCCCCGTCGACCCTGTACCCCTGGCCGCCGAGGAAATCCTCTTCACGGGCCAGCGGTTCGCCCTGCTCCAGCACCACGTTGGCGTACTTTGAGACAAAGTCTGACGGCGACATACCAGGTGCGCCGGAAGCCTCACCTGAGCCATCTTCGCCTCGGCTCTCCGCTTCCCCTTCAGCCTGCCCACCGACTTGCCCGCCGGCCAGACTCGCTGAGCCGTCTCCTGCTCGGAGCTCACTGCCCGGTTCCCCCGCAATCTCGGGTGAATTCAGGTCCCCGGTCCGGATAATGTATTTGCCGTCAGCCTCGGCCACGGCCTGAAGCCCGGCAGCCCCCACCTCGCGTAGGTATGTCCGGTATAGCTGCTCGACGCTGTTGGCCTGAAGCTCCCCGCCTCCGGCGCTCTCGGCTGTGCTACCGGCCGACGGGGCGGGATCCGCGGAGGAATCCGTAGGCCCTTCCGGGGTCTGGCCCGAAGCGGAGCTGACGAGGACGAACTCATCCTTTCCAGTCCCGCTGCCCTTGTTGAGCGCGGCGATGCGGTTTTCCAGTTCCGGGCCCGAGCCTTCAACCCGAATCCGCCCGTCCTGCAACCGGACCCCGACGAAACCTGGCAGGTCCCGGAGTACGGCCAGGGCGTCGGCTGCACGCTTCGCCTGCGCGCCCCCGGCATTGAACTCCGCCAAGGTCAGGCCCAGGTCGCGCGCCACAGCCCCGGCCAAACCCTCGTCGCCAGGTGCAGGGGCTGAGGCTGCGTGCCCCGCTTCTGGTTGACCGGCGGCTTGACCGGCGGCCGCTCCCTTGGTGACTGGCGGTGTCGGGCTTTCCTCGGTAGCAAACGCCGGTGCCGAAGCCGCGGCAGTCCCCAAAGCGAGCACGGCCGCGATCCCCAGGGCAGCACGGCGGCCCGCCCCACGCCGAGCGCCGGGAGCGGATCCGCGGAGCCTCACAGGCCAACCCCCGCGCCGAGCAACAAGAGGATCCTGTCCAGCTCGGCAGGCGTGACGCCGTGCGTGAGCAGGTAGTCCCGGGTCTTCAGCGACCTGACGAACTGCAGAACGCCGGCCCCCCGGATTTCCAGAAGCGGCGCCAGCTCGTCTTGGTCCAGGTACCGTTCGTGGGGGTGCGGCGTCGTCATGGTGCGGTGGCGCTCATTGATGCCGCGCATCGAGGCCTGATAGGCGGAAACGATGTCGTCATCAGTTGCGCCGGCGAGGTCCTGGAGCATGGCCGCGATCATGCCGCTGCGGTCCCGCCCGGCGGAACAATGAATCACGACGCCGCCGGGAGACTTGGCCACGTTCCTGAACACGGCGGCTAGCCTGTCGGGAAAGAAGCGCGCATTGGCAGCGTAGAAGGCCGGATCGTTGAGGTAGGGGACGCAGAGTGCCTTGAATTCCGGATGGTCCGGGTCCTCCGTGGGAGCGTGAACGACCTCGAAGGGAGCGAGCGCCTCCCCCACCTCCGGATCCGCGGGCCGCGGCTGCCGCTCGGCAGGATTCCGGAGGTCGATAACGGTGCGGACGCCGTCGTCGTACGCCTGCTGCCAACCGGCAGCGGTGAGCCACTCACGCCTGCCCATCCGGTACACAGAGCCAGCCACGCGCCAAGCGTTAACTGCCCCGTCCCAGCCAACCGGTACTTGCTCCCTCGCCTTCACGCAGACAGCTAACCACATCTTGGTCGGCGTCTGCACCGGGTCGGAACCGAGTAGCACAGAACCACGAGGCGCAAAAAAGCGGGTACTGCGCACTGGTCCGTTTCGTTGTGCGGCGGCGTACCCTAGGGCCCACGCGCACCACACCGCGCTGAAAGTTCCTGCGTCCGCCGGGCGGGCGCCCGTCATCGTGTGTCGATGTCCTGCTGCCATTTCTGCGAGCCAACGGCTCCCCATAATGAGGGGTTTTAATAGTGACAACAAAACTACTCCGCCGCAGTACCGCCCGCCTGACGGGCCTCATCGCCACGTTGGCGCTCACAGCCGGCTTGACGGCCGCGCCCGCGTCTGCTGACCCTGGCCCGTCGCATATCGGTCTTGGCGACTCCTATGCAGCAGGTATCGGCGGGGGTCCATATCGTGTAGCACCCGGATTGGTTCCTTCCCCGTGCGCGCAGACCGGCGCGGCTTACGCCACCTATCTTGGCGGCTTCAACCTCGCATGCGCCGGGGCAACGACCGCTGATGTGTCCAATAATGCTGTGGCCGCCGCGCACTTGCTGGAAAACTCCACGCATGTCACCGTCACCGTTGGGGCGAACGACATCGACGCGGCCGCGGCTACTGCACAATGTGCGGCACTGGTCTTGACTCCGGCGTGCAAGGCAGCGCTCTTCAACTCGCTTGCGCTGAAACTGCCCAAACTGCCGGCCAAGATCAAGTCCATGGTGGCGGTGATCAAGAGCAAAGCGCCCCGCGCCAAGATCGTGATTACGGGCTACCCCCGGCTGTTCACCGTCAACAGCCTCATGACTGCCGAGCAAAAATCGACCGCCACCACCATCAACGCCGCAGTCGATCTCCTCAACGCGACCATTGCCGTCTCCGCCCTCGCCAGCCGGGTGCGGTATCTGGGCGTCACGCAGCAGTTCATCAATCACGGTCTCGGTTCGTCCGACCCTTGGATTGTGGGAATGCCGCCATTCTGTGTCTCGGCCACGTGCGCCTCGGCCCAGCAGCCAGGGGATGTCTTCCACCCCACCGGGACAGGGCACATCTCCGGGTACGCCTTGGCCATTAAGGCGGCACTGGCACGATAGGCCGGTTTCCGGAGTCCGCACTACCGGCTTGCCCGGTTTTCCTGTCTCTCCGGCGGGAAAACCGGGCATGTTTCTGGTAGGCAGATTCGGCAGGCCACAGCGGAAATAGCCCCTGAAAGCACGTGTGCTGATCAGGTTGTCTCGCTAGGCTGAAGCAATGATCAAGGTTGCGGGTACAGTCAGCGCTTCGCTGCCGGCACGGACAGCCTTCGCCTACTTGTCTGCGTTCGAGAACACAGCCGAATGGGACCCCTGGACCGAAAAAGTGGAGAAGCTTTCGGAGGGCCCGCTCGCGCTCGGACACCGCTACCGCGCCGAGGTCCTGTTCCGGGGCAAGCGCCAGTTCCTGGAGTATGAGGTCATCGAACTGTTCGACAACCACATCAAGCTGCGCGGTGAAAACGAGAAAGTGGTCGAGTTCGATTCCGTCGATGTGCGTTCCACGGGTCCCGGTTGCGACGTCCTCTACACAGCGGAGTTCAGCATCAGGGGCCCGCTGAAGCTCCTGCAGCCCTTCCTCGGACCTGCCTTCATGTCGTTGCGCGATCCGGCGCTGGAAGGACTGCGCCAAAAGCTCAACTCCCTTTGACTGCAATCAGCACGTCCGCTTCATCCATCACACTGCAAGGAGGACATCGTGTCGGGTCAGAATCCAGATCCCCTCGAAGACAAGCTCACCGGCCTGGAACCGGGCGGGGGTGTGCCTCCTGGCGAGACGCCGCCGGGGGAAGCGTCGACCGGCGGCCCGCAGGGACACGATGAGGGGGCCCGAAAAGGGATACAGGTTGTAGCCCTGGCGGCGATCGGCCTCGTGGTCCTGCTGTGCCTGGTCTTCTTCATCGGCTACATCGTCGGCCTGCTGTAACCCGCTACCCTAGTCGGCCCAGTCGAAGAAGCCTTTGCCCGTCTTCCGGCCGAGCTCGCCGCGGGCCACTTTATCCCGGAGGATCTGCGGCGGCGCGAAGCGCTCCCCCAGGGTCGACTGCAGATATTCGGCTATGCCCAGCCGCACGTCCAAGCCCACGATGTCCGTGGTCCGCAGCGGTCCGGTGGGGTGCTTGTAGCCGAGCACCATGGCGTTGTCGATGTCCGCAGCCGAGGCGACGCCCTCCTCCACCATGCGCATGGCTTCGAGGGCAATTGCCACGCCAAGGCGTGATGAGGCGAAACCGGGAGCGTCGTTGACGACGACGGCGGTCTTACCGAGCGCCTCCGTCCACCCTTTCGCCGCGGCTGCCAGCTCCGCGGATGTCTCCCCGCCGAGCACCACTTCAATGAGCGTGGACGCCGGCACGGGGTTGAAGAAGTGAAGCCCCACGAAGTTGGCCGGACGCTGCAGCTGGGCTGCAAGATCGGTGACCGAGAGCGAGGAGGTGTTCGAGGCCAGGAATGCCCCGGCGGCCAACTGCTCCTCCACAGCCTTCAGGGCGCTGACCTTCAGCTCGAAGTCCTCGGGAACGGCCTCCACCACGAGGCCGCAGCCGGCGAAGGCCGCGTAGTCAGTGGACGTGCTGAACCGGGCCAGAACGTCCTCCGGGGATCCGTCCAGAACCCCGCGGGCCGCCGACTTCGCCACGGCATCGGCCACGCGCGTGCGGGCGCCGGCGGCAGCATCGCCGTCGCGCTCGACGACCACCACGGTGGCTCCGTTGATGAGGAAGGCATGGGCGATTCCGGCCCCCATGCGTCCGCCGCCAAGAACTCCGACAGTGGCAGGAAGGACGGCGGCGGGAGGCTGGGCCGGCAGTGTCGAATTACTCATGGCTGTGTCTTCTTCTCGTCTCTCTTGGCTGTCTTCTTATCCAGAAATGCCTGCATCCGGTCGAACTTCGCCTGGGATTCAAAGAGGATGCCCTGGGCCAGCTGGTCGATGATCGGGTGGGCTTCAGCGGGCGAATGGAAGACGGACTTTGTGATCCGTACCGCCAGCGGGTCCTGCCGGGCAATTCGGTCAGCGAGCTGGTGCGCGCCGTCCATCAGCACGGCGGCCTCGTGGATCTCGGTGATGAGGTTGACCGCAAGCGCCTCTTCGGCGCGCAGGACGCGTCCCGCCAGCAGGATTTCCTTGGCTACCGGCTCACCCACCAGTTCCTTCAGGCGCCAGCTGGCACCGGCCGCAGCCAGAATGCCCAGGCCGGTTTCCGGATTGCCGATCCGGACGCTCGGCGTGCCGATGCGGAAGTCAGCGGCATACGCCAGCTCGGCACCGCCGCCGAGGCAGAAGCCGTCCAGCGCCGCAATGACTGGCATGGGCAACCTGGCGATGCGCACAAAGATGGTGGAGTTGATGCCCTGGAGGGCGTCGTCGCGCCGCCGCTCACGCAACTGGGCGATGTCGGCCCCGGAGGCAAACACACCCTCGACGCCGGCGATGATCAGGACTCGGGGATTCCGTTCGAGCGCCGCGCAGACAAGATGGAGTTCGTCCACCATCTGCTGGTCGATCGCGTTGCGGACTTCCGGCCGATTGAGGAGCACCACCACGCGGTCGTCGCGCTCCTCGACCAGGAGGGTGCTGAAGTTGCGGGTGCTTAAGTGTCCGTTCACGCTGTCCTGGTCCGCGTTGGCCGGTCCCGCCACTACACGCGCTCCAGCAGCATGGCCGTGCCCTGGCCGACGCCGATGCACATGGTGGCCAGGCCGATCCGGGCGTCTTCGCGTTCCATCCGGCCCAGCAGGGTAATGGCGATACGCGAGCCGCTGGAACCCAGCGGGTGCCCCAAAGCGATGGCGCCGCCGTCGTTGTTCACGATGTCCGGCTCCAGCCCGAGGCGCCGCATGCAGGCCAGGGACTGGGTGGCGAAGGCCTCATTAAGCTCGACGGCGCCCAGGTCACCGACGCTGAGTCCGCTCCGCTTGAGTACTTTCTGGGTCGCCGGGACCGGGCCGACGCCCATGATCTCCGGCTCACACCCGGCGGAAGCGCCGTCAATGATCCGGGCACGCGGTGTGAGGCCAAGCCGCTGGATGGCTGCTTCGGAGGCCACGATGATCGCGGAGGCGCCGTCGTTCAGGGAGGACGAGTTGCCTGCCGTGACCACAGAACCGCCGTGCACCACCGGGCGTAGTCCGGCGAGCACGTCCATGGAAGTCTCCGAGCGGGGGCCTTCGTCCGTGTCCACAACCTTCTCGGACTTCCGGGTCTTGACGGTCACCGGGACGATTTCATCCTTGAACCGGCCGGCCTCGATCGCGGCGAGGGACTTCTCATGGGAACGGACGGCAAAGGCATCGGCTTCCTCGCGGGAAATGCCGTCAACGCGGCCGACTTCCTCGGCGGTTTCCGGCATCGAGAAGGTCATCTTCCCGTCGCGGGACAGCTCGCCCTTCTTGAATGCCGGATTGACGAAGCGCCAGCCAATGGAAGTATCAAAGATGTCGCCGGGCCGTGCGAAGGCGGTCTGCGGCTTCTCCTGCACCCAGGGTGCACGGCTCATGGATTCCACTCCGCCGGCCACCACGACGTCAGCGGCCCCCGACTTGATCATCTGGCTTGCCATGATGATGGCGCTCAGGCCGGAGGAGCAGAGGCGGTTCACCGTGATGCCGGGAATGTGGAGGGGAAGTCCGGCCAGGATGGTAGCCATGCGGGCGACGTTGCGGTTCTCTTCACCCGCGCCGTTGGCGTTTCCGAGGATAACTTCGTCAATGGCATCCGGGTCCACTCCTGCACGGGCCACGGCTTCGCGGACCACCAACGCAGCAAGATCGTCCGGCCGCACTGCCGAAAGCGCGCCTCCGTAGCGCCCTACCGGGGTACGGGCACCGCCAACCAGAAAAGCCTCGACCATGAGAACATCCTTTACGCAGGGAGCTGGGCCGGAACGAATAATTTACCGACCGTTCGTTCTATAAAGATTACACGGCAGGAGTCTCCGGTCAACCGCGCCCTCCCTACAGCGACTCCGCTTTTGCCGCGATCTCCGCGAGGTCCTTCGCCAGGGACTTCCGCGTGGCCTT
Source organism: Arthrobacter sp. (assembly GCA_031178585.1). The sequence continues at coordinate 19,735 of JAPSIT010000008.1, forward strand.
CATGCCGAGTTTGCCAAAAAGCGCCATCATGACCTTGCTGACCACCGTGGGCCGGAGGACTTGGGCGCCGAAGGTCAGCGTGAGGTCCGTGCCCCCGTCACGCTCGGCCAACTCGAACCGGGATGTGTATTCGGCGCCGCCATGCAGCGCCATGACGGTGGTGCTCCGCGGCGGGTCCGCCTCGGAAACCCACATTTCCACCGTCTCCCGCCGCCCCAACACGGAGCGCGTTTCCTTCCAGCGCGTCCCCTCGCCATAGGGCCCTTCACTGACCATCTGGATGGATTCGACGCCGGAAAGCGTCGCTGCCGAGCCGGGGGTATCTGAGATGACCGCCCACACCTTTTCGGCGCTTGCGTTCACGTGCTGCGTCAGGCTGGTGCTGTGGTTCATGGTTCGAGCCTAGCCCGGGGGGCTGACAAGGAACACGGGAAAACGACACCCCTTGAATTAGTAAGCATGCTTTGTGTTAGGCTGAAATGGCTTTGTCAGAGCAACCGACAACGGAAGGTGTTCGACACCATGGGTATCGGAGACAAGATTTCGCATGCAGCGGAAGACCTCGGCGGCAAGGCCAAGGAAGCTGCAGGTAACGCGACGGACAACGATCGGCTGAAGGCCGAAGGCCAGAAGGACCAGGTTGTGGCAGACGCCAAGAAGGTCGGCGAAGACGTCAAGGACGGCTTCAAGAAGGACTAGGTCCCGAAGTACTTACAGAACCACGAAGCCGGACTCCCTTGGGGGGAGCCCGGCTTCGCCGTTTTCACAATCGGAAACGCCGACGGCGGGCGTCTCCACAAAAGGAGGGCCCGCCGTCGTTGTCATGCGAGAAGAAGACTCAGCTGTACAGCGCGCTCTTCGGTTCGTTGTTCTTGACCTTCTGCCAGCCCAGCCACAGCACGACCGCGAAGAAGGGGATAGTGGCAAGGGTCCAGAGGCCGAGGTAGAAGACCTCGCCGCTCTTGCTGGTCATGGTGTCGAATCCGATCAGCACGGTGATCGCGAGCAGACCCAGCAGGCCGGCCCAGCTGGTCCAAGGAGAGCCGGGCATCGGCAGGCTGGACGTGACGCCCTTGCGGTGGCGCAGCGCGATCTGGCTGGCGAAGATGGCACCCCAGGTGAAGATCACGCCGATGGAAGCGGTGTTCAGCGCGAGGTCGAACGCGTGGGAGCCGCCCAGCCAGATGTTCAGGAGGATGCCCACCAGATAGAACACCGCGATGGCCAGGATAGCCGCGTACGGCACGTGGCGCGAGGACATCTTGGTCAGCCACTGCGGGGCGTGGCCGTTGTTGGCCATGGTGCGGAACACGCGGCCGATCGAGTACAGGCCCGAGTTGCATGAGGACAGCGCTGCGGTGATGACGATCATGTTCATAACATCGCCCACCCAGCCGAGGCCCATCTGGCCGAACACGGTGACAAACGGGGACACGCCGGCCTTGTACTGGTCGGATGGGAGCAGCATCGCCAGCAGCGTCACGGAACCGACGTAGAAGACCACGATGCGGAGCACGACGGCGCGGATCGCCTTGGGCACTTCGCGTTCGGGGTTCTGCATTTCGCCGGCGGTGATACCGACGAGTTCGATGCCGTTGTAGGCGAAGATCACGGCGTTCAGCACCAGGACCATGACGAGGGCGCCCTTGGGGAACATCCCGCCCTCGGCCGCGAAGAGGTTGGCCACGGAGGCGTTGCCGTCGCCGACCTGGGCGTTGGTGAGCACCATGAAGGTACCGACGGCCAGGAAGATCAGGATGGCGCCCACCTTAAGGCAGGACGCCCAGAATTCAAACTCACCGAAAGCCTTGACGCTCAGCAGGTTCACTGCCACGAGGAGCGCCAGGGCAGCGATGGCGGAGGCTTCCACCGGCACGTTCGGGAAGAAGAACTGGAAGTACAGGCCGATCGCGATCAGTTCGGCGATTCCGGTCATGCCCCAGTTGATGAAGTACATCCACCCGGAGAGGAAGGCCCCCTTCTTGCCGAACATTTCGCCGGCGTAGCTGACGAAGGAGCCCGAAGTCTGGCGGTACATGATGAGCTCGCCCAGTGCCCTCATGAGGAGGTAGGCGATGACGCCGGCAATGGCGTAGGAGAAGATCAGGGCCGGGCCCGTGGAGGCCAGGCGTCCGCCGGCTCCCATAAAGAGGCCGACGCCGATGGCTCCGCCCATGGCGATCATTGTGACGTGGCGCCTGCCCAGGGTCTTTTTGTAGCCCTCGGCGCTGAGGGTCGAGTCGACGGCGACGGATGGGGCCGTCCGGCTCTCAAGTTCTGTGGGGGTAATTTGAGGCACAGCTGTTCCTTGTAGGTTGTGATGTTGCCGCAGGTCGGGATTACTGCCGGTTGGGGAACCTGGAGTTTTTGTACAGATAATTCGCGTTCGGCCCCTCTTGGGGGCCGTTTGTGTACCAAAACTCGTGAAGCACCGAAGCTTCGCGCGACCTGTCCATAGTACAAGATTCCGCCGGCGCTTCGTGACGCGCACAACATCTCGGGCCCTCGCCTCCCCGCCGGGACAGCTTCTATTTCGAATGGATAAAAACACTCCTGCTCAGGAGCATTTACGGATACTCTTTGCACCATGGGGGGCGACGTGCGTCTCTCCCCGGCGACCACGCGGCCTGCGTGGGCAAATGGCACTCGTGCCATTCCTCAGGGGGGACTATGAGAAGAAGAGCACTACTGCCTGCAGTTTTGCTGCTGGCAGTTGCCGGGTGTTCAGGCGGCGGCTCCGGTCCTGGTGGACCGGGTGCAAGCGAATCGGTGCCTGCATCACCGACGGCAACAACGGATTCGACGGCGGCATCGGAAACGCCGTTGATCTCCGCACCACCGACCACGGCACCATCCTTGCCGACGGACGTATCGACCACGCTGAATGCGATCAAAGACCTGCAAAAACACACCTGTTCAGCGGGCGCGGACGGGTCCTGGACCTTCAAGGGGACGTTGGTCAACGCTTCTGAGAAGGCCAAGACCTACACGGTGGCGGTTGCGGTAACTGTGGGTGCGGCCGTTCAGGGCCACACCCTCATCACAGAAACCGTCCCGGCAGGGAAATCGGCTGAAGTGTCGGCCGAGAGCTTCGCGAAGACCACTGGCTCCGCGGGTCAGTGCGAACCGGTCGTCTCGGCAAAGGATGCTTCATGAAAAAAACACTACTGACGGCTGCCTTGCTCCTGAGCTTCGCGGCCGGCTCACTGACGGCCTCGCCCGCCCTGGCCGAAGACTTCAATGCCACCAGCCCCTCTGCCCAAGCAACTAATACGACAGAGGCTGCCACGGCCGCGACTACGTCTACACCAACCGACTCGGCACCGCCCGGCACGACGGGAACCAGCACAGATACGCCGCTGCCGTCGGAGCCGGTCTCGCCGTCGCCGTCGCCCTCGGACACGGCTCCGGCCACGTCAACGGAGACCACGCCGTCGGACACCACGTCACCGGAAGTCACGCCGTCGCCTACTGTAACTACCCCACCGGCAACTACCCCACCGGCAGCACCAGCAGCCATCGAGGTCCCGGGCGCGATCGGCACTAAATGGCGCGCCATGCGTGGAGCGGCCGGGGTGCTGGGTGCGCCCCGCAGCAACCAGTTCTGCGGCGGCGGCCTTTGCCATCAGATCTTTCGCGGCGGAAACATTTACTGGACCTCAAAAACCGGCGCCCACCCGGTCCTGCGCAGCTCCGGTCATACCGGACCCGCCTGGTACGCCGGCGGAACCCTTCCGACCTTGGGGTACCCCATCAGCGACGAGGTGGCGGCACCGGGCGGCACCATCCAGCGTTTTTCCACTGGACGGATCCTGGCATGGATCCCAAAGGGCGTGTACCAAGTCCGCAGCACAGCCGGTGTTGGCCGTTACTGGGTTGCCCTAGGCGCTGAGAACGGCCTGGGCCTGCCCATTAACAAGGAGTTCTGCGGGCTGAGGGGCGGCGGGTGCGCCCAGGCTTTCGCCAAAGGCAACATCTACTGGTCGCCAGCCACAGGTGCGCGCGTCGTCAAGGGAGCCATCAATCAACGCTGGCGCGCCTGGGCAGGCCACAACGGCCTACTCGGTTACCCGGTCGCCAATCAGGTATGCGGCCAGCCAGCCAGCGGCTGCGTCCAGCGCTTCCAAGGTGGAACCATCTACTGGTCGCCTACGACCGGAGCATGGGTTACACGAGGCGGCGTCAGCACCAAGTACGCCAGCGTTGGTGCCAACCGCAGCTCGCTCGGCTACCCCACCGCCAACGTCCGCTGTGTTGGCTCTCAGTGCGTGCAGTCCTTCCAGCGCGGCTACATCGGCTGGACAACCACAGCGGGCGGCCGCGTCTACGCCATGACCGAGTGCGCCAAGCTCAACAACGGGCGGACCAAATACTCCGCGTACGGCGCAAACCGGGTGCTGCTGACCTTCACCTCAGGCTACAAGCGGGCATATGCCACTAACGTCTACTGCGTCCGCATGGCCGGGTTGTACGTTGCCGACTGGAAGACCGACGGCTACGTTGGCGCCTCCGGCTTCAAGCCGCCGGGAGTGCCCTCCGGCCCCACCCGCTACCTCTTCTCCCCCACCGGTTCGTACTCGGTGACCGAGGCCTTCGGGCTGGGCAACCCCGGTACCAAGCTGGCATACCGGACGCTGAAGCCGACCTCCCGGTGGGGTGGCAACCCCTGGACTCCGACGTACAACAAGTACTTCGAGTCCTCCTCATGGGTGGGCTGGGACGAGAACATGTGGTACTTCGCCACCCGCTCCACGCACGACTACCGGCAGGGTGTGGTGATCAATTACAACCGTCCGAACATTGTCCAGAATGCAGGGTTTGCCATCTTCCTGCACATGAACAAAGTGCCGACGGCGGGCTGCATCTCCCTGGACGACTGGGCAGTTGTCGACTACATCCGTAAGTCGACTCCCGGAGACCGCATCATCATGGGAACGTACAACGACATCTTCCGGTAGGCCGGAAGGAGTCAGCTAAACACTCCGGCGCCAGTGCCGACGCCTTGAGCCGCGGCGCTGGCGCCGGTTTGTTTTAAGCCCCAAACGCGAGGCCCTCCTCAAGCGGCGAGGACGGCCGCCTTCCGGCGGCGGGCCTTGGCGATGCGGGTTCCGATAAGGCCCTGCCGTGGGCTGAAGAGATAGACGACGGCGAAGACAGCACCCTGGGTGAGCACCACCATGGCGCCCGAGGCCGTGTCCAGGTAGTAGCTGAAGTAAATCCCCGCAACGGAGCACGCCGCTGACACGGACGGGGCGATCACCAGCATGCGGGAGAACCGGTCCGTCAGCAGGTAGGCCGTGGCGCCAGGGATGATCAGCATGGCCACCACCAGCACCACTCCGACGGTCTGCAGCGCCACAACTGACGTCAAAGCCAGCAGGCCCAGCAGCAGCGCACCGAGCCGCTTGGGCGAGAGCCCGATCGCGTGCGCGTGCGTGGGGTCGAACGCGTAGAGGGTGAGGTCGCGGCGCTTCAGGATGAGGATGGCGAAGGCGACAACACCGAGCACGAGCACCTGAATGAGGTCCGGAACACTGACGCCCAGCAGGTTGCCGAAGATGATGTGGTTCAGGTCCGTCTGGCTGGGTGTCACGGAGATCAGCACCAGCCCCAGCGCGAACAGCGAGCTGAAGACGATGCCGATCGCGGCGTCCTCCTTCACCCGGCTCGTGCTGCGGACCACCCCGATCAGGGTCACAGCGATCAGCGCGAACACCAGTGCTCCCAGCGCGAACGGCGCCCCCACGATGTACGCGAGCACGACGCCGGGAAGCACCGCGTGCGAGACGGCGTCACCCATGAGCGACCAGCCGATCAGGACGAGCCAGCAGCTCAGGACCGCGCACACGATCGCGGCGAGCGCCGTGGTGAGAATGGCCCTGACCATGAAGTCGTAACCGAGCGGCTCCGTCAGGAGACTGATGAGATCCATGGTTCAGGCCTTCCCCTCGTGGCCAAGGATGTCGGCGACAGGGTCCACGTGCGGCTCCGGCCGCTGAAATCCAGGCCGGGGATATCCTGCCCCGTCCCGGTTCAGGACATCCAGTCCGAAGGCCATGGCGAGGTTCTCCGGCTGCAGCACCACTTCCGGCGCTCCGTGCATCAGCACCTTGCGCATCAGGAGCACGGCTTCATCGCACAGCTGCGGGAGGGCATGGAGGTCGTGGGTGGAGATGAGGATGGTGCAGCCGTCCGCGGCCAGCTCGCGCAGCAGGCGCGTGATGGTGGCTTCAGAGCGCTTGTCCACACCCGCGAACGGCTCGTCCAGCAGCATCATCGTGGCGCCTTGGGCGATCCCCCGCGCCACGAAGGCGCGCTTTTTCTGCCCGCCCGACAGCTGGCCGATCTGCCGGCCGGCAAACTCGGAGAGTTCAACGCGCTCCAGCGCCTCCTCGACGGCGGCCCTGTCGGCTTTGGAGGGACGCCGGGTGAACCCTTGGTGCCCGTAACGGCCCATCATCACCACGTCCTTCACGGACAGCGGGAACTCCCAGTCCACGTCCTCGCTCTGCGGAACGTAGCCGATCACACCCTCCTTGCGCGCCTTCGACGGCGGCGCGCCGTTCACCAGCACGCGGCCGGCGTCGGGCCTGATCATGCCCATGATGACCTTGAACAGCGTGGACTTGCCCGAGCCGTTCATGCCGACCAGTCCGCAGATCCGCGCATGCCCGAGGTTGAGGGAGGCGGAGTCCAGTGCGAGCACCTCTCCGTAGTGCACGGTGACGCCCTCGACGAGGATGGCCGGATGCGGAGCGGACTGCTCCTGCCCTGCCTGCCGGCGGGTTATGGACGTACTCATGGCTGCCCTCCATTCAATGCAGCGGTGATCACCTTGGAGTCATGGCGGATGAGGTCGAGGTACGTGGGGACAGGACCGTCGGCTTCGGAGAGGGAGTCCACGTACAGCACGCCGCCGAACTTGGCACCGGTGGCTTCCACCACCTGCCGCATGGGCGCATCCGACACCGTCGATTCACAGAAAACGGCAGGGACCTTGTTCTTCCGCACGAAACCAATGGCTTCGGTGATCTGTTGCGGCGTGGCCTGCTGTTCGGCATTGACCGCCCAGATGTAGACCTCCTGGAGGCCGGCATCCCGGGCCAGGTAGGAGAACGCTCCCTCGCAGGTCACGAGTGCCCGCTGGTTCTTTGGGACGGCGGCCAGCTTCGCCGTCATCTCATCCTGCACCGCCTGCAGCTTAGCCTTGTATGCCTTGCCGTTCGCCTCGAACACCTTGGCGTTGCCCGGGTCCAGCTCGGAGAACGCCTTCACCATGTTGTCCACATAGACCTGGACGTTCAGCGGCGACATCCAGGCGTGCGGGTTCGGCTTGCCCTGATACGCGTCCTCACTGATGGACATCGCCTCCACCCCTTCGCTCACTACGGTGTGGGGCACGTCGAGACCCTCGACGAACTGGGCGAACCACGCCTCGAGGTTGAGTCCGTTGTCGAGAATGAGGTCAGCCTGCGATGCTTTGCGGATGTCCCCCGGAGTGGGTTCATAGCCGTGGATTTCGGCTCCCGCCTTGGTGATCGACTCGACCCGCAGCTTGTCCCCGGCAACGTTCTTCGCCACGTCGGCCAGCACCGTGAACGTGGTCAGCACCACCGGGCGCTCATCGCCTCCTCCGGCGCCGGCCGTGTTGCCCCGGCACGCCACCAGCGCCAGGCAAAAAATGACGACGGCGGCCGCCGCAGTTACGCTCCGGGGGCGGCCGGCGCTGTTGCTTGCGGTAGCCGCAGAAGTACCGGTAACCGCGGAAGTGCAGGGGACCGAAGTACGGGCACCGGAGGCATCGGAATTGCGGCGCATCGTTGCGCTCCGAAACACAACGGATCGGCGGACGCCTTTGGCACACCGAAACAGAAAGTTAGGCATACCGAAGATTCTACCGAACGCGTTTCAGCGGCTGCAACGAAGACGACCCTTGGTTACAGTGCCTTGCCGGCATGGCCCGGCGCCCGTAGCCTGTCCGCAGTCCCGCCTGCCGGACTAGGCTGGAGGCATGGTGACAACGCGACGCCCCCTCCCCGCTCAGCGCCCGGACCTCTACCAGTTTTCGCCGCTCGACTTCACCACGGTGGCGCTGTACGTAGCGATCGCTGCATTTTTCGCGGTAGCCGGACAACTGCTCCTGCCGCTGCTCAGGCTGCTCGTGCCCACACCTGCCGCAGCCTCCTATGCCGTGAACCTCGTCTTCTACGGCTGCGTCGGCATTCTGGCGGTGCTTGCGGCCCGTCAGGTTGTGGTGCGCGACCTTAAAGTGCTCGCTACGAGGCCGTGGTTCACGCTTGCCATGGTCCCGGCGGCCGTCGTCGCCATGATGATCTTCACCGCGATCCTCGTCGTCGTTGCGGGGACGACGGAAACCTCCGCGAACCAGGCCGGACTGCAGGAACTCATCCAGCAGGTTCCGGCATGGCTCATGGTGCCGCTCATCGTGGTGGTGGGCCCCTTTGTGGAGGAGTACATCTTCCGGCACCTGATGATCGGCAAGCTCAGCCGCCGCTGGAATATCTGGGTCTGCTGTGCCCTGTCCGTGGTGCTCTTCGCCGCCCTGCACATCGTGGGCCAGGAGGCGATCACGCTCCCAGCCCTGATGCCGTACCTCGCCATGGGAGCAACGCTGGTTTTCGTCTACGTATGGACCGGCAACAACCTGATGTTCTCCTACTTCGTCCACGCCGCCAAGAACCTGGTCGCCGCCATCTTCCTGTACACCATCCCGCCGGAACTGCTTGACCAGATGCAGCAGGTCCAGGGCTAGTGCCGCTCCGGAACCGGGCTTGCCCCCCTATCCGGTGCGCCCGCCGTCGTCGTAGGGTTTTGTCCCATGGGACTGAACATTCAGATCGCAGTGGACTGCAAGAATCCGCACGACCTCGCCGATTGGTGGGCTGAGACGCTGGACTGGGCCGTGGAGCCGCAGGACGAGGCGTTTATCCGCTCCATGATCGAGAAGGGCTACGCCACCGAGGCGGAAACCACGACCCACCACGGCAAGCTCGTCTGGAAGGACGGCGCGGCGATCAGGCCCAAGGAGGAACTCGATGCCAGGGCGCCCGCCCGGCGACTGCTGTTCCAGACCGTTCCCGAGCAGAAGACCCTTAAGAACAGGGTGCACTGGGATGTGCGCCTCGACGGCCGGGACAAGGACGAGGTCCGCGCTGAACTCGAGGCCCGCGGCGCCACCTTCCTTTGGACCGCCAGCCAGGGCCCACACGAATGGCACACCATGGCGGACCCCGAAGGCAACGAGTTCTGCATCAGCTGACGCCATTACTAGACTTGGGACGGTGAGCAACGAAATCCCCGCCAAGGTATCCGACGTCTTTGACCCGTCGCGTTGGCGCACTGTGTCAGGCTTCGACGATTTCCAGGACATGACCTACCACCGGCAGGTGGAGCGGGATGCGTCCGGCGCGCTGGTTCGGGATCTGCCCACCGTGCGCATCGCTTTCAACCGCCCCGAGGTCCGCAACGCGTTCCGCCCCGGCACGGTCGATGAGCTCTACCGAGCCATGGACCATGCCCGCATGACGCCGGATGTGGCCACCGTGCTGCTCACCGGCAACGGCCCCTCCCCCAAGGACGGCGGACACTCCTTCTGCTCCGGCGGGGACCAGCGGATCCGGGGGCGGGACGGGTATCGGTACGTAATACAAGACAGAGACGGCGAGACCAAGGAAACCATCGACCCGGCACGTGCCGGCCGCCTCCACATCCTGGAAGTCCAGCGGCTCATCCGGACCATGCCGAAGGTGGTCATCGCCGTCGTCAACGGCTGGGCCGCCGGCGGGGGCCACTCGCTGCACGTGGTCTCCGACCTGACCATCGCTTCGCGCCAGTACGGCAAGTTCAAGCAGACCGACGCGACCGTGGGCAGCTTCGACGCCGGCTACGGCTCAGCGCTGCTGGCCCGCCAGATCGGCCAGAAGGCTGCCCGCGAAATCTTCTTCCTGGCCCGCGAGTACTCCGCCGAGGACATGGTGCGGGTGGGCGCGGTGAACGAGGCCGTGGACCACGACCGTCTCGAAGAGGTGGCCCTCGAATACGCCGCGGACATCGCCCGGCAGTCCCCGCAGGCCATCCGCATGCTCAAGTTCGCCTTCAACCTCGCCGACGACGGCCTGGCCGGCCAGCAGGTGTTCGCCGGCGAAGCCACCCGCCTGGCCTACATGACCGACGAAGCCGTTGAGGGCAAAGAAGCATTCCTCGAGAAGCGCGACCCGGACTGGTCCAAGTTCCCGTACTACTTCTAGGCTGCTCCCATCAAGGCAGCCCACCCACTTCTAAGGCGGACAGAGTGAACATCGAACCAGCCCTGAAGGCCCTGGCAGCCGCCCTCCACGGTGAGGGTCCCGCCGTCGAGCTGTCCGCCGGCCCCAACGGCGAGCCGGTGGTCTCTCTCGTTGAGACGCCGGGGATCGAGGACGCCGCGGTGGTGGTCCGGACGTCGGGCTCAACGGGCACGCCCAAGGCCACCGTCCTCACCGTAGACGCCCTCGCCGCATCGTCCATGGCCACGGCGTTCGCACTGAAGGGTGAGGGCCAGTGGCTCCTGGCGCTCCCGCTGCAGTACGTCGCGGGAGTCCAGGTGCTGGTACGGTCGCTCTTCGCCGGGACTCGGCCGTGGGCCATGGACCTGTCCAACGGGTTTACGACCGAGGGGTTCACCGCCGCGGCCCTGGAACTGACCGACAAGATCCGTTTCACGTCCCTGGTCCCGGCACAGCTGAAGCGGCTGCTCAATGATCCCTCGGCGGACACGCTCGCGGTGCTGCGCCGCTTCAACGGCATCCTGCTCGGCGGCGGGCCCATTTCCCAGGCGCTCCTCGACGCTGCCCGCGACGCCGGCCTGCGGGTGGTCACCACCTACGGCGCGGCGGAAACTGCCGGCGGCTGCGTGTACGACGGTTTTCCCCTCGAAGGCGTGGCCGTCCGCGTGGCCGAGGACGGGCGAATCCATCTCGGCGGCGCCACCCTCGCAGCCGGCTACCTCGACGCGCCCCGGCTGACCGCCGAGGCCTTTACCGACGACGACGGCATCCGCTGGTACCGCACCAATGACCTCGGAACACTGGACACCGACGGCAGGCTGACCGTGCTGGGCCGCGCCGACGACGTCATCGTCACCGGGGGCGTCAAAGTCTCGGCCCTGCATGTGCAGGAAGAGCTGGAGAAGTTCGACGGCGTGACGGCGGCTTTTGTTGCCGGCGTGGAGTCGGCGGCGTGGGGGCAGGCCGTGGCCGCGTATGTTGCTGTGTCCGACGGCGTCTCTTTGGATGGTTCCTCCGGCTCTACTTCCCTTCCAGGCTCGGGCACGGACCCCGGCGCCGCCCTCGGAGCCGCCCTGGCTGAGCAGTGGCACCGCACCCTCGGTCTGCTGGCCCCCAAAACCGTCCTGCCGGCCAGCGGACTGATCACGTTGCCCAACGGCAAGCCCGACAGGCTGGCAATGATTGAACGGCTCAACGCCCTGCATCAGGGAAAATAGATTTCGGCCAGCTCCGCCGCGGCCAGTCGTTGCGGAGCGGTGTTCGCAGTTCCGCCGCGCTTCCTGCGCGCGCAACGTTCCATCCGACCAACATGAGGTATTTACCGTGGCTACAGCCGCACAATGGATCCAAGGCGCCCGCCCCCGCACACTTCCGGCTGCGATCGCCCCTGTCCTGATCGGTACAGCGGCGGCATTTGAGATGGACGCCTTCCGTCCGCTGAATGCCGTCCTGGCGGCCCTCGTTGCGCTGCTGCTGCAGGTCGGCGTCAACTACGCCAACGACTACTCGGACGGTATCCGCGGCACGGACGAAGACCGTGTGGGACCGCTGCGGCTAGTCGGATCCGGGGCGGCCAGCGCCGAGCACGTCAAGTACGCGGCGTTCGGCGCCTTCGGGCTGGCCATGCTGCTGGGGCTGGTGCTCGTCGTCATGACCCAGACGTGGTGGCTGCTGCTTGTGGGCCTGGGCTGCATCATGGCGGCATGGGGCTATACCGGCGGCAAGAACCCGTACGGCTACATGGGCCTGGGCGAGGTCTTCGTGTTCGTCTTCTTCGGGCTCGTGGCCACGCTCGGCACCACCTACACCCAAGCCGGCCAGGTCAGCCTCCCCGCCGTTATCGGCGCCATCGGCACCGGCCTCATCGCCTGCGCACTCCTGATGGCCAACAATGTCCGCGACATCCCGACCGATACCAAGGCCGGCAAGCGGACCCTCGCTGTGCGTCTCGGCGACAAGCATGCGCGGGAAAGCTACGTCCTGATGCTCGCCGTCGCGATCCTGCTGGTGGTGATTCTCGCGCCCACACGGCCCTGGATGCTGATTGTCCTACTGCTCATCCCGGCCAGCCTGATGCCTGCCTGGCTGATGATCAACGGCCGCAAGCGCAAGAGCCTCATCCCTGTCCTGAAGCAGACGGGCCTGATCAACCTTGGCTACGCAGCCCTGTTCTCCCTTGGCCTGTTCCTGGGCCACGGGCTGTAGGAGGAAGGCGCTGCAAACGGGTGTTAAGCCTCCGTGCTGCCCGGGCCGGTTTTCCGCGGGCCGTTCTTCGGGACGTCGTTTCGGACGGTGACGTCCGGGTGGGTGTCCGTCAGGCGGTCCTCAGCCTCGGCGTCGTCCACTTCACTGGCGGTACGCAGGGGCTTGGCGCGGCCGGAGAACCGGGCGTGGAGGGAAGCGGCCGCCGCATCGCGCTGCTTCTGGAAAAACAGGTAGCTGATGGCGAAGGAAATGAGGCCTGCGCAGACCACTGCGAGGAGCCAGCCCAGCTGCAGGAACACGAACAGCGCAAACAGCGGGACGAAGAGGGCGAGCCGGATCAGGGAGTATTTCACAAAAGCCACTATCCAAGTTTAGCCGTCATCCCTGGATGCGGCCTGCGCGAGGAGGCAGCGGGACCCGCTCCGGCGTCCCATGTTGCGCAGGGTTCGGTTGGTCGACGGGGAAATACCCGTCACAGAAAGTTCGTGTCCTAGTTCCGGAAATCCGTGGCACCGGCCGTGTGCATACTGTAATCTCCTCCGGGGCACGTGACGGCTAGACTGAATGCATGCTCCGAGTTGCCATTGCAGTCGCCATCCTCGCTATCTACGTCTATGGACTGGTGGATGTGATCCGGACTGATGCGACCCTCACCAGGGGCTTCTCCAAGACAACATGGATCATCATCGTTGTCTTCCTGCCCATCATCGGTGCTGCCTTGTGGTTCCTGATCGGCCGGCCCCGCTACGAGGCTCCGGTCCGGCAGGCCTACCCGCACCCCACAGCCCCCGATGACGACCCCGACTTCCTCCGCAACCTGGAGCAGCGCCGCCGCAAACAGGCGGAAGCGGAGCGGCTTCGGAAGCTGAAGGACGACCTCGAGGCCAAGAAGCGCCAAGCCGACGGCGGCCCCTCCGGATCGGGTAATTCGGGCGCACCGGGCGCCGGAGACGCCAGCGCCGAGGGCAACCCCGAGGTCAAGTAGCAACCCGGCGCGGGTTCCGTCACCCGTTTGACGAAAAGGCCGCGCCCGGCAACCAAGCTGAGCGGGCCAATTTTGCGCAATCGTCCGGCTCGATCGGGTACCGGGCAGGCGAACAGAAACCCGTGCTGTGGGAGCCGCGAGAACCCCCTACAGCCGGAGAAAGCCGTTACAGCCCCGAGTAGGAGTGCAGCCCGTTGAAGAACTGGTTCACGATCGTGAAGTTGAAGACCACGCACAGGTAGCCCACGATCGACAGCCAGGCAGCGCGGGTTCCCGTCCAGCCGCGGGTTGCCCGGGCGTGGAGGTAGCCGGCGTAGACCACCCAGATCACGAATGTCCAGACTTCCTTGGTGTCCCAGCCCCAGAAGCGGCCCCAGGCCTTCTCGGCCCAGATGGCCCCGAACATGAGCGTGAAGGTCCAGCCGATGAAGGCGATCGCATTGATGCGGTAGGAAAGGTTCTCCAGGCTTAGCGCGGTCGGCACCAGGCGCATGAAGCCCAGCTTGTCCACTTCACCGGCGGCAATCGTCTTCTGCCGGTGCGACTGCACGAGCTGCAGCGCCGACATGGCGAACGTGAGGGTGAAGAGGGCCGAGGAGAGCACGGCGATGGAGACGTGAATGACGAGCCAGTAGCTCTGCAGTGCCGGCACGAGGTGGCCAACGGGCGTCCAGTAGGCCACGGACGCAGCCACCAGCATGATGATCACCAGGCCCACCACGAACGTGCCGAGGAACCGCAGGTCACGCCGGATCAGCACGATCAGGAAGACGGCGACCGCAACAAACGCGCCGGTGGTCAGGAACTCGTACATGTTGCCCCAGGGCACCCGCCCCGCGCCGATCGCCCGAGTGAGCACACCCGCCGCATGGATCACGGCACCCAGCACCGTTAGCGCCACTGCCACGCGGGCAGGTGCACGTCGCTCGCCACTGTAGTTCATGCTGGCGTCGGCGGTCTGCCCCGCAGCCACGCCGCCTTGGACTTTGGCAGAAACGGACGACGACGGCCGCTCGGCACGGCCGGCAGGTCCGGCAAGGTGCCCCTCGAGGCGGTCTCCGCGGCCCGCGGCGCCCGCCCCTGCAGTGGCGGGAACCTTCGCTTCGTCGTCCGCGCCAGCAGCAGCCCCAGCGGCGGCGGCTTTGAGGTCCACAGCACGCAAAGCCCGGCTGCTCTTGGCCAGGTCCCAGGCGAACGCGATGAACGCCACCGTGTACGTGCCCGCAGCGAGGAGCATGAACAGCTCGCTGTACTGGCCCATGGTTTCGTTGATGGGGTACATTACCGGTCCTTCTTCGGCTCAGCGGAGCCTGCTGGTGAGGAATTGGAAGATGGTTGGCCGGCTTCGTCAGAGCCGGGAGTGCCGCCGGAGTCGCCGTCGGACTCAAGGTTCCACTTGCGCGACAGGAGCCCGCGGACGGCGACGGCTTCACCGGCGAGGCGGTGGTCCTCACCGCGTGCCAGGAGTCCGTATTCCACCATGGTCCGGCCGTCCTCGTGCGTTCCCGTGCGGACCCAGACGCGGCGCCGGTTGACGTACAGGGAAACCACGAGGCCTGCCACGGCGAGCAACGCGAAGATGAGCGCCGAAAGCTGGCCGGGGTTGTGGTGGATGTCGACGCCGACGTACTTCTTCACGCCGTCGAACGAGATGGAGCCCTTGCCGTCCGGGAGCGTGTAGGTGCTTCCGGGCGCCAGCGTGATGCCGCCGGCCTCGAGGTCACGGGCGTTCAGCGGTGTGAGGTCCTTGACGTCAAGCTCGAACACGTTTTGCGGCGCGCCCTTGTCCAGGCCGAGATCGCCGTAGTAGGAGTTCAGGCTCAGCTGCGGGTTGATGAGCTCGGGGTCTCCGCTGAAGGAAATACCCTCGTCGGTCACGAACGCTGTGGGCAGGAAGAACCCTGCGAAGCCGAGCTGGTCCGGCTTGGCGTCGGGAACCTTGATGACCACGGAAGAGTAGTAGTTGTCCCCCTGCAGCTTGGCCACCACGGGACCCTGCATGGCGACGTTTCCGTTGCCATCGCGGATCGTAACCACCGGTGCGTAGCCGTTGCCGGTCAGGTAGATGCTGGTTCCGCCAAGCGTGACGGGCTCGTTGACTTTGAGGACTTCCTTTTGGGCGGGTGCGCCGGGGTTTTCCTTGGTGGTGACTTCCGCCGTAAAGTCGATGGGCTGGCCGAACTTGCCCTGGGATTCGCGGTCGAAGGTGGCTTGGAACTTGTCCAACTGGATGGAGTAGGGCTGGAGCTGGCTGCTCTGGAAGTTGGTGCCGGGGTTGAACTGGTCGTAGCCCACCAGGGTGTTGACGAAGGTGTCGCCCTCCACCAGGATCCTCTGGCCGCTGTAGCCGAACAGCCCGCCGATGGCCACGGAGACAAGGACTCCGATCAGCGAAGTATGGAAGACCAGGTTGCCAACTTCCTTGAGGAAGCCGCGCTCCGCCCCCAGAGACGGCCGCGCGCCGTCGTCGTGCCTTACCTCAACGCGGTAACCGCGTTTCTTCAGCAGTTCCGCTGCGTCTTCAATAGCGTCCGACGCCGGGATGCCGGCTTCCGCGGGCACCACCAGTGTGCCGTACTCCGGGAGGCGGGAAAGCCGTTTCGGGGTGCGCGGAGGCTGTGAGCGCATGGCCCGGTAGTGCGCGATGGCGCGGGGCACCACGCAGCCGATCAGCGAAATGAACAGCAGGATGTAGATGGCGGAGAACCAGGCCGACGAATACACGTCGTACAGCTGCAGGGCGTCGAGGATCTTGCCGTAGTCCGGGTTGTCCTTGATGTACTGCGTGACGACCGACGGGTTCGCCGGACGCTGCGGAAACAGCGAGCCCGGCACGGCGGCCACGGCCAGCAGCAGCAGGAGGAACAGCGCGGTGCGCATGCTGGTCAGCTGCGTCCAGGCCCAGCGCAGCATGCCGCTGATGCCGAGGGCAGGCAGCGCGGCGTCGGCCTTGGCCTCCTTCACGGCGTTCTTCGGGACGGCTTCCTTGGAGGCATTTTTCGAGGCTTCCTCGCCCGAAGGGTTCTTGGGTGACTTCACACGCTCGCTCATCAGATCGGCAACTTCACGTCGGTTTGGAACCAGTACTGCAGCTCGGTGACCCAGGCACCCCACACGCCTGTGGCCATCAGAAGGCCCAGGACGATCAGCACCCCGCCGCCGGTCCGCTGGATGGCCAGGCGGTGGTTGCGGAAAAAGGACATGATCCCGGCGCCGCGGCGGACCGCCAAGGCGATCAGCAGGAAGGGAATGCCCAGGCCGAGGCTGTACACAAAGGCAAGGAAGGCGCCCTTTGCGGCGGATGAACCGCCCGAGAGGCTCAGGAGCTGGACGGCGGAGTAGGTCGGGCCGATGCAGGGCGCCCAGCCGAGGCCGAAGGTGATGCCCAGCAGCGGGGCGCCCCACAGGCCGGCTGGCGGCTTTGCATGGATTTTGGCGTCGCGCTGCAGCCAGCTGAAGCCGCCCATGAACACCACGCCCAGGGCGATCACCAGGACACCGAGCAGCTGCGTGATCCAGCCGTTTTGGCCTCCGGAGATCAGTGTCCCCAGCTGGCCAAAGGCACCGCCGAGCAGCACGAAGATCACCGAGAAACCAAGCACGAAGAGCCCGATGCCGGCGAGCATGCGGCCGCGTTTCTGCTTCTGGAGGTCGACGCCGGTCAGCCCGGTCACATAGCCCAGGTATCCGGGCACCAGCGGCAGGACACAGGGCGAGAGGAAGGAGACCAAGCCGGCCAGGAGCGCCACCGGGATGGCAAGCAGCAGGGAGCCGTTCAGGATGGCTTCGGCGAATGGGCTGTTCACGGTACGGCGCGCCCGCTACTCTGCCACGGCGGATTCGATGAGGGCCTTCAGGGTGCCCTTTTGGATCTCCCCCAGGACGCGGGAAGCGACACGGCCCTGCTTGTCCACCACCAGCGTTGTGGGAACCGCTCCGGGCGGCACGAGGCTGGACACGGACAACAGCACGCTGCCGTCCTTGTCGTTGAAACTCGGGTACGTCAACCCGAACGTCTTGTCGAACGCCTCCGCGGTTGCCTTCTCATCCCGAAGGTTTACGCCAAAGAACTGCACGCCCTTGCTCTTGAAGTTCTGGTGCAGCTCCTCGAGCACCGGCGCCTCGACCCGGCACGGTGCGCAGGCAGCGAACCAGAAGTTCAGCACGGTGACCTTGCCCTGGAAGTCCTGGGGCGTCACGGTGGTGCCGTTGAAAAGCGTGCCCTGGATG
>JAPSIT010000127.1 GCA_031178585.1 Arthrobacter sp.
ACCTGGATCCGCTCGGCGAGGTCAGGCAGTTCATTGATGGCCACGATGCCTCGGTTGGAGCGCGGGACCAGTCCGTAGTGAATGGTTTCCGGGTCGCCGAGCCGGCGGCCCTCGGCAACCCGCATGGGGTCGACGTCGCCAATCAGATCCGCAACCGAAGTGTCCGGGGTGGCGAGCTTTTCGACGTAGCGTTCCGAGCGGTGGCGCCAAGCCACACGGAGCCGGTCTCCTTCGGTGAGCGCACGGGCCCGTGACTGCTCGGTGATGGGTTCGTATGGATGCTCGTTCAGTTCCGATCCCTCGATCACCGGTGACCACTCGTCGAGCAGCCCGACCAGGGTGCGCAGGAGCCGCGTCTTGCCCTGTCCACGCTCGCCGAGCAGGACGACGTCGTGGCCCGCGATCAGGGCCCGCTCAAGCTGGGGCAGGACGGTCCGGCCGAAACCGTACATGCCAGGCCAAGGATCGCGGGATGCGGCGAGCGCGGCAAGCAGGTTGTCGCGGATCTCCTGGCGCAGGTCTTTGTGACCGTGGCCGGATGCGCGCAGTTCTCCAACGGTGAAGATATCGGGACGATCACTCACACGTACACCGTAGTCCTCGAACCAGCGCTGAATCGAGGGTCCGGCTTCATCCAATTCCCACACGTTGGGCGGTGGAACCACTTAAGCTGGATGCTGATGACTGAAGCCACGCCGTCGGCACCGTCCCCGCCCATGAAACAGGAAACCACCCTGCTCCTGCTGGTGCGGCACGGTCAGACGCCCACCACGGGCGCGGTGCTGCCGGGGCGGGCTCCGGGACTGCACCTGTCGGACGGGGGAAGGGCCCAGGCTGCACGGGTGGCGGAGCGGCTCGCAGGTCTTCCCGTCGATGCCATCTACTCCTCGCCACTGGAGCGTGCCCGGGAGACAGCAGAGCCCGCCGCCGCCTCCACAGGACTCGAGGTGCATCTCAACACAGGGCTCATTGAATGTGACTTCGGGGAGTGGACCGGCGCGGCGCTCGCCGAACTGTCAGGTCTGCCGCAGTGGCAGACTGTGCAGCATACCCCGTCATCCTTCCGTTTTCCGGGCGGGGAGAGCTTCCAGCAGATGCAGGCGCGGATGGTTGGAGCACTTGAGGCGCTGCGCAGCGCCCACGCCGGAGGCGTCGTGGTCTGCTTCTCCCACGCCGATCCGGTCAAAGCCGCCCTCGCCCACGCCCTTGGCACGCATCTGGACCTCTTCCAGCGGATCGTTGTCAGCCCCGGATCCATCTCAGTCATCGCGTATGCGGATGGCCGGCCGCCGGCCGTGATCACGGTGAACTCGACCCTGGAACCGTTGAGCGGGTTACGTGCGCCATGAATGGGAAAGAACGGTGTCCCGGCCGGGAACTGGCGCTGCTGGTTGACGGCCGCATCGAACTGCTGGGGCGCATCCTGCACAGCAGCAATGAGACGTTCCTGGTACAACTCACCTGCGGAGACGCCGCGGCGTGGGCGGTCTACAAGCCGGAGGCCGGCGAACGCCCGCTGTCCGATTTCGAACCTGGGCTCTACCGGCGGGAACGTGCCGCCTACCTGCTCAGTGACCACCTTGAATGGGCGATTGTGCCGCCGACGGTGATCCGCGAGGACGGTCCCCTGGGGGTCGGGTCGCTGCAGTGGTTCATCGCGGGCGACCAGCGTGAGCACTACTTCACGCTGTACGCGGACTCGCCCGAGACCCATGCCGTTCTGGCGCAGATCGCCGTGTTTGACTGCATCACCAACAACACCGACCGCAAGAGCGGGCATGTACTGCGCGGCGACGACGGCCATGTGTGGGGCATCGACCACGGGCTGTGCTTTTCCGCAGAGTTCAAACTACGCACTGTGATCTGGGACTTCGCGGGCAAACCTATCCCCGATAGCCTGCTCGCGGACATCAGCCCGCTGGCGGATGCCGTGCCTCCCGGCGTTGCCGAACTCCTCGACGACGCGGAGGTCGCCGCCCTGCAGCGCCGGGTGCGGCGCTTGCTGCGCGAGGGTGTGCTGCCCGTGGACCGCACTGGCAGGCGTTACCCCTGGCCGCTCGTGTAAGCGGTCTGCACAGACCCTGCCGACCTGCCGCCGTCGGACACCGCAGCAGCCCCGCGGTGACGGTGGCGGTAGCGCTGTACGGCATCGGCGTTCCCGCACCGGGCCGAGCAGTATGCCCGGCGGCCGCCGCGGCTGGTATCTGCAAACACCCGGCTGCATCCGTTCCTGGCGCAGGCTCCGAGCCTGCCGCCTGCGGCCTCCGTCATGAAGATGGCCAGCCCGCCGGCGGTCACGGCCCGCACGCGTTCGACCAGCCTGTCGCTGGCCTCGGCGAAATGAAGATGCGGGTGCATGCCATCATGAGTCGTCAGGTAAACCCGTCGTACTCCCTCAGCCAGCAGGGCATTGATCGTCGCGCACCGGGCCTCCTCGCCGTCGGCATCGAAGACCGCGCGCAGTTTCTCCGTCCATTCCCGCAGCTCTATTTCGCTCTCTGGCCTCACCTCCGGGCTGCGGAACAGGTGATCGGTCAGGAGTTCCTGCAGGATGGGGATGTCCCACGTGTCCTCGATGAGCATGTTAACCAGTGCTTCGGCCAGCCGGACCCCGTGCAT
>JAPSIT010000055.1 GCA_031178585.1 Arthrobacter sp.
TGGACGAGGAACAGCACAGCTTCGACGCAGGCGAAACGCTCCCGGTGGACCTGGCCACCAACGCCGAAAGCCTCGGCGTGAAGGTCATCCGGATCGAACCGGGAGAGAAGGTCATCGCCGAACTCGAACAGGCCATCCGCGACGCCAAGGCAGCACCGGAACGCGGCGGACCCATCCTCATCCACGTCGAATCCGACCCGCTGCTGGATGCCCCCAGCTCCGAATCCTGGTGGGACGTTCCCGTCTCCCAGGTCTCGGACCTGGAATCAACCCAGCAGGCATACCAGACCTACACCGACCACAAGAACCGCCAACGCAAGCTGCTGGGCTAAGCCCCTCAAACTGCGCGCCCGCAACAACAGCACCCTTCGACCACTCAAGGAAGAGTCCCATGACTGCCACCACTGAAGGCACCACCACCATCAACCACTTCATCAACGGTGTTGAAACCGCCGGTGAAGGCGACCGCACCCAGCCGGTCTACAACCCCGCCACCGGCGCTGTCAGCGGCGAACTGCGCCTGGCCAACCGCGCCGACTTGGACACCACCGTCGCCGCCGCCCGCAAGGCCGCCGACACCTGGGGCGACATCTCCCTGGCCAAGCGCACCGCCGTGCTGTTCAAGTTCCGCGAACTCGTCGCCAGCCACATCGACGAACTCGCCGCGCTGATCACCGCCGAGCACGGCAAGGTCCTCTCCGACGCCAAGGGCGAAATCGGCCGCGGCCTCGAAGTCATCGAGTTCGCCTGCGGCATCCCGACCCTGCTCAAGGGCGACTACTCCGACCAGGTCTCCACCGGCATCGACGTCTTCTCCTTCCGCGAGCCCCTCGGCGTCGTCGCCGGCATCACCCCGTTCAACTTCCCCGTCATGGTGCCGCTGTGGATGGCCCCGATGGCGATCGCCACCGGCAACGCCTTCATCCTCAAGCCCTCTGAGCGCGACCCCTCCGCCTCCATGCTGCTCGCAAAGCTCTGGAAGGACGCCGGGTTGCCCGACGGCGTCTTCCAGGTCCTGCACGGCGACAAGGAAACCGTGGACGGCCTGCTGACCCACCCGGACGTGGACGGCATCTCCTTCGTCGGCTCCACCCCCATCGCGAAGTACGTCCACGAGACCGCCACCGCACACGGCAAGCGCGTCCAGGCCCTGGGCGGGGCGAAGAACCACGCCATCGTCATGCCCGACGCCGACCTGGACAACGCCGCCGACCACCTCGCCGCCGCCGCCTTCGGCTCCGCCGGGGAACGCTGCATGGCCATTTCCGTCGCTGTCGCCGTCGCTGACGCCGCCGAGCTGCTCGTGAAGAAGGTCGAAGAGCGCGCCCTGGCCGTCAAGGTCGACAACGGCACCGCCCCCGGCGCCGAAATGGGCCCGGTCATCACCCCGGCCTCCAAGGAACGCATCGTGAAGATCGTCACCGAGGCCGAACAGGCCGGCGCCGCCATGGTCGTGGACGGCCGCGACCTCGTGGTCCCCGGCCATGAGGAAGGTTTCTGGGTCGGCCCCACCGTGCTCGACCACGTCAAGACTGAAATGACCGCCTACACCGAAGAGATCTTCGGACCCGTCCTCGTCGTCGTCCGCGTCAATGACCTCGAAGAGGGCATCAAGCTCATCAACTCCAACCCCTACGGCAACGGCACCGCCATCTTCACCTCCTCCGGCGCCCACGCCCGCAAGTTCCAGCGCTCCGTCACCGTCGGCATGATCGGCATCAACGTCCCGCTGCCCGTCCCCGTGGCCTACCACTCCTTCGGCGGCTGGAAAGCCTCGCTCTTCGGCGACAAGCACATCTACGGCCCCGAAGGCGTCTCCTTCTACACCCGCGGCAAGGTCATCACCTCCCGCTGGCCCGAACCCACCCACGCCTCCGGCGCCTCCTACAACTTCCCGTCCAACTAATCCCCACCCGGTTTCGATGACAAGGAACAGACAATGACAGAGAACAAGCTGATCATCGGCACGGCACCGGACTCCTGGGGTGTGTGGTTCGCTGACGACCCGAAGCAGACACCGTGGGAGCGCTTCCTCGATGAAGTGGCGGAATCCGGCTACAAGTGGATTGAACTCGGCCCCTACGGCTACCTGCCCACAGACCCGGCACGCCTCGCGGAGGAGCTCAAGCAGCGCGACCTGAAGGTCACGGCCGGAACCGTGTTCACCGCGTTCCACCGCGGCCTGGACCAGTGGGAGACGGCCTGGGAGCCAGCCCGGAAGGTTGCCGAGCTGACGGCTGCCATGGGCGGCGAGCACATCGTGGTGATTCCCGCGATGTGGCGGGACGACGTCACCGGCGAAGCCGTTGAAAGCGGTGAGCTCAGCGATAAAGCCTGGAGCGACCTCTTCGCCGGCCACAACCGGCTCGGCAAGACCCTGCTGGAGGACTTCGGCCTGAAGCAGCAGTTCCACTCCCACGCGGACTCGCACGTCGGGGCCCAGGAGGACATCGAAACCCTGCTGGGCGCGACCGACCCGCAGTACCTGAACCTGTGCCTGGACACCGGCCACGCGGAATACTGTGGCGCCTCCAGCCTGGAGCTCATCAAGAACTATCCGGACCGCATCGGCTACCTGCACCTGAAGCAGATCAACCCGGACGTCCTGAAGAAGGTCAACGAGGAAAACATGACCTGGGCTGCTGCCAACCTGGCCGGCGTCATGACGGAACCGCCAAACGGGCTGCCGGACCTGCGCGCCGTCATCGAAGCCGTCGAGGCCCTCAACCGGCCCATTTTCGGCATCGTGGAACAGGACATGTACCCGGTAGCCTTCGACGTTCCCATGCCGATTGCCAAGCGCACCAGGAACTACCTGCTCTCCTGCGGTTCGCGTACCGCTGTCAACTAATCGGCATCCTGCTCACGCCAACTCCAAAGGAAGAGAACAATGACTGAAACCCTTCGCGTCGCCGTTATCGGCGCCGGCCGCATGGGCGCGGACCACATCCAGCGCCTCAGCAAGCGGATCCACGGCGCTGAAGTTGCCGCCGTCGTCGACGTCGACCTGGCCCGCGCCCAGGCCGCCATCGAAGGCATCCCCGGCGCCGTGGCCCTCGCCGACGCCGAAGAGGCCCTCAACAACGGCGACGTCAACGCCGTGCTGATCGCCACCCCCGGCTTCCTGCACGAGGACATCCTGCTCAAGGCCCTCGAGAAAGACATCCCCATCCTCTGCGAGAAGCCGCTGACCCCTGACGCCGAAACCTCCTGGAGGATCGTCGAGGCGGAGCAGAAGCTCGGCCGCAAGCGCATCCAGGTGGGCTTCATGCGCCGCTTCGACGCCGAATACGCAGCGTTGGGCGGGATCATCCGCGACCGCGAGCTCGGCGAGCTCCTCATGCTGCACCACCAGCACCGCAACCCGAGCACCCCGGCCGGCTTCACCAACGAGATGCTCATCAACGATTCCGTGGTGCACGAGTTCGACGCCATCCGCTACTTCACCGGCGAAGAGATCACGTCGGTCCAGGTCCGTCTGGGCAAGCCCACCAAAAACGCTCCGGCCGGGCAGCACGACCCCCAGCACGTCCTGATCGAAACCGAGTCCGGCGTCCTGGCCGACGTCGAGATCTACGTGAACGCCAAGTTCGGCTACGAGGTGGCCACCCAGGCGTCCTTCGAGGACGGCATCGTCAGCATCGGCGGTGACCACGGACCCTACGTCCGCACTGAAGGCCGCTGGGGCGGCAAGGTGACGCCCGGTTTCGAAGAACGCTTCGGCGCCGCATACGACGTCGAGATCCAGGCCTGGGTGGACGCCGCACTCCGCGGCGAAGTCGGCGGCCCCACCGCCTGGGACGGGTACGCCACCGCGGCATGCTGCGAAGCAGGCGTCGAAGCCCAGAAGAACGGCGAAAAGGTTGCCGTGAAGCTGAACGCCAAGCCCGCTCTCTACAGCTAAGAACAAAGGAAGGGGCGGGTCCGTCCGCCCCTTCCTTTGCCATTTAGGACTGTACGACCCTGACTGATCCACAATGGAGTCTCCCACGTGAAAATCGCCCTTGATCCCACCCCGTTCCACCACAGCCACAGCCTGCTGGAGTTCCCCAAGGTAGTGGCCGACCTTGGCTACAAGTACATGCAGATGACGCCGCATGCCGACTTCATCCCGTTCTACAACCACCCCAAGGCCGACGACGAGCTGGTGGGCCAGCTGAAGAAGGCCTGCAAGGATGCCAGCATTGAAATCGCCTCCGTGCTGCCGGTGCTGCGTTGGTCCGGGCCGGACGAAGACGCCCGCGAGGCGGCCGTCCGGTATTGGAAGCGCGCCATCCAGATCACGGTGGACCTGGGTGTGGGCACCATGAATACTGAGTTCAGCGGCCGGCCCGAAAAGGCCGAAGAATCCGAGCGTGCCTTTTACCGCTCCATGGAGGAACTGCTGCCGATCATCGAGCGCGAGGGCATTGACCTTCTCATCGACCCCCACCCGGACGACTTTGTCGAAGAGGGGCTGGCAGCCATCCGCGTGATCCGCGGCCTGAACTCCAAGAATGTCGGCATGGTCTACGTGGCCTCGCACAGCTTCCACATGAAGAACCGGCCCTTGGACATCATGCGCGCGGCAGGGGACAAGCTGCGCCTGGTCCATGTCGCGGACACGATGGACCACCACGCCTCGCACGGCCTGCGCTACATCACCAACCCGCCGGGCAACCCGGTCCGGGTGCACCAGCACCTGAAGATCGGTGACGGCGACGTCAACTGGGAAGAATTCTTCGGCGGCCTGAACGAGATCGGCTTCCTGGACCGCGACGACACCGTGATGGTGTCCAGTGTCTTTGCCGAGGACGAGAGCGCGGAGGAGGTCTCCCGGTACCAGCTGGACACGATGAACAACTACATCGCGAAGGCCCGGTAGAGACCGAATTCATGAAGCACACAGATGAAGAGACACTGACTGAACGGCTGCTGCCTGAAGGGGCGCCCGCTCAACGGACGCCAGCCAGCCGTGCGGCTGCGGTAACCCCGGAAAAACCCGCCGCTGCCGGAAACCCCAAGGGCTTCATGCGGAAGGTGGCTTTGTTCTCTACCTTCGGCGGCCTGCTGTTCGGCTACGACACAGGAGTCATCAACGGTGCCCTGCCGTTCATGCAGCGCGACCTGGGACTTACACCGCTGACCGAAGGGCTGGTGACCTCCACCCTGCTGTTCGGAGCCGCCTTCGGTGCCATCACGGCCGGCCGGCTGTCGGACCGCTTTGGCCGCCGCAGGACCATCATGGCCCTCGCCCTGATCTTCGCCGTTGCCACGATTGGCTGTTCCATCGCCCCCGGCACGGAACTGCTGATTGTTGCCCGGACCGTCCTCGGTCTGGCCGTCGGCGGCGCCTCGGTCATTGTGCCCGTATACCTGGCTGAAATGTCACCTGCCGCCCAGCGCGGGCGGATCGTGACCCAGAACGAGCTGATGATCGTCACCGGCCAGTTCCTGGCATTCACCTTCAACGCCCTGATCGGAAACGCCTTCCCGGACGCTTCCCACGCGTGGCGGTGGATGCTGGTGATTGCCACGCTGCCGGCAGTGGTGCTGTGGTTCGGAATGCTGGTGCTGCCCGAAAGCCCCCGATGGCTGGCCTCCGCCGGACGGTTTGGCGATGTCCTGGACGTGCTGCGCAAAACCCGGGCTTCGGCCAGCGTCGCCGATGAATTCGATGAAGTGCGGCAGGCGGCGCGCGAGGACTACCAGTCCAAGCTGGGAACATGGCGTGACCTCACGGTTCCGTGGATCCGCCGCATCTTTGTCGTGGGGCTCGGCATGGCGGTGATCAACCAGATCAGCGGTGTCAACGCCATCATGTATTACGGCACCTCCATCCTGTCCAGCTCCGGTTTCGGCGACCAGGGCGCATTGCTCGCCAATGTGGTCAACGGCGTGACGTCGGTAGTCGCCGTCGTGGTCGGCATGGCCCTGATGACGCGGGTGGCGCGGAAGTCGATGCTGATCGTGGGGCTGGTTGGTACCGCGAGCTCCCTGCTGGCCATCGGTCTGATCTCGCTGCTGATCCCCGAAGGCACGCTCCGCGGCTACCTCGTGCTGCTGTTCATGGTGACGTTCCTGGCGTCCATGCAGTCCTGCATTGGCACCGTCACCTGGCTCACGATGTCCGAAATCTTCCCGCTGCACGTTCGAGGCATCGGCATGGGCATCTGCGTGTTCGTGCTGTGGATGATCAACTTCCTGATCGGTTTCTTCTTTCCGCAGATGGTCTCGTGGATCGGCGTCTCAATGACGTTCTTCATCTTTGTCGCGCTCCAGCTTGTGGCCATCGTCTGGGTGAAGCGTGTGGTGCCGGAGACGCGGGGCAAAAGCCTCGAAGACCTGGAGCACTACTTCAAGAGCATGGCCGGCGCCAAGGGTGAAACGGCGGAGAGCCGAACAGTCTAAGGCACCGCCTCCAAAGGAGTTCCAAAGCACTCAAATGCCCCCTCGCCCACGGCGAGGGGGCATTTGAGTGCCCGGGAACTTTTGGGGCTTTTGGAGGGGATCAGACGCCAGCGTAAAGCCGGGGGAGGGCGTCCACGAGCGGTGCCAGTTCGGGGATCTGCTTCGCCTCCGCCAGGGTCCGTTCCAGAGTTGCATCGTGGACAGGCCGGGCCCGGTCCAGGAGTTTGCTACCGTTCGCCGTCAGCTCTGTGTAGATGCCCCGGCGGTCGTCGGCGCAGAGGATGCGCGTCAGCAGGCCACGGTCCTCAAGACGGTTGACAAGCCGTGTGGTAGCACTGGGACTCAGGGCGCTGGCCCGCGCCAGTTGCTGCATGCGCATGTGCCAGCCGTCCTGGCGGCTGAGCGCGTCCAGCACCGTGTACTCGACCACCGAGATCTGCGCGGCGGACTGCAGGGAGCGTTCCAGCTCCGTTTCAATGAGGCCGTGCAGCGCCGCCAGGGTTCGCCAGCCCTGGGCACGCACTTCCACGGCGTCGTCCTTGATGCCCATCGTTCCTCCTTCGGCCAGCCCTGGGGCAGCGCTCCTTTTAAGTTGCTTGCGCGGGATAGTTGCGTATGCAACAATAAACACAGCGCATGCAACTATTAGCGTACGCATTCCCTCCCATTCCGTACAGTTTCCTAGGAGCACCTCCATGCCTGTTGGCCTGATTGCGCTTGCCCTTGGTGGGTTTGGCATCGGACTCACCGAGTTCGTCATCATGGGCCTGTTGCCCGAAGTGGCCGCAGACTTCCGGGTCAGCGAAGCCGAGGCGGGCTGGTTCATCTCCGGTTATGCACTCGCCGTCGTGGTGGGTGCACTGGCGCTCACTGCCGCGGTGACCCGGTTCGAGCGTAAACCGGTCCTGGCCGTGCTGCTGGTACTGTTCGTCGCCGGCAATCTCATCTCCGCCACGGCGCCCGACTACTGGATGATGATGGCCGGCCGCATCGTGGCCGCCCTCTCACACGGGGCGTTCTTTGGGATCGGCGCCGTAGTGGCCGCGGGCATGGTGCCGTCGACGAAAAAAGCCGGCGCCATCGCCATCATGTTCACAGGCCTCACGGCAGCAAACGTGCTGGGCGTGCCCTTCGGCACCATGCTGGGCCAGGCCGCCGGCTGGCGTTCCACGTTCTGGGCCATTGCCGGAATCGGGGTGCTCGCCCTCGCGGGCATTCTCGCCCTTGTGCCACGGACCGCCGACGACGGTGGTGCTCCCCGCGCTGCCGGCGTCCCTTCCGCCGCGAATGCCCCATCCGTTCCCGGAGCGCGTTCCGCTTCAGGTGGTCTGGTGAGTGAACTCCGGGCCTTCCGTTCGGGTCAGGTCTGGCTCTCCATTCTGGTCACCATCCTGGGCTATGGCGGCATGTTCGGCGCCTTCACCTACATCGCCTTCACGCTCACCGAGGTTTCAGGGTTCGCCCCGGTTGCCGTCCCGTGGCTCCTGATCGTCTTCGGCGTGGGACTGTTCATCGGCAACACGGCCGGCGGCAAGGCTGCAGACCGCAACGTGGACCGCACGCTGCTGGTGGTCCTCTCGGTGCTGGTGGTGGTACTCGTGTCCTTCGCGCTGACGGCCGGCAGCCAGCCCCTGACCATCGCGTCGCTGGTGCTCATGGGCGGCTTTGGCTTCGCCACTGTACCCGGTCTGCAGATGCGCGTTATGAAGTACGCCGAGGCCGCCCCGACCCTCGCCTCAGGCGCCAATATCGGCGCGTTCAACGTGGGCAACGCCCTCGGCGCATGGCTGGGCGGGGTGACCATCACCGCCGGCCTTGGCTACACCTCGCCGATCTGGGCAGGCGCCGGAATCACGCTTCTGGGCCTTGCCGTGATGGCATTCGCAGCTGCGGGCGCTAAGCGGACCGTCGGCCTGAGGCGGCTGCAAACTGCCCCCCACCCTGAAGCTGCGCGTGCAACAACCCGGCCAGCCGACGTCGAACCCGCGGTAACCCGATAGCCCCGCCGGCGGTGAGCCGCTGCCGCCGGAAGGCTACCGCGGAACGGAAGGCTAGGCGGCGAATGGCAGGCGCGGGTCCACGTCCTGGCCTTCCCAGGTCTGGCGGACCCAGCCGTGGTGCGGGTCGTCGCTGATCAGCCAGTCGCGCACCCGACCAGGCCCGGCCATGACGTTCAGGTAGTACATGTCGTAGCCCGGCGCAGCCATGGCGGGCCCGTGCCAGCCGTACGGGACCAGGACCACGTCGCCCGTGCGCACTTCGGCGGCGACATCGATGGGGCGCTCATCGGAGGCGTAGACGCGCTGGTAGCCGACGGCGTCAGCGTCGCCGGCCGGGCCGCCTGCGCCCGGGGCCACGCGCGTTTCGAAGTAATAGATCTCCTCGAGGCGCGTCTCGCCTTCCTTCTCCTCGTCGTGCTTGTGCGGAGGGTAGGAGGACCAGTTGCCGGCGGGCGTGATCACCTCGCACACGATGAAGCGGTCGGCTTCCAGAGCCGCGGGGGTGCCGAAGTTGTGGACCTGGCGAGAGCAGTTCCCGGCTCCGCGCAGCTCCACCGGAGTCTCCGCCGCAGTGATCAGGCGGGTGGGGTACTGCACTTTGGCGGGGGCCGTGGCAATGGCAACACGGCCACCGTCGGACGATGTCACCGTGATGGCCTTCTCCGTGCCCGAGTACAGGACATCACTGGGCCCGTTGAAGACACTTGCCCGGCCGGACAACTGGTACTTCTCGCCGTCGACGCTCACCGTGAACGCGCCGCTCAGCGGTATGACGATGCGTTCCTCGCCCGCGGCGGGAAGTTCGACGGCGGCGCCCGCGGCCAGCGAGGCCACCTTTAGTCCCGTGTGCTCCCAACCGTCGACGGTGATTGCGGAGTCCGCTGTTCCCAGCGAAACATCCCAGGAGCCTTCGGCTGCGCTGCCCAGCGGATATACCCATTCGGCCATGGATTGGTTCTCTTTCAGGTCGGTGTTGTCAGGATTTTTAGCGATTTTTAGCGCTGCACAAGCGTCATTTCGAAGCTGTAGGAATCGCCGCGGTACACGTGGTGGCCCGTCTCCACGTTGCGGCCGGTGTCATCCACCGCGGTGCGCTCCATGGTCACCAGGGCGGAGCCGGGCTCCGTCTCCAGGAGCGGTGCCTGGTACTCGTTGGCCACCACTGCGCCGATCCGCTGTGTTGCGAGCCGGAAGTTCACCCCGCCGCTGCGGAGGATTCCGTAGAGGCCCTGAGAGGCAAGCAGGTCCTCGTCGATGGGCGTGATGTCATCGCGAACCCAGTTTTCCATCAGCGCCAGCGGCTTGCCGCCGACTTTGCGGAGCCTCGTGAAGTGGTAGACCTTCGCGCCGGCGGGCAGGTGCAGCGCCTTGCGGGTGGCGTCATCGGCTTCGACGTGCGCGAAGGTCAGCACGTCCGTGGTGGGCTTGCTGCCATTGCTGGTGAGGTCGTCGTAAAGGCTGGAAAGCTCAAGCGGCCGGCGGACCTGGCTGGAAACCACCTGGGTGCCCACGCCGCGCTTGCGGACCAGCAGCCCTGCACGGACCAGTTCGTCCATGGCTTTACGCATCGTAGGGCGGGAAAGGTTCAGCTGTGCGGCGAGATCGATTTCGTTCTCCAGCCGGCTGCCTGGTTCCAGCAGCCCGGTGTGGATGGCAGCTTCGATGCCCTGCACCACCTGGTGGTAAAGCGGCACCGGGGACGACCTGTCGATGCTGAGGTGAAGTTGGTTCGCCATTGAATGCTCCCTTGTGTGCTGCGCCATCCTGCGTCCAGGATCCGTATGTCCGGTGCATGTCTGCTTGATAGGACATACTGCCATTCTGATATTAGCAGTGACGGGGTGGGGGTCAAGAGGTAGTTCCGGAAAGGCTGCCTGGGCCGGAAGAAGA
>JAPSIT010000009.1 GCA_031178585.1 Arthrobacter sp.
GAGGCCGCCGGCCTGGTGTACCGCCTCCACGAAGCGGACAGTTGATGTTCCTCCGGCCATCGGGGCGGCAATCACCCTGGTGCCAAAAAAGCCATTGGACATTGCTCTCTCCTTGGGACGCTTCAGTAGGCTGTTCGAGTGACTGACTCTGACAACGTAGCCGATCTCCCCTCTGCTCCAGCAAGCGGCGCCGGCTCCTCGGCGGCATCCCTGGCGCCGCGGGAGACACTTCCTGCCCAACCTTCCTCGGGAGCAGGCCACGGTGGCGGCACGGTGATCGGCTTGGACATCGGAGGCACGAAGACGAGGGGAGTCCGTTTCGAGAACGGGCAGCCTGTGGCCGATGAGATCGTCGGCAGCTCCAACGTCCAGAACGTCAGCCGCGACGAGGCAGCCGCGCACCTGGCGGAGCTGTTCGCCATGATCGGCAATGGTCCTGTTGCCCACGTCTACGCTGGCGCAGGGGGGATCGACACGGAGGAGGACGCCGCCGCGCTGGCAGCCCTGATCGAACCCCACGTTCCAGGGGCAAGGATCACCGTCGTCCACGATTCGCGGCTGCTGCTCGCGGCGGGCGGGGCCAGCAGCGGCGTGGCTGTCATCGCGGGTACCGGCTCGGCAGCCTGGGGAAGGAACGGACAGGGGGAGGAAGCCCGGGCCGGCGGCTGGGGCTACCTGCTGGGCGATGAGGGCAGCGGCTACTGGCTGGGGCGGGAAGCTGTCCGGTACAGCCTGCGCCGCATGAACCAGGGATTCGAAGCGGACGAACTGACCCGGGCATTGCTGGACGCGTGCGGGATAGACCACCCCAACAAGCTCATTGCCCTGTTTCATTCCGCTGACACGGGGCGCCGTTACTGGGCGCAGCAGGCACGGCTTGTGGTGGAAGCCGCCGAAGCAGGACACCGCGCCAGCCAGGAACTCATTGATCAGGCCGGCAAGGACCTGGCTGACATGGCAGCCCAGGTGCTGCGGCAACTCCGGCTGGACGGCCCGGTCATCCTGGGAAGCGGTCTCGGCATGAACGTTGTCCGGCTACAGGAATCATTCCGGATCCACCTCGCGGCGGCCGGTGTCACAGACGTGCGGGTGCTGGAGCAGGAGCCGGTTTTCGGAGTCCTGCAGCTCGTCGGAGAGCAGCGCTGACAGTGCAGACTCCCAGCTAGGCTTGCTTCATGACCGTTCTTTTCGACACCCGCCCGGCCGCCTACGCTGTCATCATCCAAGACGGGGCCATCCTGCTGGCGTATTGGAAGCAGGACGGCAAAGAGGGCTGGACGCTCCCCGGAGGGGGCCTGGACCTGGCGGAGCACCCGGTGGACGGGTGCATCCGTGAGATCTTCGAGGAGACGGGCTACCACGCGGAGATCGGCAGCATGCTCGGCATCGACGTGGGCCATTGGCCCGCGGGAACGCGGCTGGACGGTGTGGACCGCGAGTTCCAGGCCCTCCGGCTTGTCTATGAGGCACGCGTGACCGGCGGGGAACTCACGCACGAGGTGAACGGCAGCACCACGCACGCTGCATGGGTCCCGCTGGATGAGGTCGAATCGTTGAACAGAGTCTCGCTCGTGGATGCGGCGCTTCGGCTGTTCAAGGAACGCCCGGCCAGCGGCAAGCTGGACTAAGCCCTTCCCGCTCCAGTAACCCCGCTGATAAATCACCTAGCCAAGGCTTTGCCTGCTGGCTATTCTGTTGGAAGCGTCCGGATACAGTTCGGACCGGAAGAACGGGAGGTGGACCTGATGATTGCAGAACTCCTGTGCGCAGCGCGCAATGGCAAAAGTTCCTTCATTAATCCAGCCCCGCTCGAGGGCACTGCCTAACACCAGAATTCGCCTGCAGCCAGCCGCAGCAGGACGGCACAGTGCCCGGGGCCCATCCAGAGGTCCACAGTGCACAATTCATCTGGCCGGTCAACGGCCGCTATTCATCATCAAAGCCGGGAGCTTTCCGGCAACAACCATGAACTGTCCTGCCACAACGGGCAGCTGCCCGGCAACAATCAGCAACTGCGGGGGCCAGCGGAATACGGTTTCACCGACCGCGCCGCCGCCCACTTTGCGGACCATCCGGCCGCTGGCGGACAGTTGCCTGCCCGGGTGGTCCGGGTAGATCGCAACCGCGTCCGTGTCGCCACCGCGGACGGCCTGCTCGGAGTGCCCTACCCGGCAGCACCGCCCCTGCCCGCGAGCGGTGACTGGGTCTGGCTCGGGCCAAACCCAGCCGGTGATCCAGGCATCGTCGCGGTGCTTCCCCGCACGTCCGAACTCAGCCGCAAACGGGCGTTTGAAGACTCCTCGGAGGCTCAAATCCTGGCTGCCAACATCGACGTGGTCGGGGTCGTGGTCCCCGTGGACCGGCCCCTGACCCACAACAGGCTGGAACGCACCCTTGTGGCCGCATGGGACTCCGGCGCCGTTCCGCTGGTCATCATCACGAAAGCCGACCTTGCCAACATCGCCGATGACGTCGTCGGGAAGGTGGTGCTCCAGGCCGCAGGAGCCGACGTGGTGACCACGTCCGCCGAGCAGGGGGATGGCCTGGACGAACTGCTTGCCCGGGTACCGGCGGGCGCGACGCTCGTCCTGCTCGGTCCTTCCGGTGCAGGCAAATCCACGCTCATCAACGCACTCGTCGGGCGGAAGGTGCAGTCGACAGGAGAAGTAAGGGCGGCGGATGGCAGGGGGCGGCACACCACCACATCACGGGAGCTGGTTCCGCTGCCCGGAGGTGCGGTACTCATGGACACGCCGGGGGTGCGTGGCTTTGGCCTTTTCGACGCCGACGACGGCATGGGTGAAATGTTCGGAGACCTCGAGGAGCTGTTCGGGCAATGCCGGTTTGCGGACTGTGCCCATGACAGCGAACCGGGTTGCGCCGTGCAGGCTGCTCTAGCCGACGAAAGGCTCGATACCAGGCGGTGGGCGAGCTACCTGAAACTGCAGCGCGAACTTGCCGCCCTGAACCGGCGCTCCGATGCTGCGGCCCGGCGCGCCTACCAGAGGGAGTGGCACCAGAAGGTGGTTGCCGCGGGCAGGAGCCAGCGGGCGGCCGAGCGCTACCGCAACACCTGAAACTGTAGAGGAGGAAGGCAGCACCTGCCCATCGGCGCCGGGACCGTCTCCGAATGACAGAGGGCTGTCTCCGAATGGTTACGGTATCCGCGCCTGCAGTTACATTCCGGCATGCACTGGTTACTCTTTGTCAAGACGAGCTTTACACCCAAAAATCAGCGTGCTTATGATCGGCTCGCTTCACAGTCCGATGGTGCCAACAGTTAGGTAAGCCCGGGAATGGCCGAAGCCATGATTGAGTTTCAGAGCGTCACCAAGCGGTACCAGGGCGGACAGCCGGCGGTGGATAACCTCAGCATGTCCATCGACAAAGGCTGCATCACGGTGTTCGTGGGACCGTCGGGCTGCGGCAAAACCACCTCGCTCCGCATGATCAACAGGATGGTGGAGCCGACGTCCGGAACCATCACGGTCGCAGGCAAGGACGTTACCTCTGTTCCTGCTGCGGAGCTCCGGCGGTCCATGGGCTACGTCATGCAGTCCTCCGGACTCATGCCCCACCGCTCGGTGCTGGACAACATTGCCACGGTGCCGCGCCTGAACGGTGTTCCCAAGGGGCAGGCCCGGAAGCGCGCCGCGGAACTGCTTGACGTCGTCGGGCTGGATCCGTCCCTGGGAAAGCGGTACCCCTCCCAGCTCTCCGGGGGCCAGCAGCAGCGCGTCGGTGTGGCCCGGGCGCTGGCCGCGGATCCTCCGGTGCTGCTCATGGACGAGCCCTTCAGCGCCGTTGACCCCGTGGTCCGCGATGAACTCCAGCAGGAGCTCCTCCGGCTGCAGCGGGACTTGGCCAAGACCATCGTTTTCGTTACCCACGACATTGACGAGGCCACCGTGCTGGGGGACAAGGTGGCCGTCTTCGCCGTGGGCGGCAAGCTGGCGCAGTACGCCACACCCGAAGAAATCCTGCGGGCTCCGGCGAATGAGTTCGTGGCATCCTTTGTGGGCCGCGACCGCGGGTTCCGCCACCTCGGGTTCACCGCGGCCGACGGCGTGACCATCCATTCCGTCCAGACGGTCACCAGGGGCAGCGCAACGGACGCCGGCATGTCCGATCATGGCGACGGCTGGCGCCTCGTTGTGGACGGGGAGTCGCGGCCGCTGGGATGGGAGGCCCCGGGGCCTGATTCCGGACTTGTTCCCGGCGGTTCGCTGTTTCGGCCAGGGGACACCCTGCGGCGTGCCCTTGACTCAGCGCTGTCCTCCCCGTCAGGGCTGGGGGTCGCGGTGGACAGTGACGGCAAGGTGGTCGGTGTGGTGCAGGCAGCGGAAGTGCTTGCCGTCATCGAATCGGCCCGCCGGGTGCGGCAGGCTGCCCTCTGATGGACTGGTTCCTGGCCAACATCGGCATGGTTGCCGGGCTCGCGGCGCAGCACATGGTGCTCGCGCTGATCCCGATGATCCTGGGACTGCTGATCTCCATCCCGCTGGCGCAGGCCTCCCGCCGCCACCCCGCGCTGAGGTCCCTCGTTGCCACCGTCAGTTCCTTGCTCTACACCATCCCATCACTGGCGCTCTTCATCATCCTGCCTCCCTTGCTCGGGACCCGGATCCTCGACCCGCTGAACGTCATCGTCGCACTGACCATCTATGCTGTGGCGCTGCTGGTGCGGGCGGCGATGGACGCCTTTGACTCGGTGGACGACGACCTCCGGCAGGCGGCCGTCGCGATGGGCTACAAACCTGCGGCACGCTTTTGGCACATCGACCTGCCCCTTTCCCTGCCGGTCCTGTTCGCCGGCTTGCGCGTGGTGTCCGTCAGCAACATCTCGCTGGTGAGCGTCGCGGCGCTGCTCGGCGTGGGTAACCTGGGGATCCTTTTCACCGACGGGCTGCAGCGGACCTTCGTCACAGAGGTGGTGGTGGGAATCCTCGCGATCCTGCTGCTCGCACTGCTAATGGACGGCGTGCTCGTCCTCCTGGAGCGGCTGTTCACGCCGTGGACCCGGGCGACCGCCGCATCAACCCGTTCCGAGTCGGTAACGGGCGCGGCATACATCGCCGACACCCACGTCCATGCGGGGGCACGGCCATGAATCTCTTCATCGAAACATTCGCCTGGCTCGCTGACCCGGCCCACTGGCGGGGGAGTTCGGGCATCGCCGCCCGGTTGCTCGAGCACCTGCAGTACAGCGGACTGGTCCTGCTGATTGCCGCCGCGCTCGCCGTGCCGGTTGGGCTCTATATCGGACACACCGGGCGGGGGAGGGTTGCGGCAGTGGCCGTGGCGGGCGCCCTGCGCGCGCTCCCCACGCTGGGCCTGCTGGTGCTCTTCGCGCTGATCGCGGGCAGCGGGCTCATGCCGCCGGTGTGGGCACTGGTGATCCTCACGGTGCCGCCGCTGCTGGCCGGAACGTATGCGGGCATTTCCAGCGTGAACGAAACGGTCGTTGATGCCGCGCGGGCCATGGGCATGAAGGAACTGCAGATCCTGTTCCGTGTGGAGCTTCCCAACGGCCTTCAGGTGATGTTCGGCGGCCTGCGCACCGCCGTGCTGCAGGTGATCGCCACCGTGTCCGTGGTGGCCTATCTTCCGCTGGGGGGTTTGGGCCGCTATCTCTTCGACGGGCTGGTCCTGCAGGACTTCCCCCGCATGCTGGCAGGCTCGCTGCTCATCGCCGGCCTGGCGATCGGCGTCGACCTCGTCCTTGCGGCCGCGCAGCGGCTGCTCGTTTCCCCCGGGTTAACCACCGGTCCCAGAGGCGGCCGCAAGGCCGCCACCGATCTCCCGGCTGCCGCACCCGCGGCGGCCGCTGTTCAAGGAGGCACCTCATGAAGCATCCCATCCACTCGACTGTCACCCGCCGCAGCCTCGGCGGCCTCGCCGCGGGTGTCGGCATCGCCTTGGCGCTTTCCGCATGTGGCGGCGGCGGCGACCCCCTCTCGGGCCCGACCACCAGCGCGGAAAGCCCGGCTGCCGGGGGTTCCCTGGTTGTCGGTTCGGCGGACTTCCCCGAGAGCCAGACGATTGCCGAGATCTATGCCGGTGCCCTCAACGCGGCGGGCATCACGGCGACCACCAAGCCGAACATCGGCTCCCGCGAGATCTACTTCAAAGCCGTGCAGGACGGTTCCGTGGACGTTGTCCCCGACTACTCGGGCAACCTCCTGTCCCACATTGCTCCGGAGGCTCCGGAGGTCACTGCTGAGGATGTCTACAAGGCGCTGCCGGACAAGCTTCCGGAGGGCCTCGGCGTGCTGGAGCCGTCCAAGGCGGAGAACAAGGACGCCATGGTGGTTACCAAGGCCACAGCGGAGAAGCACCAGCTCAAGTCCATTGAGGACCTTGCCAAGGTGTGCAAGAACTTCACCATGGCAGCTCCCGCCACCTTCGAAACGCGCCCCTACGGCTTCCCCGGCCTTAAGAGCAATTACGGCTGCGAGCTCAAGGGACTCAAGCCATTCAGCGACGGCGGTGGCAACCTGACCCTGCAGGCGCTCCTGAAGGATGAGGTGCAGGTTGCCGACATCTACACGACCACCCCGTCCATCGCGGACAACGACCTCGTCGTGCTGGAAGACCCCAAGAACAACTTCAAGGCACAGCAGGTGCTGCCCCTCTACAACAGCGCCAAGATGACCGACAAGGCCAAGGAGGCACTGAACAACGTGTCGAGGACCCTGACAACAGAGGACCTCATCAACCTCAACCGGGCCGTCAGCGGCGACCAGAAGCAGAGCGCGAAGGACGCGGCAGCCGGATGGCTCAAGGAAAAGGGCATCGTTAAGTAAGGCCCGTAAAGTTAGGCCCGCTGGGCAGGGCATCCGCCGAGCGTTTCCCGAGCACGGCTCCCAAGCACGACGGCGGCTGCCGGACTTCCACGTGAAGGCCGGCAGCCGCCGTCGGCCGTTAACCCGGTCCCTAATCCGGGCGCGCGGACCGCTGCCGGGCCGCAGTGCGGTGTGAGGCACGTCTCCCCGGCAGAACATCCCGCATATGGCATATTTGATGGATGGCAGAATTCAAGCAGTCCACCAAGCTTCATAATGTCCTTTACGACATCCGTGGACCGATTCTTCAGGCCGCCCAGCAGATGGAGGCGGAGGGTCACCGGATCCTCAAACTGAACATCGGCAACCCCGCACCTTTCGGTTTTGAAGCGCCGGACGCGATTTTGGTGGACATGATCCGCCACCTGCCCCATGCCCAGGGATACAGCGACTCCAGGGGCATCTTCTCGGCCCGCACTGCCGTATCGCAGTACTACCAGACCCGCGGCATCCAGAACATCCACGTGGATGACATCTACCTCGGCAACGGGGTCAGTGAACTCATCACGATGTCGCTGATGGCGCTGCTGGAGGACGGGGACGAAATCCTGATCCCCACCCCCGACTACCCGCTATGGACGGCTTCCGTTGCCCTGGCCGGTGGACGGCCCGTTCACTACCTGTGCGATGAGGAGTCGGGCTGGCAGCCGGACCTGGAAGACCTCGAAGCCAAGATCACGCCGCGCACCAAGGGCATCGTGGTCATCAACCCGAACAATCCCACCGGAGCCGTCTATCCGGAAAGCACCCTGCGCAAGATCGTGGCGCTGGCCGAGAAGCACGGGCTGGTGCTGTTCGCCGATGAGATCTACGAGAAGATCCTGTACGAGGACGCAGTGCATGTGAACATGGCCGGCCTCACCGGGGATGATGTCCTGTGCCTGACCTTCAGCGGACTGTCCAAGGCCTACCGGGTCTGCGGCTACCGCGCCGGGTGGATGACCATCTCCGGCCCGAAGAAGGAAGCCTCGGACTACCTCGAAGGCATCAACCTGCTGGCGAACATGCGGCTGTGCGCGAACGTTCCCGCCCAGCATGCCATCCAGACCGCGCTGGGAGGCTACCAAAGCATCAACGACCTCATCCTGCCCGGCGGACGCCTGCTCGAGCAGCGGAACAAGGCCTACGACATGCTCAATGCCATCCCCGGCGTGAGCACCCAGCAGGCCAGGGGAGCCCTGTATCTGTTCCCCAGGCTGGACCCCGAGGTCTACCACATCCGTGATGACGAGAAGTTTGTCCTGGACCTGCTTAAGGAACAGAAGATCCTCGTGTCACACGGCAGGGCGTTCAACTGGGTGCGGCCCGACCACTTCCGGATGGTGACGCTGCCAAACGTCAAGGACATCGAAGAAGCGGTCGGCCGCATGGGAGACTTCCTCAGCAGGTATCAGGGGAACTAGCCTGTTCCCACATACAACTGTGGGAAAGAGGTCATCATGACCGATGTCATGGATTTCGTGGAGTCTCCGGCCATGGCCCTGCGGGTTGACGACGGATTCCAGCTTGCATCCGTCGACCCTGACGCGACGCCCGGTTACACGGGAAACAAAGCCGGGGGCGAAGCGCTCCTTGCTCATCAGGACGGCAAGCTGGCGGAGCTGCAGGAGAAGCTGTTCGCGGAGGCCAGGTTCGGCGGCACCAAACGGGTGCTGCTGATCCTGCAGGCCATGGATACGGCCGGCAAAGGCGGCATTGTCCGCCATGTCATGGGCGCCATGGATCCTCAAGGCGTCCAGCTCAAGGCCTTCAAGGCGCCCACCGATGAGGAGAAGTCATACGACTTTCTGTGGCGGATTGAAAAGGAAGTGCCTGCCGCCGGCATGATGGGCGTTTTTGACCGGTCACAGTACGAGGACGTGCTGATTCACCGCGTCCACGCCTGGGCGCCGCCCGAGGAGATCAAGCGCCGCTACGCCGCCATCAATGAGTTCGAAGAACGGCTGACGGACGCCGGGACGAAGGTCGTCAAGGTGATGCTGCACATCAGCCGGGACGAACAGAAGAAGAGGCTGCTGGCTCGCCTTGATAACCCTGAGAAGCACTGGAAGTACAGCACCGGGGATTTGAAGCAGCGCGCGTTCTGGGAAGACTACATGGCCGCCTACCAGGCTGCCTTCGATATAACCAGCACCGAACTGGCCCCCTGGTACGTGGTCCCGGCGAACAAGAAATGGTACGCACGGATCGCCGTGCAGGAACTGCTGCTCTCCGCCTTGGAGGGGCTGAATCTCGAGTGGCCGAAGGCCGACTTCGATGTGGAAGCAGAACGGCGGCTGGTCGAACGGTCCTGACCGGGCTGTAAGGTCCCGACCCGCTTCTCAGCCGTCCTGGCGGGCGGCGGCGAGCCTCTTCCGGGCTCCCTCCAGCCATTCTTCACAACGCCGGGCCAGGGCCTCGCCCCGTTCCCAGAGGGCGAGGGAATCCTCGAGGCTTGTCCCGCCGGCTTCGAGTTTGGAGACGACGCCTATCAGCTGTTCGCGTGCCTCCTCGTAGCTCAATGCCTCGATGTCTGCGGGGATGGGAGTCGCCGGTGATGCCGCGTTTGCCTCGGCGGGGTTGTCAGTCATGGGTTTCACCTGTCGTGTCGGTTTTGGTTGGTTGATCCGCTGCGGCGGCTCAGGTGCCGGCGGGCCGGCGGGCGCCTGCCGGTTGCGGGGCGCCGGTGGACGTCGCACCGAACTTGCCGCCCGCGACCCGGATTGAGAGGTCGGTTTCGGCGGGCGCCTCCGAGGGGTGCCGGACGACGGTCCCGGCGGATGGCCCGCTGCCCGCGGCGAGCTGGACCACGGCATAGCCCCGGTCCAGCGTCTGTTGCGGCGACAGCGCCCGAACCTGGGCCTGCAGATGCCCAAGCTGGTCCGCCGCCCTCGTGACGGCAGCGCTGATGGCGGCAGTGGACCGGCGCGCAAGCCGCTCCACTTCCTCCTCTCTCACGTTGACCATGACTTCGGGGGCGGCAAGAACGGGGCGCGATCGCAGGGCAGCGAGGCGGTCGGCTTCCCTGGCGACGAGCTGCGTTACTGAGCGGTGCAGCTGGGCTTCCGCCTGGCGCACGCGGGCAAGCTCCTCCGAGACCTCAGGAACGATCCGCTTTGCGGCATCCGTTGGCGTTGACGCGCGCAGGTCGGCAACGTCGTCCAGGATGGGGCGGTCCGCCTCGTGCCCGATGGCGCTGACAACGGGAGTTACGGCGCCGGCTACGGCCCGGATCAGCTCCTCGTTGCTGAAAGGGAGTAGGTCTTCCAACGCGCCGCCGCCGCGGGCGACGACAATCACGTCGACATCGGGACGGGCGTCCAGTTCCTTCAGCGCCCGGATGATCTGGGCCACGGCGGTATTTCCCTGGACAGCGACTTCCCGGATCTCGAATTCGACGGCGGGCCACCGCAGCGCCGCGTTCCGCAGCACGTCCTTCTTCGCGTCCGAGTCCCGGCCGGTGATGAGGCCGATACGGTGCGGCAGCAGGGGGAGCCGCTTCTTTCGCGACTCGGCGAAGAGACCTTCGGCGCCGAGCGCGTGGCGCAGCCTCTCAATCCTGGCCAGGAGATCGCCCAGGCCCACAGGACGGATGTCCTTGACGGACATGTTGAGGCGTCCGGTCTTGAGCCAGAACTCGGCCTTCAGGAGGGCGACCACCCTGCTGCCGCGTTCCAGCGGGCTCTCCTGGCGGTCCAGGATCTTGGACCAGACCGAAGCAGGCAGGGAAATCTCGGCGTCCACGTCCCTGAGCGTCAGGAAGGCGTTGGTGCCCCTGCGATTGAGTTCGATGACCTGGCCCTCGACCCACGCCGCCGGTGCACGCTCGATATGCGCCTTGAGTTTTTGGGACAGCAGCTGCAGCGGCCACGGGTTGTCCGGGGTTGTCTCGGCGGCGGTGGCGGGCACGGTCGTGGGAGCGGTGCCGGGGACAATGGCATTTTCAGCCATGCGCGGCCCGGGTGGAGGCGTTCGCCTGTTGCATGTGCCCGTCCTTTGCCTTGTGTGCTTTCGCGTCTTGCCGTTGCGCTGAGCTTGCTGATGCGCTGTGCCTCTGATGCACTATGCCCGCACGTGGAGCCTGCACCCCGGCTAATCAACTCTATCCATAGCTTTATCACCCGGTGACGACATTTTTTGCCAGTGGAGCGACCTGCCTAGGATGGCAATGTCCCTATGACCTGCCAGGAACCCCAACCAGCTAGGAATCCCTTGCGTTCTATTGTTTCGGCCTTGGCCGTAGTCATTGGCCTGTTGCTGTCCGCCGTTGCCGTCCCGGCCGTGTGGGTGGACCGCAACATCGTTCAGGAAGACGGCTTCGTTGCGCTGGCCGCTCCCTTGGGAAAGGATCCCGCTTTTCAGCAGAGGCTCGCGGCCGCCGCCGTGGGCGGGATCGATACCGGGGGAGCGATACCCGAGCCCGCGGCAGGGATTGTCAGGCCCCTGCTGGAATCCGCTGCAGCCTCCCTCGCCGGGCTGCCGGGCTATCCGGCCGCGTGGGAGGAGACGCTGCGTAAAAGCCATCGGCTGAACTTTGGCGCCGCGGGTTCCGCCCCTTCAGGAACCGGCTCCGCCTCAACCGTCACGCTGGATGTGGCACCTCTGGTGGGGCTCGTCACAAGCCAGATTGCGGAGCGCGCCGGAGTCGCGATGGAGGCTCCGGACCAGACCCTGCTGACCGTGGGACAGCCAAACCAGCGGCAGCAGATCGAACAGGTCGCCGCGTACGCGCCACTTGGCTCCATCCT
The DNA here is from genome assembly GCA_031178585.1 of Arthrobacter sp. The sequence continues at coordinate 11,573 of JAPSIT010000009.1, forward strand.
GGCCATTGGGGCGGGAATCGCGTTTCTCCTGGCGTTTGTGGCGGCCCGCCGGCGATGGACTGTGTTCGCCGGAGCAGGCGTCGGTGCTCTCGGGCTGGCGGGGCTGTGGAGCCTGGGATCGCGCTTTGCCTCGGAGGCGGCCGCAGGTACGGCGAGTGGCAACGAAGTTGCCGACCTGTTCGTGCAGGAGTTTGTCGCCGCCTCGACCCGGGGCTTTGGGTCATGGATCACGACGGCGGCCGTCACCGGCGCCGTGCTGGTGGCCGCCGGTTTTGCCGGGCGTCTGCTCGGCGGCCGGACCCGCAGGGGATGAGTTTCGCCCCGGCTTTCCGGTGTCCGGATGGAACCAGGAGCGTTGCGGGCCAGGTTCGCGACCAGGTTCGCCCGGGGCATAGTCCCGCCGGGAGGCCATGCCGCACCCGGTAGCATGGAGCAATGACCTCCTCAGCTGTCTCCCTCTCGATGCCAACAGTTCCGCGCCGGCGCCGTTCACCCGAGGAAGTGCAGGCAGCCGCGCCTGTGGCCGGTCCAAAGAAGGTCTTGCTGGCGGCCCCGCGCGGATACTGCGCCGGCGTTGACCGGGCCGTCATCGCCGTGGAAAAGGCGCTGGAGCACTACGGGCCTCCTGTTTACGTCCGCAAGCAGATTGTCCACAATGTGCACGTGGTCAGTTCCTTGGAAGAACAGGGAGCCATTTTTGTCGACGAAACGGACGAGGTGCCGGAGGGTGCGCTGGTGATCTTTTCGGCGCACGGGGTGTCACCTGCCGTGGTCCAGTCCGCGGAGGACCGGGGCCTGCGCACCATCGACGCCACCTGCCCGTTGGTCACCAAGGTTCACAAGGAAGCGGTGCGCTTCGCAAAGGACGACTTTGACATCCTGCTGATCGGCCATGACGGCCACGAGGAAGTCGAAGGGACCGCGGGCGAAGCCCCTGAGCACATCCAGATCATCAACGGCCCGCATGAAGTGGATAAGGTAACGGTACGGAACCCGGAAAAGGTCATCTGGCTTTCCCAGACCACATTGAGCGTTGACGAAACCATGGAAACGGTCAGGCTCCTTAAAGAGCGGTTCCCCACCCTGCAGGATCCCCCCAGTGACGACATCTGCTACGCGACCACGAACCGCCAGGTCGCCATCAAGAAGATCGCTCCACAGGCGGACCTGGTGATTGTGGTCGGTTCCGCGAACTCGTCGAACTCAGTGCGACTGGTTGAGGTTGCCCTCGAGTACGGAGCCAAGGCCTCGTATCGCGTGGACTTTGCCAACGAGGTGGACGAGGCCTGGTTTGAGGGCGTTTCCACCGTTGGCGTCACGTCCGGCGCGTCCGTGCCCGAGGTGCTGGTCAAAGACGTGCTCCGCCTGCTGGCCGACTACGGCTACGGTGCCGTCGAGGAAGTCGTCACCGCGGAAGAGGATTTGCTCTTTTCACTTCCCAAGGAGCTTCGCGCAACCCTGAAGGCAGCGGGCGATGTCTCACGCGCCCTTGGCGGCCGGCGCTCAAACTAGCGGCCGCCGAAAACCCTAGGCAGCGTCCTCCTCGGACGCCTCGTCCAACTCCCGCACGCTCTGAGCCCGCTCCTGCAGTTCAGGTGCGGAAACGGCGCGGGGAGTGACCTGAACCGCGGACGGGGCGGCAAGGCCGGCGGCGTCGAGGGCATTGAGTTTCCGCGCGGTTGGCAAGACACGCGCTTCCAGCGTGCCGACCATCGAGTTGTACCGGTCCACCGACGTTTTCAGGGAGGACCCCAGCTTGCTGACATTCTCACCGAGGGTGCCCATGCGCTCATAGAGCTGCCGGGCCAGCTCGAACAGTTCACGCGCACTGTCGGTCAGCACGTCCTGCCGCCACGTGAACGCAACGGACTTCAGCACGGCCAGCAGAGTGCCGGGTGACGCAAGCACTACGTTCTTGGAAAGGGCGTGGTCCAAGAGCCCCGGATCAGCGGAGAGGGCGGCCGCGAGGATGGACTCGGCCGGCAGGAAGCAGATGACCAGCTCGGGCGAGTTGCCTGAGATGTCCCAGTACTTCTTATTGCTCAGGGCGTCGACGTGGGACTTGAGTGCTTTGGCATGGGCTGCCAGCAGGGCCTGCTGGGTGGAACGGCTCCCGGCATTGTCGGGGTCAGTCTGGCCAAGGTCCTGGGCCTCAAGGTAGGAGGACAGCGGCACCTTCGCGTCAACCACCAGCTGCTTGTCCCCTGGCAGCTGGACCACCAGATCCGGACGGACGGAAGCATCAGTACCCGGGCTGTGCAGCTGTTCGTAGAAGTCCACATGACGGAGCATCCCGGCCGCTTCCACCACCCTGCGTAGCTGGACTTCGCCCCATTGGCCGCGGGCGCTGTTCGAGCGAAGGGCCGCTTCGAGGGCGTGCGTGGATCTCATGAGCTGCTGGTCAGAGAGCCTGGCCTCCTGCAGTTGCTGAGCGAGCTGCCCGTACTGTTCCAGCCGGTCGCGTTCCAGGAGGGAAACCTGCTGCTGGACCGCGCTGAGTTTCTCGGCCACCGGAGCCAAAGCACGCAGAACGCTGCCGTCCTGCTGGCGTGATTCCCCGAGTTCCCGGTTTTGCGCCGCCAGCAGCCTCCGCTCGGCTTCGGCTGCGGCGTATTGCGCGCTGACCTCCGAGAGCCGTGCCGAGACGCCGTCGAAATCCGCCTCGAGCGCCACATTGCGGCGTCGCATGACCACATACGCGAAGGCCGCCCCCGCCAAGGCGCCGAGCAGCAGCATCAGGAGGGCCAAAATCAGTGCAAAAGAATCCATGCCTTCACTGTGGCACGCAGGTACGACATTTCTGCCGAAGACGCTGCCAGCCCCGCTCCCACTTGCCGGTGTGCTGGCGGTGTGCTGGCCCTGACTCGCCTCTCGAACCTGTCACCTCCTCTGCCCCTGCCTTTATGGCATCGCCGTAACAGGTAGAATTGTTGTCCGTGGCTCTTACTATTGGCATCGTCGGACTGCCCAACGTCGGCAAATCAACCCTTTTCAACGCACTGACCCGGAACCAGGTGCTGGCGGCGAACTATCCGTTCGCCACCATCGAACCGAATGTCGGCGTCGTCAACCTGCCCGACTCCAGGCTTCAGGAGCTGGCCGGAATCTTCGGATCGCAGCGGGTGCTTCCGGCAGCTGTGTCGTTCGTGGACATCGCTGGCATCGTCAAGGGCGCGTCCGAAGGAGAAGGGCTGGGTAACCAGTTCCTCGCCAACATCCGTGAAGCGGAAGCCATCGCCGAAGTGGTGCGCGTCTTCGACGATCCCGACGTTATCCACGTGGACGGCAAGGTTGATCCCCGCTCGGACATGGAAACCATCAACACCGAGTTGATCCTCGCCGATCTGCAGACCATCGAGAAGGCAATTCCCCGGATCGAAAAAGAAGTCAAGATCAAGAAGCGGGAAGCCGCGGAACTCGCAGCCATCAAGGCAGCGCAGGCCGTGCTGGAACGCGGGGACACCATCTACTCCTCCATCAAGAGCGACAAGCTGGAGATGGAGCACCTGAAGGAACTCAGCCTCCTGACCGCCAAGCCCTTCATCTATGTCTTTAACGCGGACGAAGGAATTCTCGGCAGCCCCGAGAAGCAGGCCGAGCTGCGAGCCATGGTTGCACCCGCCGACTGCATCTTCCTCGATGCCAAGCTTGAGGCCGACCTCGTCGAGCTGGATGAGGCCGAGGCCCGCGAGATGCTCGAAATGAACGGTCAGGATGAGTCGGGCCTGGACCAGCTGGCCCGCGTTGGGTTCCACACGCTAGGGCTGCAGACCTACCTCACGGCCGGCCCCAAGGAAGCCCGGGCCTGGACCATCCGCCAGGGGGACACTGCGCCGCAGGCGGCCGGTGTCATCCACTCGGACTTTCAGCGCGGCTTCATCAAGGCCGAGGTGGTTTCCTTCGAAGATCTGGTCGAGGCCGGATCCATGGCGGAAGCAAAGTCCCGCGGCAAGGTCCGTATTGAAGGCAAGGAATATGTAATGGCCGACGGCGATGTCGTCGAGTTCCGCTTCAACGTGTGAGCAGGCCGTTTTTCCCGCATAAACACTGGGTTTAGGCCCCGGCAGTCCGCACAGAGTCCGCAGGAATCCCAAGAGCTTCGTTCATCATCGCTCCGGCTGCGGACCTTGTGCGGTCTTCTGCTGTCGGCCACAGGTGCGCATAAGTGTTCAGTGTCGTGGTTGCCTTGGAGTGGCCCAGGGCCCGCTGCACGGTCACGACGTCGCACCCGGCAGCGATGAGCCCCGAGGCGTAGAAGTGCCTCAAGTCGTGGAGCTTCACGCCCGAGAGGCCGGCGGCCTTGACGGTCTTCCGCCACCAGTGGCCCACGGTGTTCTGGTGGGGAGGCAGGCCGCCATCACCGAGGACACCGCCCAAGCAGCCCAGGCCCTCAAAGACGCGCTAAACCGCAACCTCGCCAGGGCGATGACCCGCAGCATTCCCCGGTTTGTCGAGCAGGCAGCGGAAGACCTCGAACCAACCTTTGAGAAGCTCGCAAAGGAATTGGCTACCGCGCGGCCCGGAAGCTCCCGCCACACGCCCCGCTCGACATGGCAGCGAACGTAGAAGCGGACACCGCAAAGGAATACAAGCAGGCCCGCGGTATCCTCGCCCAGCTCGGCGTCTACGCCGCCCTCTACAAGCAGCCCACGCCCAACTGCGAACCGCCCGCACTGCTGTCCATCCTGCCATCGTGTCCCTGCCCGTGGCTGTGGTGGAGCAGACACAGGGCACACGCAACTACACGCCCATCACCATCAATGAGCGGGAGTTGGCCGGCACACGGGCTATGCGTGCGCTCGGCATCGCAGCCAAGGACGACATTGACGCTGCGCTTGTCGCCGTTGCTCGCGGCGACTTCGAAGGCATCACATTGAACCTCGCAACGCCAACAGAACATGTAGAGCGAACAGAACATGTAGAGCGCCGCAAGCAGGCAGCAGCAGCACACCAGCGCCAGGAAGTCCTAAAAGCAGGCGGAGTCCACGTCCTCTAAACAGACAGTAACGGTGATGGCGGGGGTCGGTTCCACAAGATGGCGACCTGGCTCCGCCGCACCACCAAACGGACGGCTAAGGGGTACGCCCGAAGTCCCTTCCCCCGCCCCCGCTTCGCACCTCCTGCATTGCGCAATTTGATACCCGGTCCCGAATAACGGGCCCTTGGGTGCCTCTGACTGGCTTATGGCGGCGTTTCTGGGCCTCAGGGGCGGGGTTTGAACGGCGAGTTAATCGGGCCTATTTCGGGCTTCGTAGATCGGCTCCTGCGGGGGCCTCTTGAAAGGAAGATGTGATGTCAGATAGTGAATCGGCTACGACCCGAGGGGCTTGAAGGCGGCCGGGCGGAAGCTTTGGGACGCTGGAACGGAAGAGTATGAATGGGCCGACCACGAGTTAGCGATCCTTGAGGAAGCTTGCCGGATATAACTGAAGAACACGGAGAACGGGCCCGCGGGTCTACATAATTCGTGGTGTCCCAACAAAAGTGCCCCGCTCTTCGTCATAACGGACGAGGAGCCCCGCAGGCAGTGACCGCGGGGCTCCTAAAGTTGGCGCAGGAGCGTTCTTACACCTTGGTGACTGTAAGCGTGACGTTGGGGCAGGCATTAGCCCAACGAGTCAGCGCCGCCTTTTCCACACTGTCGACCCGCAGGCCCCACCTGATCTTCACGGCAACCCACTCGGCGATGTAAGTGCACCTGAAGGCCTTTGCCGGCGGGAGCCATGCTTCCGGTCCCTTGGCCTGCTTAGAGGCATTGAGTGCGGAGGTCTGGGCATTGAGCGTGCGTGAGTCTCCCAGGTCGTTGTAGAAGGCAACGCGGCGCGCTTGGGTCCAAAAGCGCGCTCCCGAGCCCCATGCCTCGGCCACGGGCACTAGGTGGTCGATCTGGACCGTGGTGGGCGATGTGTGCACCCGGTTGTCCCATGTGGTGACCCATCGTCCTTTGGTGACGGTGCACCCGCGGCTGCTGTACGTTGGCCGCACTTTGGATTCCCAGACCAGTACTTCGTGCCGCGTGTTCTGGCAGTCCCTGTTGGCATCGTTCCAGACGCCGAAGTAGCGGTTCCGATCGTATCCTGCATTGTTCTCCGCCTGAACCGTTAGGGCTCGCACGGCGGTCCGCAGCGGTGCCTTGTACACAGTTGCTGCCTCCGCGGGGACGGAGAGTCCTGTCATCAGCAGACCGGCGACAATGCCGGAAGCGGCGGCGGTGCGACCGAGCAGGTGGGCACTGCGCGGCCTAGTGGTGAGAAGTGCTTTGATGCGGGCGTACCTAGAAGGCTGGGCGTGCATGGGTCCCCCATATGGGTATAGAAAGTTTCAGCTTGAGATACGAGCGTCCACGAATTGTCCCATGTCCATTCAACTGACAAAGCAAGTTCGCTGCCCTGTTACGATCCAATGTCTCACCCACCACTTACTGTCCACGAGATGGTGAAGATGGACTTGAATTCGGTGGTGCGGCTGCTGTGCAGGCAGGGCGAGCGGCGCGGATATATTGGCCCCATGCCCGCCTTTACCCTTGCCGGCTCTCGTATGACTACCTTGCACCAGAGTTCGAGGGCGTTCGGGACGACGTTCGGTCGTGGGAGTACGGGCAGTGGCCGCGGGTTGAGGCGGCAGTTCCCCTGGTGGATCGCAGGACCGTGAACGTCTACGGAGAAGCTATGCGCTGGGGGCACGGACTCATTCTTACGCGCTGGCGAGACGACGAAGGCCACATGCACTCAGCATGGCTTCCGAAAGAATCCGTTCGCAGGCTCACAGCGTCAGAGTGGGACATCATCGCCTACCACCAGTGCCCGCCCGAACTCCGCTCCATCCAAGGGGGGAAGCGCCTGCCCGGGTTCCTGCCCGAGTAGGGCGGTGGCCCGCTCCGAGTTGGGGTTTGGAGCGGGGCACCTACCGAAGCCGCAGAAAGCGTGCGTCGTTACGGCATCGGATGCACCGGAGTATACGTACGGCAAATCAAGAGACTCCTTACAGCAAGTTGGCATTTTAGATGCGCCTGCTTGGGCATTGGGAAGGAACCACTCCAAGGAGCCCGAGGGTATTCCCAAGGTGGAAGTTATCAGCTTGCAGCAGGTAGAACATCCCCCCAATGGGCTACCGCCGCTAGAGTGTCTCCGCCCTACCCCCCATGAGGGCGGAGACACTTTCTGTCCAACACAAAAGCGCCTTCGGCCCCACATGAGGCCAGGGGCGCTTTTGGTTCGACACGCAGCAGGAATCGCCGGATTTGAAAACTAAGCATGCTGACGATAGTTTTATGCCAGTGTTGCCGCGGCCCCCAATTCGTGTCGGCGCTGACCTAGAAGAACCCCTGCAACGCCAGATTCGTAGCGGGGGTTCTTCGCTGTCTGGTGGGGATGCGCCCCCCGGACCCCTGCCTGGCTAGGCCGGTGGCCCGCCCCCCCAATTGCGAGTAAGAGCGGGCCACCTACCGAAGCCGCAGAAGGCGTGCATCGTTGCGGCAACGGTAAACGGATGATACGCGATCGACCCTGTTGATTGATAAGCATGCTGACTATTAGTGTGGGCATAGGCAGGGAACCTTTACTGATGCAGCCCGGACGGGGTTCTCTGTCTGATGTTTGGTCTGGACCGAGGCTGCAATCGAACTTCCAGGGGCGAGGGGTTTCTTGGTGAGTCTCCCCTTCCCCAGTGCCCGCCCCGTGGCGGGACGGAAGAGCCCCGGACCACTTGGGAGCTCCAGCCCCCGCCTTCTCGCGTGGAGGAACATAATAGTGCCGGACTGCGGGCGGGAATAGCATCGGCATCATGACTCAGGATGTGACGTACCCCACGCTGACCAAGCCCAAACTTGCCTACAACTTTGAGGAAGCCGCGGAGACTACCGGGCATAGCACGGATACCCTCCGGCGAGCTATCCGCGCCAACGGCCTGACCGCAAGGTACGCCGAGCAAGCCAGTGCTTCTCGCGAGCGAACTCGAATCCTGGTTGAATGCGCTCCCAAGCGAACCGCCGGCAGCGCGGCAGCTCGGCCGATGAATGGTGGGCAGTGCTCGAGCGGGACCCGTTCGCCTGAATGGCCGCGGGCGCAATCGGGCGAAAGCACGGCCGACCTCCTTACTGGTATGGCGCCCAGTCTTGGCGGGAAGACTGGGTCCGCACGGGAAGCGCGTCGATCTTCACCAGCGCCCGGTGCACGGCCACCACAAGCAGGATGAGCCCGATAAACGAAACCAGGCCGCCGAGAGCTGTCAGGCCGATGAACGCTCCGCTCATGCCGTTATCCCTCAGTGAAGCAAAGGACCAGGTGCCAAAGGTTGCGCCAATGAGGCTCAGCAGAGGCCCCGCGAACGTCAGGGTAACGCCGGCCACGAAGACACCGGCTGAACGCTTGAATTGCATATCTTTCCCCCGTGAAAGTGCGAACAACTTCGCACAGAGTATCCTGCCCAGTCCGCGGAAAGTCCGCAAAGTGCCACTTACGGGCAGTCTTGCCCAACACCCCAAACCCCTAGAATTCAAGGCGAACAGAACCAGCCAAGAATGTGCGGGTTAATAAGGCACGTTCCGCTTCAACGTTTGACCAGACGCTTCAGCGCCTATCGGAGAAGCGTCATTCCCGACCTGTCCCTGGCTGCCGGCTGGACGGATTTGGACCCTAAGCACACTTTCTAATACCTTGGTTCAGGCGCCTCCTTGTTCCCCCAATCAAGGAGGCTTCGACCAGAAGAACCCCCGCGGCCACAAGCCTGCGGGGGTTCTTTGCTGTCCGCGCCGACATAGCGGTGAGGCTACGGGCCAGGAAGTCATACGGAGCCGGCCCCAGTTGCCGCAGGAGAGACCGTGGAGCCGACCCGTTACGGCAGCGCCCCCCAAGCGAAGACCACGTGCAAGCCTTCCCCCAATGGGATGACGGGCACTCCCACGTCAAGCGTAGGCAGGAGTGATGAACCCCGGCAACAGGTAAATGCTGCGCAGCCTTCCTTTCCGTTTTAGTGATTGAGGATTAACAAGCAATAGCCCTGGTCCCTTGGCGAGGCGCTTCTGTTGTGATTGGTGCCCGCAGCCATGGACCTGTTTTCCCGGGACGCGGCATGCTAGGTTGCATCTCGATAACAACCTTTACTGAGGGGCAACTTTCGGGCCGCAGGCACGGCGCGCGGGTCTAGGCTACTTCCCATGTGAGACATGCCACATGCTCACTGGGGGATGTGGCTGTCTGGTCGGCGTCTTCAACGGCGGTCCTTTCCACAATAAAGAGACATAGGAGGCGGAATGCGATTCAGTCGTATTTCCAAAGCAGTAGGCGTCGCCGCGGCAGCGGCGCTGGCACTCAGCGCCTGCGCAAGCACCAACACCGGGACAACCCCGACAAGCAACGCGGCCGGCAAGCAGGGCGGCACAGCCACCGTGGTCGAGGTGAATGCGTTCAACACGTTCAACCCCAACACAGCCGACGGCAACACTGACATCAACTCCAAAATCAGCTACGCAACGCACTCCGGCTTCTACTACATCGACAACCAGCTCAACATCGTCCGGAATGAAAAGTTCGGCAAGATGGAAAAGACCTCTGACGATCCGCTGACCGTCAAGTACACCATCAATGAAGGCGTGAAGTGGTCGGACGGCACCCCCGTCACGGCGGCTGACCTCCTCCTTCAGTGGGCAGCTTTCTCCGGGTACTACAACGACGCCGATGCGGACGGCAAAGCAGGAACGTCGTACTTCTCGTACGCCGGGGACCCGACGGGCCTCGCACTCACCGACTTCCCGGAGATCGGCGACGACAACCGATCCATGACGCTGAAATACTCCAAGCCGTTCGCCGACTGGGAGATCGCACTCGGCGGGCCCGGCATCGACATCCCGGCGCACATCCTGGCAAAGAAGGCCGGCATGGCCGACACCCAGGAGTTCATCGACCACCTCAAGAAACTGCCGCGCGGTGACGCCAAGTCACCCAAGCCGGCAGACAGCAAGCTCAAGGCCATGTCCGATTTCTGGAACACCGGCTTCGACACCAAGACCCTGCCCAGCGACCCGACCCTCTTCCTGTCCAACGGCCCGTTCATTGTCAAGAGCGTGAACCAGGACCAGTCCCTGACCATGGTCAGGAACAAGGACTACAACTGGGGCCCCGAACCGAAGCTCGACGAAATCACCGTCCGCTACATCGGCTCGGCACCGGCACAGGTCCAGGCACTGAAGAACGGCGAAGCGGACATCATCGCTCCGCAGGCCTCCGCCGACACGCTCGAGCAGCTCAAGGCACTCGAGAGCCAGGGCGTCACGGTGGAACAGGGCAACCAGCTGTCCTACGACCACATTGACCTGAACTTTTACGGAGTATTCGCCGACAAGAACGTCCGCGAAGCATTCCTGAAGACGGTTCCCCGCAAGGACATCGTGGACAAGATCGTCAAGAAGCTGGATCCGGAAGCCAAGCCGCTTGATTCGCAGCTGTTCGTTCCGGCCCAGCCCGCCTACGCGGACACCGTGAAGGAAAACGGCTCGGCCGCCTACCAGGATGTTGACATTGACGGAGCCAAGAAGCTGCTCGCCGGCAAGACTCCGGAAATCCGCATCATGTACAACAAGGACAACCCGAACCGCGTGGATGCCTTCTCCCTGGTCCGTGAATCTGCCACCCAGGCAGGCTTCAAGATCGTCGACGGCGGCCTCGGCGGCTCCGACTGGGGCAAGGCGCTGGGCAAGGGCGGCTACGACGCCACCATCTTCGGCTGGATCAACCCGGGCGTCGGCGTCTCCGGCGTACCGCAGATCTTCCGCACGGGCAACGGGTCCAACTTCAACAAGTTCAGCGATCCTGAGGCCGACAAGCTGATGGACGAGCTCATCGTGACGACGGACCGCGGCAAGCAGGACGAGCTCACCAGGCAGATCGACCAGAAGATCTGGGCTTCCTCCTACGGTCTCCCGCTGTTCCAGTCGATCGGCGTGGATGCCTACAGCGACCGGATCACCGGCGTGAAGTTCATGCCTAACCAGACGGGTGTCTGGTGGAACTTCTGGGAGTGGGCCGAGAAGTAAGCCGGTGACCACAACTGCAAGAAGCTAACTAAGGCGCCGGGATCAAGCACCATGGTCCCGGCGCCTTGTGGCGGCAACTCCCGCCCCGTGCCGGCACCACGAAGGCGGGCACGGCCAAACCTGCGACCGGTCCTGGCAATCCCCGGACCCGAATACTGAGGTTCTTTCACGATGGTGACCTACATTGTCCGGCGGCTCGTCACCGCTGCACTCATCCTTCTGGGTGCATCTTTCCTGGTGTATCTGCTGACCGCTGCGTCCGGCGATCCGCTCGCCGAGTTCCGGGCCAGCAGCGCCCCGAACAAACAGCAATTGATGGATTCGCGCTCGGCCCTCCTGGACCTGGACACCCCTGCTCCCATCAGGTACTTCAAATGGCTGGGCGGCGCCGCCCAGTGCCTCGTTCCCTTTGCCGGGACGTGTGACCTTGGCAAGAACATCGCCGGGCAGCCCATCACCGATGCTCTGGGGCATGCCCTGGTCCAGACCCTCACACTTGTTACGGCAGCCACCGTGCTGGCGATTCTCATTGGCATCACCCTGGGCATCATCACAGCGCTGCGCCAGTACAGCAGCCTGGACTATGGCGTCACGTTCATGGCGTTTCTGTTCTTCTCCCTGCCGATCTTCTGGGTTGCGGTGCTGCTGAAGGAGTTCGGCGCCATCGGGTTCAACAACTTCCTCAGGGACCCTGAGATTCCACTGCCGGTGGCCGCGGGAATAGGTGCTGTCCTTGGCCTCGTGGCCCTGATAATCGCCGGGGGTGATCTCAAGCGCCGGGTCATGACCGGCGGAATAGTCTTCGCGGCGGTCACGGCGGTGCTCATCTACTTCTCGGTCACGCTGTGGTTCAAGACCCCCGGACTCGGCCCGGTCGTCATCGCCATTGCGGGTGTGGGCCTGGCCTTTGCCGTGACGCTGCTGACGGCCGGCCTGAAGAACCGCAAGGCGCTGCGGGCCGCGCTCATTGCCGCAGGGGCGGGCGTGGTTGCCTACTTCCTCATCCAGCCGCTGCTCAACCAGGCAACATTCCTGATGATCGTGCTCCTTGCGATCGCCACGGTCCTGGTCGGCATGGGCATCGGCTACCTCGTGGGCGGATACGACCGCGGGCAGTCCATGCGGGCGGCAGCGCTCACCTCTTTCCTTCTCGGTTTCCTCATTGTCCTGGACCGCTACATGCAGGCCTGGCCGGCGTACTTCAACAACAGCAGGGTCCGCGGACGCCCCATTGCAACCATCGGCGCCGGCACCCCGAACATTGAGGGCGACTACTGGATCCTGGGGCTCGATTCGTTCACCCACCTGATCCTGCCCACCACGGCGCTCATCCTGATTTCCCTGGCCGGGTACACGAGGTTCACCCGTTCGTCCATGCTCGAGATCATGAACATGGACTACATCCGGACGGCACGGGCCAAGGGCCTCTCCGAGCGGACCGTGGTCATGCGCCACGCATTCCGGAACGCCCTTATCCCGGTGGCCACGATCGTTGCCTTCGACATCGGCGGGCTCATCGGCGGCGCCGTCATCACAGAGACGGTGTTCTCCGTCCGCGGCATGGGATTCCTGTTCCTCGACGGCATCCTGCATGTTGACCCGAATCCGGTCATGGGCGTCTTCATCTGCGTCGCCATCACGGCCATGGTGTTTAACCTCATCGCGGACCTTGCCTACTCCGCGCTGGATCCACGAGTAAGGGTAAAAGCATGAGCCAGCCGAGCCAGCAGGACGAAATCGTAGCTGAACAGGCGAGCCTCAAGGCGCACCCGGCGGCCGGGATCGAGCCCGTCACCGAGGCCAGGGGACTGAGCCAGGGGCAGATTGTCCGCAAGCGGTTCCTCGGGCACTCCGGCGCCATTGCGGGCCTGGTGGTCTTCGCCATCATCTTCGTCACCGCCTTCACGTCCGTGGGATATGCGGGCATCCCGGGGTGGTGGAAGTACACCCACGAGACCGTCTCACCGCTCGTCAACGACGGCGCGCCCACGGCCTCCTTCTGGCCGCTCGCCTGGGGGGAACATCCTTTCGGCCAGGACCGGATCGGCCGTGACCTGTTCGCCATGACCATGCGCGGTGCCCAGCAGTCCATCACCATCATGGTTGTCATCGGGCTCATTGCAGGCCTGATCGGCGTCACCGTGGGCGCGCTGTCCGGGTACTTCCGGGGCTGGACAGAAGCAATCCTCATGCGCCTCACCGACGTCATCATCATCATTCCTGCCCTGCTTTTGGCAGCCGTCATGGCACAGTTTGCGGGCCGGCGGGACGAGGGGAGCTGGTTTGCGTCCTTTGCGAGCACCAACGGCGTGCTGGCCCTGGGCATCTTCCTTGGGCTGATCAGCTGGGTGGGACTTGCGAGGCTGATGCGGGGTGAGTTCCTGACCCTGCGCGAACGCGAATTCGTCGACGCCGCGCGCATCTCCGGAGCCAGCAATGCCCGGATCATTTTCAAGCACATCCTGCCCAACGCCGTCGGCGTCCTGATCGTCAACGTCACCCTGACCATGTCCGCGGCGATCCTCACCGAAACCGCGCTGAGTTACCTTGGCGTGGGTGTGAAATCCCCGGACACATCACTGGGCCTGCTTATCTCACAAAACCAGGAGGCCTTCACCACCAGGCCGTGGCTGTTCTGGTTCCCCGGCCTGTTCATCGTCCTCATCTGCCTGAGCATCAACTTTATCGGCGACGGACTGCGGGACGCCTTTGATCCCCGGCAGAAAAAGTTCAACCCCAAGAAGGCCCGGGAAGGCGGCCCGAAGTCGCCGGAGAAGACTCCCCTCACCGCCTCTGAAGGCAGCACGGGGGACAGCGCGGACGGGGACGGTGCTGCCTCCGGTCCCGGCAGGGGAGCCTGACATGCTGCCCGGCCTAGAGCAGGGCCACACCCCAGAGGCTGAACACCACGAGGGCTGCGGTGATCCCGAGCTCCAGCCACCGGACCCTCACAGTGACGGGCGTGTCAGCAGCGGTACCGGCGTCGAGGGCCCCGGATTCCACCAGCCGCTGCCAGCGGGCGCGGACGAGCTGTGCCGCCTGGCCCGAGTCGGTGCTTTTCAGATCGCCGGGCCGGACGGACTGGCCGGGGCCGTAGGTGCTCCCCGGCAGGCCCTGAAGGTCCTCAGGGCGGGCGTTGCGGCCGCCCCAGATTCCTGGTGCAGGCGCTGCCCATGCGCCGTAGCTTCGGGCCGGCGTGACCAGTGTCAGTGCATAACGCGTGTCCACCTGCACCAAGGCGGCCCACGGCACCGCAATGCTGCGGAACGGGTTTTCAAGTGTCACGCCGGCGTCGTGGACCACAACGGACGGACGCCAGAACAGCACCCAGCCAAGGTATGCAGTCAGCAACAGCGGACCGGTGCCGGACACCGCTTCTGCCTGACCGCCGAGGGCCGTGCTGACGAGACCGGCACCGGCCAGGACCCAGGCAAGCCCGGCAAACCATTTGTTGGTGCGGGCCTTGAAGATCGCCGCGTTTTCGGCGGACGGCGCAGTGCTCATGCCCCCCATAATTCAGGATTCCGCGCCGCGGCACTAATCCCAGCTGTTCCGCCGGCACGCGTGAAAGGAAAACCCCACAATGACTGACTTCATCAGCAGCAGCCCCGCCCGGTCCGGCTCGGACGGCAAGGGCGCAGTCGTTCTTGAAGTGCGTGACCTGAGCGTCGACTTCGGCGTGGACAAGGCATGGGTGCCTGCCGCCGTCGGACTTAACTACGAAGTCCGCGCCGGTGAGGTGCTGGCCATTGTCGGCGAATCAGGTTCGGGCAAGAGCGCCAGTTCCATGGCGCTGCTGGGGCTGCTGCCCAGCAACAGCCGTGTCTCCGGCAGTGTCAAACTCTCGGGCAAGGAGCTGCTGGGCGCGGACGCCTCAAACATCCGCAGTGTCCGGGGCAAGGACGTGGCCGTCATTTTCCAGGAGCCCATGACCGCCCTCAACCCCGTCTACACCGTCGGGGCCCAGATTATGGAGACGGTCCGGCTGCACAACGAGGTGTCCCCGGACCAGGCCCGCCAACGTGCCCTGCAGATGCTGGACCTCGTGGAACTGCCCGACCCGGAAAAGGCCTTCAAGTCCTACCCCCACCAGCTGTCCGGCGGGCAGCGGCAGCGTGCAATGATCGCACAGTCACTCTCCTGCGACCCCAAACTGCTCATCGCGGACGAACCGACCACTGCCCTGGACGTGACGGTGCAGGCGGAAATCCTGGACCTCATGAGGAACCTGCGGAACAAGCTGGACAGCGCCATCGTCCTGATCACCCACGACATGGGCGTCGTGGCGGACCTCGCCGACCGGATCGCGGTCATGCGGCGCGGAGCCATTGTGGAAACGGGCACCGCTGAAGAGATCTTCCACCACCCGCGGCACCCCTACACGCAGGCCCTCCTGGCAGCGGTGCCGCACCTCGGGCAGGGCGGCGCGGGCACCGACGCTGACGTGGACGTCACCGCCGCCCTCGCGGCGGCCACGCATGCCGAACTGGAATCCGTAAACCACGAGGAGCTGCTCCGCCGGGAGCGGGAGAACGCTGCCGCCCTGGCCGCCGCGGAGTCCGCCCGGCCTGCCGGCGAACCGGTCCTGGAGCTGGAGGACGTCGCCATCGAGTACCCCAAGCAGGGGCGCGTGCCGGCATTCCGGGCCGTCGAGGGCGCCAACCTCACGGTCTATCCCGGACAGGTCGTCGGGCTGGTGGGGGAGTCGGGTTCCGGCAAGACCACCATCGGACGGGCAGCGGTGGGGTTGCTGCCGGTAGCCGCCGGCAGGATGCGGGTTGTAGGCCAGGACATTTCCGCGGCGAAGAAGAACGGCAGGCAGCTGCATCAGGTCCGGCGGCACATCGGCATGGTGTTCCAGGACCCGTCCTCCTCCCTGAACCCGCGTCTGCCCATCGGTGAAAGCATCGGCGAGCCGATGTACCTGGCAGGCGTGGCCAAGGGCAGCGACCTGCAGAAACGGATCGAAGCGCTGCTGGACCAGGTGGAGCTGCCGCGCGGATACCGCAACCGATACCCGCATGAACTCTCGGGAGGGCAAAAACAGCGCGTGGGCATTGCACGCGCCCTGTCACTGAAGCCCAAGCTGATGGTGGCGGACGAACCCACCTCGGCGCTGGACGTGTCGGTGCAGGCCAAGGTGCTGGAGCTTTTCCAGAACCTGCAGCGGGAGCTGGGCTTCGCCTGCCTGTTCGTCACCCACGACCTGGCCGTCGTCGATGTTCTCGCCGACCGGATCTGCGTCATGCAGCGCGGACGGATCGTGGAGCAGGGTGCCCGCGACCAGATCCTCCGCAATCCGCAGGAGCCCTACACGCAGAAGCTGCTGGCCGCTGTGCCCCTGCCCGACCCGGAGCGTCAGCGTGAACGCCGTGAACTGCGCGCCCAGCTGCTGGCGGCAGGAGCTGAGTAAGCCGCCCTGCGCCGTCGGAACCGCCCGGTTGCGGCCCAGCCGCACCCGGGCTTACCGGTCCGGTCTAGCGCCCCAAACCGAGAGAGGCGAGGCGCTCCAGCAGCAGCTCGCCCAGGGCGCGGTGGCCGTCGTCGTTCATGTGGACGGCATCGGCGAGGTGGACCTCCAGGCCGTACCTGGTCAGCCAGTCCCCGGCGCCGACGAAAGGTATGCCCTGTTCCGCAGCCACGGCGCCCAGGAGCGAGTCCACTTCGGACCGCCTGCCGCCGCCGTGCTGCGCGCCCTTGGCCAATGTGCCGACCATGGCGAACTTCGCACCGGGATACCGCTGCTTGAGTGTCGTGATCAGCCGCTCGGCGTTGGCCCTGATCTGGTCGTCGCCCGCCCCCTGCTTCGCGTCATTCCCGCCGCCTTCGATAACTATCAGCGGAGGCTGGCCGTAGGGAAGATGCCAGTCGCCCCACTGCAGGGCATCGACATAGTTGCCGGTGGCGCCGTTCGAGGCTACAAAGCCGGTGCCGCCCTTTCCGCAGAAAAACACGTTGTAACCCAGTCCCGCCAAGGCGCGGCGCGGCCAGCTGTTGGCGGGCTCGGACTGCGAGTCACCGATCAGCAGTGCGGTGCGGCTGATGTCCTCCACGATCACCTCGTCCCGGCCGTTGGCGGGGTTCCTGTACAGCGCCCCGGCGGGGAGGGCGGCGGGGTCTGCACCGGCTGCCAGGTCCTCCACGACCGGAGCGCCGGCGGCCACCGCTTCGCCGGGGCCCGCCACCGGGGCGGCAGCACGGGCAGCGCCTTGGGCAGAAACAGGAGCCGGCGTTACGCCGCCGGCGTCGGTTCCCGGACCAACTGTGGCGCTGCAGCCGCTCAAAAGAATGCCGGCGGCGATCAGCGGACTGATCAGGAGTGCCCTCACTGAGGCTTGAAACATTCGTGGAACTCCCGGCCTGCTCGTACTGGTTTAGCAATAGTGGTGGATCAGTTCTCCAAAAGCCAGTGATATTCCTCACGTGACACGGCCCGGCACTCACGATTTGGTAACGGGGCGCCGGGCCAGGACTTACGGGCTTTTAGGCCAATAAAAGGCAGAGCGTCTAGACTTGGTGTAGGTGCCCTGTGCTAAAGGGTCTTATCGTCGTGCGTTCCGGTTGGAAATGTCGCGATACAACAGCTGACTTCACCACTGAATCGAGCAATAACGCATGTCTGAAACCACCACCAACACCGCGGTAGCCACTGCATCGCGCAGTGATCTGCGCAACGTCGCGATTGTGGCCCACGTTGACCATGGCAAGACCACCCTTGTGGACGCCATGCTCAAGCAGACCAACTCCTTCGCCTCGCACGGGGAGGTTGAAGACCGCGTCATGGACTCCGGTGACCTGGAGCGCGAAAAGGGCATCACCATCCTGGCGAAGAACACCACCGTTGCCTACAACGGTCCCTCTTCCAACGGTGAAACCATCACCATCAACGTGATCGACACCCCCGGCCACGCCGACTTCGGCGGCGAGGTGGAGCGCGGCCTGTCCATGGTTGACGGCGTCGTCCTGCTGGTTGATGCCTCCGAGGGCCCGCTGCCGCAGACGCGGTTCGTGCTCCGCAAGGCGCTGGCCGCGCACCTGCCCGTCATCCTGCTGGTGAACAAGACAGACCGTCCTGACGCCCGCATCGATGAGGTTGTCCACGAGTCGATGGACCTCCTGCTCGGCCTGGCCTCCGACCTCGCGGACGAAGTGCCTGACCTGGACCTGGATGAGATCCTCAACGTTCCCGTCGTCTACGCAGCCGCCAAGGTTGGCCGCGCGTCCCTGGAGCAGCCGGCCGACGGCGCCGCCCCGGAGAACGAGGACCTTGAGCCCCTGTTCAAGACCATCATCGAGCACATTCCGGCTCCGACCTACAACCCGGAGGGCGTGCTGCAGGCCCACGTGACCAACCTGGACGCCTCCCCGTTCCTTGGCCGCCTCGCTCTGCTGCGCGTCTACAACGGCACCCTGCGCAAGGGCCAGCAGGTCGCCTGGGCACGCCAGAACGGTGAGCTGAAGACCGTCAAGATCACCGAGCTGCTCGCCACCAAGGCGCTCGAGCGCGTTCCGGCCGAGTCAGCCGGTCCCGGTGAGATTGTTGCCGTCGCCGGCATCGAGGACATCACCATCGGTGAAACCCTCACCGACGTTGAGAACCCGCAGCCGCTGCCGCTGATCACCGTGGACGATCCCGCGATCTCCATGACCATCGGTATCAACACCTCGCCGCTCGCCGGCAAGGTCAAGGGCGCGAAGGTGACCGCCCGCCAGGTGAAGGACCGCCTGGATAAGGAACTGATCGGTAATGTCTCCATCAAGGTGCTGCCCACCGAGCGTCCTGACGCCTGGGAAGTCCAGGGCCGCGGCGAGCTCGCGCTGGCCATCCTCGTGGAGCAGATGCGCCGTGAAGGCTTTGAGCTCACAGTCGGCAAGCCGCAGGTTGTCACCAAGACCATCGACGGCAAGATCCACGAGCCGATGGAGCACATGACCATCGACGTGCCCGAAGAGTACCTCGGCGCTGTGACCCAGCTGATGGCTGCCCGCAAGGGCCGCATGACCAACATGGCCAACCACGGCACGGGCTGGGTGCGCATGGAGTTCATCGTTCCCGCCCGCGGCCTCATCGGCTTCCGCACGAAGTTCCTCACGGACACCCGCGGCGCCGGCATCGCGGCCTCGATCTCGGAAGGCTACGAGCCCTGGGCCGGACCGATCGAATACCGCACCAACGGCTCGATGGTCGCCGACCGCGCCGGCGTGGTGACTCCGTTCGCCATGATCAACCTGCAGGAACGCGGCTCGTTCTTCGTCAAGCCCACCTCAGAGGTTTACGAAGGCATGATCGTGGGCGAGAACTCCCGCGCTGACGACATGGACGTGAACATCACCAAGGAAAAGAAGCTCACCAACATGCGTGCCGCTTCTTCCGACAGCTTCGAGAACCTCACGCCCCCGCGCGAGCTCACCCTCGAAGAGTGCCTCGAATTCGCCCGCGAAGACGAGTGCGTCGAGGTCACCCCGGAGGACATCCGCATCCGCAAGGTCATCCTCGACTCGAACGAGCGTGCCAAGGCCAACCGCGCCCGCGCGAAGGCCTAACCAGCGCCTTCCATTCCTGCAAATCCCTGAGACGGAGAGCAGCTGGCGGAAGAGTGTGAACAAGAGAGCTGCCGGCACGGCAGGCGGCCTGGCCGCCGCCGGGCCGGCAGCTCTTTTTGCAGTCCCTGCAGGTGCCGTACGGCACCGTCAGCAGACCCAGCAGACAGGACTAGTCAGCCGTCGGATCCCGGTGGTGGGCGATCATCAGCGAGGTGGCCTCGCCGTCATCGTCGGCCGGCAGGGCCATGTATTCGTCGAGCACAGCGCGCAGCTTGTCCAGCATTTCCTGCCTCCGGACAGCGTTGAACTTCACGCCCAGGCGCCACACCTCGATGTCTTCCGGCGGCAGGTCCCGGGTCTCCTGCAGGAAGGTCTCGATGAGGATCGGCGCGACATTGTCCACGGACGTGGCCCAGGACTTTCGGCTGGCAATGTAGGGGACTTCAGCGGCGCCCCGCCGGCCTTTGCGGCGCTCTTCAGCGAGCAGGAAACCGGTCCGTACCAGGGTGCGCACGTGATGCAGGCTGGAAGCGGGATTGATACCCAACAGCTCGGCGATTTCCTTGTTGGTTCGGGCCTGGTGCAGGCACAAGCGCAGGATCCGAAGCCTGAGCGGAGAGCTGAGCGCACGGCCCTTCGCCACCAGGTCAGCGTCGTCGCTTTCCGGCGCGGGTGTCATAGCGCCAGTCTAGCCAGCAATAAGTGATTGACATATATCAATCGCCACTGGAAACTGATGCGGTGACAGCCGAACGGACCGCTGCAGGGGAAGCATCCAAATCGCTGTTACTGGACCGCAACTTCACCACCTTCTGGGCCGGGCAGGCCATGAGCCAGCTCGGTGCACAACTGGGGCAACTGGCGTTTCCGGTACTGGCAGTGTCCATGCTGCATGCCTCAGAATTCGAGGTGGGCGTGCTCAATGCAGCTGGCCTCGCCGCGTTTCTCATCGTGGGTCTGCCGGCGGGCGCCTGGGTGGACCGGTGGCTGAAGCGTCCCACCATGATCCATGCCGACCTCACGAGGATGGCGGCGATGGCAGCAGTGCCACTGCTGTGGTGGGGCGGGCTGCTTGAGATTTGGCACCTCTACGTCATCGCGGCGGTCGTCGGCACGGCCACAGTGTTCTTCGACGTCTCCTACCAGAGCTATGTTCCCGTCCTGGTCGCGCCCGGGCAGGTCAACCAGGCCAACTCAAAGCTCGAGGCAACAGCCCAAATAGCCAGGATCGGCGGGCCTGCCGCGGGTGGCCTGCTGCTGGCGGTGGTCACGGCTCCCGTGCTCTTCATCGGCGAGGCCATCGGCTACTTCCTGTCTGCGATCTTCCTGGCCCGCACCCGCGACCGGGAGGTGGCCCCGCCGCTGGAGGACAGGCGGCCGCTGCGCGCGGAGATCAAGGAAGGGCTCGGGTTTGTCATCCGGCATCCACTCATCAGCCGCATCGCCGCCTGCACGGCCGCCATGAATTTTTTCGGCATGATCATTTTCACGATGATGCCGGTCTTGGTCCTGCGGACCCTCGACCTGGGCCCGCAGGGGATGGGCCTGGTCATGGCCGTGGGCGCCGCCGGCGGCCTGCTCGGGGCAGTGGCCGCCCCGAAGCTGGCTGCCCGGGTGGGGGAGGGCACGGTGATACCGCTCTGCGCGGTGGCCAGCTCCATTTTCCTGATTCCTTTGCCAGTGGCTGCCATGGTCGCCGAACCCGCTGCATCCCTTGTGCTGGTGCTGGTCTCCGAGTTCTGCTTCGGGTTCGTGGTGCTGATCTACAACATCATGCAGCTCAGCATGCGCCAGCGCGTGTGCCCGCCCCGGCTGCTGGGGAGGATGAACGCGTCGATCCGGTTCGTGGTGTGGGGAGTCATGCCGCTGGCCGCCCTGGCGTCCGGCCTTCTCGCTCAGCAGCTCGGCCTCATCGCGGTCATTTGGATCGGGACTGCCGGCAGTTTCCTGGCAGCCGCACCGGTGGTGTTCTCGCCGTTGCTGCGCATGCGCACCCTGCCCAGCCAGGTCGAGGGCAGCTAGCTCCGCGGACTTCGTCGGGCCGGCGGGGGCGGCACGTGCTTGGCGGCCACCACCCGCTCGAGGTGAATGACGACGTCGGCGCTGCGGGTCCGCACGGTGCATTCAGTCGCGCTGCACTCCAGCAGGTCTCCCAGCGCATCCGTGAACCCGCCGTCGATCCTGTACCTCACCACCACGCGGGTCCCGGGGGAGGCGGCGGCGAGGAAGGCACGGGGTGGGGAGGGCGGCAGGTTCACGCGTTCATCGTATGACGCCTCCGGAGTGTGACGCCTGTGGACTGTGACGCGCCGCTACGTTCGCTATGCGGGGCTGGGAGATAATAGGCTCTGAAGTCAGAGAGTCCGGCATGCAGGCCGGAAGTACCATCCGGCGCTGGGCCGGTACCAACCTGGAGAGGCAAGGGACGTGACGTACGTAATCGCGCAGCCGTGTGTAGATGTCAAGGACAAGGCATGCATTGAGGAGTGCCCCGTCGATTGCATCTACGAAGGCGAGCGCTCCCTCTACATCCACCCTGATGAGTGTGTCGACTGCGGAGCCTGCGAGCCTGTCTGCCCCGTTGAGGCCATCTACTACGAGGATGACACTCCGGAGGAGTGGGCCGACTACTACAAGGCCAACGTCGAGTTCTTCGATGAGCTGGGGTCTCCGGGCGGCGCGGCCAAGATCGGCAACACCCACACGGACCACCCGATGATTGCAGCGCTTCCGCCGCAGAACCAGGACCACTGAGGTCCGTAGGTGACTACAGCTGTCCGCAGTTTTGGCCTGAGCCTGCCCGACTACCCCTGGGAGGCCATGGCGCCGTACCTCGCTAAAGCGGCCGAACATCCGGACGGTGTCGTCAACCTGTCCATCGGCACGCCGGTGGACCGCACCCCCCAGGTGATCCAGGAAGCGCTCCGCGCTGCGGCAGACGCCCCCGGCTATCCCACGGTGCATGGCACTGCCGCTCTGCGCGGGGCCATCGCCGCCTGGTTTGCACGCCGCCGCGGTGTTGAGGGGCTCGATCCCCGCGACATCATGCCCACGGTCGGTTCCAAGGAACTCGTGGCCTGGCTGCCGTTCCTGCTGGGGCTGAAGCCGGACGACGTCGTGGTCCGTCCCACTGTCGCCTATCCGACCTATGACATCGGAGCCACTTTTGCCGGTGCCACGGCCGTTGCCGCCGACGACCTCGATGAACTCGACGCGGCCACTCGCGCGAAGGTCCGGCTCGTCTGGGTCAATTCACCGGGCAACCCCACGGGAAGCGTCCGGGACGCGGATTCCCTGCGCCGAATCGTGGACCAGGCGCGGGAAGTCGGGGCCGTGGTGGCCTCCGACGAGTGCTACGCGGAGCTGGGCTGGGGCGAATGGGACCTGCAGCGCGGCGGGGAGGCCGTGCCCAGCATCCTGGACCCCCGCGTCGCCGGCGGCTCCCACGACGGTCTTCTCGCCGTCTACTCGCTCAGCAAGCAGTCCAACCTCGCAGGCTATCGGGCCGCTTTCGTAGCGGGGGACTCCGCGATCATGGCGAACCTGGTTAACAGCCGCAAACATGCCGGCATGATTGTTCCTTACCCGGTCCAGGAAGCAATGCGCGTGGCACTCGGGGACGACTCGCACGTGCAGGAGCAGAAAGACCTTTACCGGGGCCGCCGCGAGCGGATCGTGCCCGCACTTGAAGGCTTTGGACTCACCATTCATGAATCCCATGCGGGGCTTTACCTGTGGTCCACGGCAGGAGAGGCTACCTGGGACACCATCGGCAGGCTTGCGGAGCGGGGCATTGTTGCAGGACCCGGGGTCTTCTATGGCGAGGCCGGGAATGGGTTTGTGCGCGTGGCACTGACCGCATCAGACGAGCGGATCGAGGCCGCGGTAGCCAGGCTGGCCCCGTAACAATAGGTGTGACACCGGCCACAACCGGCGCATATTTGCGGTGAACAGGGCCCCTCGGATTAGTGGCAGGCGAAAAGTGGCGGTAGCTTTTAACTGACTATCAATGGTGGCTTTCTACAAGAAGGCAGCACGGCCGTTGGACGTCCCGCCGGTGCGGGATCCCCGCGCGGCTCACCCTGATGTTGGATCAAGCTTTCTAGAGAGGCCAAGAGGCCTCATGAAGGGGACTCCATGACTGAGACCACCAGCGCACCTGAGACCACCAGCGCGACCCTGCACCACGCAGGCGGCGAACTCGAACTCCCGCGCATCAAGGTTGTAGAGGGAAACGAAGGCTACGACGTTTCCAAACTTCTGAAGCAGACCGGCGCCGTCGCCTTTGACCCTGGCTTCATGAACACCGCCGCGACCACCTCGGCGATCACCTACATCGACGGCGACGCAGGGATCCTGCGTTACCGTGGCTACCCAATCGAGCAGCTCGCGCAGCACTCCAGCTTCCTCGAAGTGTCCTACCTGCTCATCTATGGCAACCTGCCGACTCCCACCGAGCTGGAGGACTTCGACCAGCGGATCCGCCGCCACACGCTCCTGCACGAGGAGCTCAAGGGCTTCTTCGGCGGCTTCCCGCGCGATGCCCACCCGATGCCCGTGCTGTCCTCCGCCGTCTCGGCGCTGTCCACCTTCTACCAGGACTCGCTGGACCCGTTCAACGCCGAGCAGGTGGAAGTTTCCACCATCCGCCTCATGGCGAAGCTCCCCGTCATCGCCGCCTACGCGCACAAGAAGTCGATCGGGCAGCCGATGCTGTACCCGGACAACTCCATGAACCTGGTGGAGAACTTCCTGCGACTGAGCTTCGGCCTGCCTGCTGAGCAGTACGAACTGGACCCGGTTGTGGTCAAGGCCCTCGACCTGCTCCTGATCCTGCACGCGGACCACGAGCAGAACTGCTCCACCTCGACCGTGCGCCTGGTGGGGTCCTCGAACGCCAACCTGTTCGCCTCCGTTTCCGCGGGAATCAACGCACTGTTCGGCCCGGCCCACGGCGGAGCCAACGAGGCAGTCCTGAAGATGCTGCGCCAGATCCAGGCCGACGGCACCAAGCCGGAGGACTACATGGAGAAGGTGAAGAACAAGGAAGACGGCGTCCGCCTCATGGGCTTTGGACACCGCGTCTACAAGAATTACGATCCCCGCGCCAAGATCGTCAAGGCAACGGCCCATGAGATTCTCGGCAAGCTCGGCGGCAACGACGAGCTGCTGGACATCGCGCTGCGCCTGGAAGAGAAGGCCCTGAACGATGACTACTTCATCCAGCGCAAGCTCTACCCCAATGTGGACTTCTACACCGGCCTGATCTACAAGGCCATGGGCTTCCCCGAGAAGATGTTCACTGTGCTGTTCGCGATCGGACGCCTCCCCGGCTGGATTGCGCAGTGGCGCGAAATGATCAGCGATCCCACAACGAAGATTGGCCGCCCGCGCCAGCTTTACATTGG
>JAPSIT010000056.1 GCA_031178585.1 Arthrobacter sp.
GCAGATTCTGATTTCAGAATTGGCTTTGGCCGAGAGGACCGACGAAGAGAAGGCTGCAAGCGTTCTCGACGAGGTTCTGGCTTCCTGAGAATTGAACCCCGGTGGCAGAGTGCCGCCGGGGTTTCTTTTGCCCAAAAACACCCAGGCAGGCAGGTGTTAGAGGGGAGCGCGGCCGGGACGTAGGCTAGTCGGCATGAACGATGCAGCCACCCGACCCGTTATCGCCGTCATCCTCGTCGCCGCAGGTTCCGGGCAGCGGCTTGGCTACGGCATGCCCAAGGCGGCGGTGCCGCTGGGCGGCGAGCCGATCCTTCTGCATGCCCTCCGCGGCATCGTTGCGGCCGGCGTGGCCAGCCAGGTCTGCATCGCGCTGCCCGCCACCGACGCCGGGCTTCGGCAGCTCATCGAGAACTTCAGGGTTGAGCTGGCGGACGGCGGCCCCCTCCTGACGATGGTCGACGGCGGAGCCACCAGGGCGGATTCCGTCCGGTCAGGGCTGGCTGCAGTGGAGGAAGGAACCGAGGCCGTTCTTGTTCATGATGCCGCCCGTGCCCTCACACCGGAATCTGTCTTCCACCGGGTGGCGCAGGCGCTGGCCAACGGAGCCTCGGCGGTCATCCCGGTCATTCCCGTGGTGGACACGGTCAAAACCGTTGCCGCCACCGGCGGCAGCGACACAGACATCGCCCCAGAAGTCGTCACAGGAACCGTATCCCGGCAGGAGCTGCGCGCGGTCCAGACCCCGCAGGGATTCAAGGTGGACACCCTGAAGGCCGCCCACGAGGCGGCAGCAGGCTTTGATGAAAGCACGGCGGCTGCTGTCACCGACGACGCCATGCTGGTGGAACTCCTTGGCGAACCGGTCCATGCCGTGCGCGGCGCCAGCCAGTCCCTGAAAATCACGACGCCACTGGACCTCATCCTCGCAGAAGGCCTCCTCGAGGGTCCCCTCGGGGTGCGCTGGGTGGAAGGCTGACGGCGTGAGCACGGACGGCACCTGAAGATAATGAGTGAAGAAAGCGTGAGCGCAGCAGAAAAGGAATTCCCGCACATGATCCTGCCCCGCACCGGAATCGGCATTGACGTCCACGCTTTCGCCCCGGAAGGTGCGAGCCGGCCGCTCTGGCTGGGCGGACTGTTCTGGGAGGGGGAGCGCGGGCTCGCAGGCCATTCCGACGGCGACGCCGTGGCCCACGCGGCTGCCGATGCGTTGTTCTCCGCCTGCGGGATTGGCGACCTAGGAACGCACTTCGGCACGGACCGCCCGGAGTTCGCCGGCGCCTCGGGGGTTACCCTCCTGGCAGAAGCGGCACGGATTGTCCGGGCCTCCGGGTTTGAAATCGGCAACGTGGCGGTGCAGTTCGTGGCGAACCGGCCCAAGTTCGGGCCGCGCCGCGAAGAGTCGCAGCGCGTCCTGACGGAAGCAGCGGGAGCCCCCGTCAGCGTCACGGCCACCACGAGCGACAGCCTCGGATTCACCGGCAGGGGTGAGGGCATCTCGGCGGTGGCCACGGCCTTGGTCTATCCGGTGATCTGAAAACTCTGCATCACTGCGCACCGGAACATCGCCTACGCTGGAAGAAGGACCTGCCGCGTGTCCGCCGGCACCATCTGTACCGCCACACCAGGAGACCTCCCGTGAAAAAGCTGCTTCCCGCCGTCGTGATTGCCTGCCTGCTGCTTACAGGCTGCGGCGGCGGCACGCCCAGGATGAGCGTCGGCGAGAGCTGCACATTCCTCCAGGGCGATACCTTCAAACCCACCGGAAACCAGCAGCAGCAGGCGGACCAGATCGCGAAGCACTACCAGGAGGTCGCCGACAAGGTGGCCCCTGAAATCGCAGACCCGATCCAGAAGATGGCCGACGTCATGAAGCAGGTGGCCGGCACCGCCCTTGGCGACAAGAGCGAGGCCCAGGTCGCCGAGCTGACCAAGCAGAACAACCGGATCGGCGATGTCTGCAAGTAAGCGGGCCGTGCAAAGTGGGCCATCAGCTAATCTGGAGCGGTGACCCTGCGCTTTTACGACACTGCATCCGCCGAAGTCCGCGACTTCGTTCCCCTCGTACCGGGCAAGGTGAGCCTGTATTACTGCGGTGCCACGGTGCAGGGCATGCCGCACGTCGGGCACATCCGTTCCGCCATCGCCTTTGACCAGCTCACCCGCTGGCTGCAGTACCGCGGGTTCCGCGTCACTGTGGTCCGGAACGTTACCGACATCGATGACAAGATCCTCGCGAAGTCCGAGGCCTCCTTCCACCCGGACTTCGAGCAGGAGCCCGGCGCCGTACCGGAGGAGGAATGGTGGGCTCTGGCCTACCGCTACGAGCAGGAGTTCCTCAAGGCCTACGACGTCCTCGGCGTCTCCCGGCCCACGTATGAACCCCGCGCCACCGGCCACATTCCTGAGATGCACGCGCTCATCCAGCAGCTCATCGACCGCGGCCACGCCTACCCTGCGCTTGACGGGTCCAGTGACGTCTACTTCGACGTCCGTTCCTGGAACAAGTACGGCTCTCTGACTCGGCAGAAAATCGACGACATGCAGGGCGCCGCGGATGTCGAACCGCAGTTCAGCAGCAGGAAGAAGGACCCGCGGGACTTCGCGCTGTGGAAGGGACACAAGGAAGGGGAACCGACGACGGCGGGATGGGTTTCGCCGTGGGGCACCGGCCGTCCGGGCTGGCACCTCGAATGCTCCGCCATGGCCGGCAAGTACTTGGGCACCGAGTTCGACATTCACGGCGGCGGGCTCGACCTGCGCTTCCCGCACCACGAGAACGAGATGGCCCAGTCCCAGGCCGCCGGACAAGGCTTCGCCAACTTCTGGATGCACAACGGCATGGTCACCTACCAGGGCGAAAAGATGTCGAAGTCAGTTGGGAACACCGTGAGCCCGGCCGAGATGCTGGAGCTCGCTCCGCCGCGGGTCGTCCGCTATTACCTGGGGCAGGCGCAGTACCGCTCGGTGCTGGACTACCAGCCGACGTCGCTGCAGGAGGCGACTGCCGCCGTCGAACGCATTGACGGTTTCATCGCCCGTACAGTGCGGGCGCTATCCACGGACGGTGCCCTGCTCTTCGGCAGTTACGGCGAGGTGCCGGACGCGTTCGCCGCCGCCATGGACGACGACCTCAACGTCCCGCAGGCCCTCGCGGTGCTCCACGACACCGTCCGGGCAGGAAATTCGGCTTTGACCGCGGGGGATCTCGGGGCGGCGCGGCAGGCACTTGCCGGCGTGAACGACATGCTCCGGGTTCTGGGGATCAACGACGCCGCTCAGCCGGCCGCTGACAACGAAGCGGCGGCAGCGCTTGGCGTGCTCGTAGAGGCCCAGCTCGCGGCGCGCGCCGACGCCCGCGCCCGGAAGGACTGGCCGGCTTCGGACGCCATCCGGGACACACTAACTGCTGCCGGCATCCTGGTCGAAGACAGCGCGGACGGTCCCACCTGGAGCCTGCAGCGCGGTTGAGCCGGGGCGTCCGCCCGCTCCGCTCAACGATTTAACTTCAGTCAGTAGACTGGAGTTCAGACTTACTCAATCCAATCAAGGGTGGAATCATGGCCAACAACGGTCGCCCGGGCGCAATCCGCAAGAACAAGAAGGGCCCCACCACCGGAACCGGTGGCCATGGCCGTAAGGCTCTCGAGGGCAAGGGGCCAACCCCCAAGGCCGAGGACCGCACCTACCACAAGGCGCACAAGAACAAGCAGCTCGCCGAGCGTGCCGCAGCCAAGCGCCCCGGCAGCCCCCGCGGTGCCGGTGCCCGGTCGGGCCCGAAAGGCCGCGCCATGGAGGAAGTCGTCACCGGACGCAACTCCGTGGTTGAAGCGCTTCGTGCCGGCATTCCGGCCAAGGCACTGCACGTGGCCGTCCGCATCGAAATGGACGACCGCGTCAAGGAGTCCCTCAAGATCGCGGCTGAGCGAGGCATCCCGCTGCTCGAGACCGGCAAGCCCGAGCTCGACCGTATGACCGACGACGCCGTACACCAGGGCCTCGTGCTGCAGATCCCGCCGTACGAATACCAGGACGCCTACGACCTCGCCGAAGAGACTGTCGAGAAGTGGAAGAAGGGGCACATCTCCAATGCGCCTCTGTTCGTTGCGTTGGACGGAATCACGGACCCCCGTAACCTCGGCGCGATCATCCGCTCCGTCTCCGCGTTTAGTGGCCATGGCGTGATCGTCCCCGAGCGCCGCTCTGTGGGCGTTACAGCCTCCGCCTGGAAGACCAGCGCCGGCGCCGCCGTCCGCGTCCCGGTGGCCCGCGCTTCGAACCTGAACAACGCCCTAAAGCAGTTCAAGGGCATGGGAATGTTCGTTCTGGGGCTCGACGGCGACGGCGACGTTTCGCTGCCCGACCTCAGCCTGGCCACGGAGCCCGTCTGCATCGTGGTCGGCTCGGAGGGCAAGGGCCTGAGCCGCCTAGTCCGCGAAAACTGCGACCAGATCGTCTCAATCCCGATCGATTCCGCCATGGAGTCCTTGAACGCTTCAATGGCGGTCGGCATCTCCCTCTACGAAATCTCCCGCCAGCGCGCCGCCAAGTAAGGCCTCCGCCCGCCCTGATGTGGCGATAACGCCCCATCAGGGCGGAACCCGTCGTCGAGCGCTCCCTCACGTCTTGCGGCGAAACGCCGGACGCTCTCTCACTTTTCGCCGGAAAATTGGAGACGCTCTCGCACTTCTTGCCGGGAAACGGTAGACGCTCTCGCACGCTTCCCAGCAAAGTGGTCACCGGGGCACCCCCAGATGCACAGGATCTGCGAGAGCGTTTGGGTTTGCGGTGCAGGATCTGCGAGAGCGTCGGTTAGAACTCGCGGCGGTTGGCCAGAACCGGTAGCTTGGCGCGGGCTTCCTTGACGACGGCGGGATCCAGGTCGGCGAACAGGAGGCCGGGGGCGCCGTCGAGCTCGCTGAGGACCTCCCCGAAAGGCGACACGACGGCGCTGTGGCCCACGCCGGTGGGTGCCGCGCCGCGCGGCTCGATGCCCTGGCTGGCGGGGTCGCCCTGGCCGCAGGCCAGGACGTAAGTGGTGGTGTCTACGGCGCGGGCGCGGGCCAGGAGCTTCCACTGGTCGACCTTGCCCGGACCGGCTCCCCAGGAGGCGCAAATGATGTTCACGTCAGCCCCACGGTCGGCGTTGGCGGTGAAGAGGGACGGGAAACGGATGTCGTAGCAGGTGGCCAGCCCGAAGGTGAGCCCACCGGCGTCGAACGTTACGGGCCCTGACCCGGCATCCACGGTGTCCGACTCGAGAAAGCCGAACGCGTCGAAGAGGTGCACCTTGTCGTAGCTCGTGTCCACGCCGGGACCTGTGATAAGCAGTGTGTTCCGAACCTTCCCGCGGCCGCCATCCGATGCCGAGCCCGGGGTGAACATGCCGGCAACGATCACGATTCCCAGCCCGGCGGCAATCGAACGGACCCGGTTGGCCCACGGGCCGTCCAGCGGCTCTGCGATGTCGTGCAGGGAATGGCCGAACGCGCGCATGGTCGCTTCGGGGAAGACAACGAGTTCGGCACCGCCCTCCTTTGCCTGGCGGGCGTACTCCTCGAGCACATCGAGGTTGCGCTCCACCTCACGGCCGGTGATGATCTGGGCCAGAGCAATCTTCACGAGTACCTCCACCTTTGGGTTTTTCCGGATGGCAGCAGGCCACGGCCGGCGATCAATACGTCACATGCCGGAACAGATCGGCTTTGGAGCGCGACGCTTAAGCTTTAATCGATAGTAATGCCCCTTATTGATACAGCCTCGACAGTGGACGCCGCCCAGGCGTTCCCCCTTGGCGTAAGTTCCGTTGGACCGGTAACCGCCGGAGCCGGCGCCCCGGGCAGCCGCGCGAGGGTGGCTGTCTACGCGCCGGGCGTCAAGACACTGGAGATTGCCTATCAGGCGCCGGACGGCGAGTGGCGCCTCCACACGCTGCCGAACGTGTCCAAGGGCGTCCATTATGGCGTGGTGGACGCCTTCCCTGTGGGGTCCCGCTACGGCTTCCGCCCCGCCGCCGACCGCCAGGTCCTGCCGCTCACAGTTCCCACGACGGATTTTGACGACGACGGCGGCAGCCAGCCGCTGCTTCTCGATCCCTACGGGCGCGGTGTGGATCAACGCAACGGTTTCCTCACCAGTGTGAGGACGTCCAGCGATTTTGACTGGGGCTCCGACCAGCGGCTTCACACGCCCTGGCGCAACACGATCGTTTATGAGGCACACGTCCGCGGGCAGAGCATGCTGCACCCTGACATCCCGGAGACCCTGCGCGGCACGTATGCGGGCATGGCCCATCCTGCAATGATCGAGCACCTGACAGGCCTTGGAGTCACGGCAGTGGAGTTGCTGCCGGTCCACTTCCACCTCGACGAACCCCACCTGCAGGATCTTGGCCTGACGAATTACTGGGGATACAACACGGCGGCGTTCTTCGCCCCGCACCCGGCTTATGCGACCAAGTCCGCGCAGGAGTCGGGACCGCAGGCGGTCCAGGACGAGTTCAAGACCATGGTCAAGCTCCTGCACGCCGCCG
This sequence comes from Arthrobacter sp., assembly GCA_031178585.1. The sequence continues at coordinate 6,533 of JAPSIT010000056.1, forward strand.
GCATCGAGGTTCTCCTGGACGTGGTCTATAACCACACGGCGGAGGGCGGACCCGGCGGGAACACCTTCGGCTTCCGCGGCCTGGGGGAGCGGAACTATTACCGGACCGACGGCAGCGGCCGGTACGTCGACACCACTGGCTGCGGGAACACCCTGAATTTTGCCGAACCCCGCGTTGTGCAGCTGGTACTGGATTCGCTCCGGTACTGGGTGAACGAGTTTCATATTGACGGATTCCGCTTCGACCTTGCCGTGGCGCTCTGCAGGAACGCGGCCAACGAGTTCGATCCCAAGCATCCGTTCCTGGCAGAAGTGGCGGCGGATCCGGTGCTCTCAGGCATCAAACTCATCGCCGAACCCTGGGACGTGGGCCACGGAGGCTGGCAGACCGGCCGCTTCCCCGGCGGCTGGGTGGACTGGAACGACCACTACCGCGATGCGATGCGTTCGTTCTGGGTTGCGGACCGTGCCGCCATCGACAGCGGCGGCCAAGGGGGTTCCGTGGCGCGGCTGGCGGACGCCATCTCCGGTTCGGCCAGCCTCTTTGAGGCCTCAGGCCGCTCCCGACTCGCGTCCCTGAACTACATCACGTCCCACGACGGCTTCACCATGACGGACCTCGTCTCCTACGACCGCAAGCACAATGAGGCCAACGGGGAGCAAAACCGGGACGGGCACGGAGACAACCGCAGCTACAACCACGGGTTCGAAGGCCGGACCGAGGACGAAGCCATCCTTGCCCGGCGTGCCCAGACGCGGCGGAACCTGATGGCATCGCTCATGATCTCGCTCGGGGTCCCCATGATCACGGCCGGCGATGAACTTGGCCGGACCCAGCAAGGGAACAACAACGCCTATTGCCAGGACAACCCGCTGACGTGGGTGGACTGGACGAGCACGCCGGAATCCCACGCCATGCTTCGGAGCACTAAGCGCGTGATCCGGCTCCGCAAGGAGTTCCTTGCCGGGCAGCCGCATGACTATCCAGAGCGCGACGCCAACTCCTTCCTGTATTGGTTTGATGAGAACGGCGAGCCCATGACCATGGAGCGGTGGAACGACCCGAAGCACCGCATCGTGCAGCTGCTGCTCGGCTCAGATGACGGTCAGGTGGCCGGGCTCATTGTTGTCAACGGCGGCCGCGATGATGTGATGGTCATGCTTCCAAAGTTCGCCAAGGAGCTCGGTCAGGATGTCGGCGCCGAACGGCGGACGTTCGAACTGCGCGTGACCACGTCCGAAGTCCACGACCAGCGCCAGGGTATTAACGTGGCACCCGGCGAACGGGATCTGGTGCAGGCCAACACCATCAACATCTACCGCGTCTAGTACGGGCCTGGCACGAAGGACGGGAACGCTTGAATATGCGCAGGCTGCTGGCCACGGTGGTGCTGACGGTACTGCTGGGTGTGGCGCTCGTCGTGTCCAACGGACTGCAGCTCCAAACGGGCGGGCCGGTCCCTGCCGAATCGGGCAGTGCCCAGTCCAGTCCCACGCAGGCCGGCCCGGCACCGTCCGGCACGCTGCCGCCGTCGTCCGTCCCGCCGTCGGCAGCCGACGGCGGAGCGGTCGCCAACCCGTCACGGCTCCCCACCATCAGGGAATCACAACTCCCGCGCGAAGGGCGGGCCACCCTTGCGCTCATCCGCCGCGGAGGGCCGTTTCCCTATGAACGCGACGGCGTGACCTTCGGAAATTTTGAGCGCATCCTGCCGCGGAAATCGGGCGGCTATTACAGGGAGTACACGGTGCCGACTCCTGGAGAGTCCGACCGCGGGGCCCGCAGGATCGTCGCAGGCAAGGCCGGTGAAAAGTACTACACGGCCGATCATTACGATTCTTTCAAGTTCATAGCAGAGGGTAAATGAGAATCTATTCCGCCGACACCTGGACCGTTGACGAACTGCGTGACCAGGCCGCTGATGCGGGCCGCCGCAGCCTCGTGATCCCGGCTGCCGGCTCCAAGAAGGCGGTACTTGCCACCTTCGGCGAGGCGCTGCAGTTCCCGGAGCATTACGGCCTCAACCTGGACGCCCTCAACGACTCCCTCCATGACTTCGCCGATGCCATCTCGGACAACGGCGAAGACCCGCTGACGGTGATCTGGGAGGTGCCCGCCGCCTTCCGCAGCGACCGCTCCTTTGGGGTCATCTGCGAGATCCTCCAGGACGCTGAGAGCTACGCCGGCAAGGACCTCACGGTCATAGCCGTCTGCCTGTAGGCGCGGCTGTGCGGCTGTAAGCCCTCTCAGACGGGAACAGGGTGGCCCGTCAGCGACGGACCACCCTGACGTGGGAGCCTAAGCGTTGACGACCAGACCCAGCTCGGCCTTGGATGCCAGCGCCTCGTGCTTGGGGAGCACGCGCACCGTGTAGCCGAAGGACCCGGACCGGTCGATCACGATGGAACCCGTGAACAGGTACCGGCCGTTGCCCAGTTCGTCCTTGGGCTCGAGCTCCACAAGCGTCACGTTGGCGAGTTCATCGCTTTCCTCGGCCTGCCCGTAGGCGACCTCCACGGCAACGTCGTTCGGCGTCAGATTGTGCAGTCCCACGTAGGCGTTGACCTGGAGGGTGTCGCCGATCTGCGGATCCTCGGACACGCCCAGGGAATCCACGTGCTCAACGTGGAGCTGCGGCCAGGCAGCCCGCACCTTGGTGGTCCACGCCGCGAGCTTCCTGGACTGGGCGAAGGAGTTCGCAACCGCGTGCCGCCCGGAAACCGCCGCTGGCCTGTACAGGACGTTGACATAGTCCCGCAGCATCCGCTCGGCCGATACTGCCGGTCCGAGGTGTGCGAGCGTGTGCTTGATCATCGAGACCCAGTGCGTGGGGATCTTCTCGTGACCGGTGTCGGACGGACCGGCGGCCCCTGCTGCTTCAGACGTGGTGTTGCCGTAGAACCGTGGCGCCACCTGGGTTTCGAGCAGCTCGTACAGGGCCGCGGCTTCGATGTCGTCGCGCTCATCGGCTGAGGCCCCGTTGTTGGCGGTCGGAATCGCCCACCCGTTTTCGCCGTCGTACATCTCGTCCCACCAGCCGTCGAGCACCGAAAGGTTGAGGGAACCGTTGATCGCAGCCTTCATGCCCGACGTGCCGCAGGCTTCCAGGGGACGCAGCGGGTTGTTCAGCCAGACGTCGCAACCTGGGAACAGGGTGCGGGCCATGGCGATGTCGTAGTTTGGCAGGAAGACGATGCGGTGACGGACCTTCGGGTCGTCCGTAAAGCGCACCAGATCCTGGATCATCTTCTTGCCGGCGTCGTCCGCGGGATGGGACTTGCCGGCGATGACCAGCTGGATCGGGTGCTCCTTGTGCAGCAGGAGCGCCTTGAGGCGTTCGGGCTCGCGGAGCATCAGCGTCAGCCGCTTGTAGGTGGGGACGCGCCGGGCGAAGCCGATGGTCAGGATATCGGGATCAAGGACGGAATCAGTCCAGGCGAGCTCAGCATCAGCGGCACCGCGCTTCTTCCACG
>JAPSIT010000010.1 GCA_031178585.1 Arthrobacter sp.
GAGAGGTCTTTGAGTACGTGGTGCCGGGCGGGGACCGCGTGCTGGCGGACCTGGTCCTCGAACAGCCGGCCCTCAAGCCATATGCCCGGCTGCCTCGCCTGGCATACCTCGACGTCCCCGATCCCCGCGCGGCCGTCCTGAAGAAAGCCGCAGCGGACGCGTGCTCGGTGCGGATCACAGTAACGGATCCGCCGGCGTAGCGCGCCGTTTCGACGGTTCCCCGCGCGTTCGACGGCGTGGAGCGTCGAGTGTGCGGGGAACCGTCGAAACGGCGGGGTGAAGCTACTCGGGCTTCTTGCCTTCCGGCTTGGCCTCCGGCTTGAAGTCGACGCCGGCTTCCTTGCGCTGCTGCGGGGTGATGGGAGCCGGGGCGTCCGTCAGGGGGTCATGGCCGCCGCCCGACTTCGGGAACGCGATGACGTCGCGGATGGAGTCAACGCCTGCCATCAGGGCAACAACGCGGTCCCAGCCGAAGGCGATGCCGCCGTGCGGCGGGGCGCCGTACTTGAAGCCTTCGAGCAGGAAGCCGAACTTGGTCTGGGCGTCTGCCTTGTCCAGGCCCATGAGCTCAAAGACACGCTCCTGAACGTCGCGCTCGTGGATACGGATGGAGCCGCCGCCGATTTCGTTGCCGTTGCACACGATGTCGTACGCGTAGGACAGCGCGGATTCCGGGTCCGTGTCGAAGGTCTCGAGGAACTCCGGCTTGGGCGAGGTGAAGGCGTGGTGGACGGCCGTCCACTGGCCGCCGCCCACGGCCACGTCACCGGAAGCCACAGCGGCGGCGGCCGGCTCGAACATCGGGGCGTCGACCACCCAGCAGAACGCCCAGGCGTTGGGGTCGATCAGGCCGGTGCGGTGGCCGATTTCCACTCGGGCTGCGCCGAGCAGGGCGCGTGACGGGGCCTTTTCACCGGCGGCGAAGAAGATGCAGTCGCCCGGCTTGGCCCCGACGGCGTCGGCCAGGCCGGCGCGTTCGGTCTCTGTGAGGTTCTTGGCTACCGGACCAGCGAGCTCGCCGTCCTCCTTGTAGAGGACGTAGGCCAGGCCCTTGGCGCCGCGCTGCTTCGCCCATTCCTGCCACGCGTCCAGGGCACGCCGTGCCTGGGAGGCGCCGCCAGGCATGACGACTGCACCGACGTAGGGCGCCTTGAAGACGCCAAAGTTGGTGTCCTTGAAGAACTCGGTCAGCTCGGTCAGCTCCTGGCCGAAGCGGAGGTCCGGCTTGTCGGAACCGTAGCGGGCCATGGCGTCGGCGTAGGTGATCCGCTGGATGGGCGTCGGGATGTCCACGTCGATCAGTTGCCACAGGGCCTTCACGATGTTTTCGCCGAGCGCGATGATGTCGTCCTGGTCAACGAAGCTCGCCTCGATGTCCAACTGGGTGAATTCGGGCTGCCGGTCCGCGCGGAAGTCTTCGTCGCGGTAGCAGCGGGCAATCTGGTAGTACTTCTCGAAGCCGCCCACCTGAAGCAGCTGCTTGAAAAGCTGCGGCGACTGCGGCAGCGCATACCAGGAACCCGGCGCCAGGCGGGCGGGAACCAGGAAGTCACGGGCGCCTTCCGGCGTCGAACGCGTGAGCGTGGGCGTTTCGATCTCTACGAAGCCCTCCTTGTGCAGGAGTTCCCGGGCAACACGGTTGGCCTCAGAACGGAGTCGGAGGTTGCGGCTGGGGCCGGGGCGGCGCAGGTCGAGGTAGCGGTGCTTGAGGCGGGCCTCCTCGCCCACTTCCACGTGCTCATCGACCTGGAAGGGCAGGGCGTCCGCGGTGTTGAGGATCACCACCTTGTCGGCCATGACCTCGACCTCGCCCGTGGCAAGAGCCGGGTTTTCGTTCCCCTCGGGGCGCTTGGACACCGTGCCGGTCACCTGCAGCACGTATTCGTTGCGCAGGCCGTGGAAGACCTCTTCCTCCCGGACCACGACCTGGGCGACGCCTGAAGCGTCACGCAGATCGACGAATGCGACACCACCGTGGTCACGACGGCGGCCTACCCAGCCAGCCAGGGTTACGGTTTGTCCAATGTGCTCGGAGCGGAGGGATCCGAGGTCATGTGTGCGCAGCACAGCATTCCTTTCAGAAGGAAGACAGAAGTTTCGTTAGGATCGTTGCGGAAACGATCCCGTCCGAGTTTACCCGCTCGAAAGGCCCCTGCCCCGCCATGACCAAGCATCAGCAGCTGCAGCGCAGGCTTGGTGTGTTCGATGCAACATCCATCGGGCTGGGATCCATGCTCGGCGCCGGCGTCTTTGTGGTGTTTGCACCGGCTGCGGAATTGGCGGGGACGCTCCTTGTTGTTTCCATCGTCATCGCAGGAGCCGTCGCCTATTGCAACGCCGTGGCGTCCGCCCAGCTGGCGGCAAAGTACCCGCACAGCGGCGGCACGTACATCTATGGGCGCAAGCAGCTGGGCGAGTGGCCGGGGTTCCTCGCCGGCTGGGGGTTCGTGACCGGCAAAACCGCATCGTGCGCAGCCATGGCCTTCACCTTCGGACAGTACGTTGCCCCGGGCTACGCCACGCCCGTCGCAATCGCGGTTGTCGCCGTCCTGACCGGCGTCAATCTTTTCGGCATCACGCGGACCGCCTTCCTCACGCGCATCCTGCTGGGCATCGTCCTGGCCACCCTCGTCTTTGTTGCCGTAGCCAGCGTCATGGGACCCCATCCGGAGGGCGCCGGACCACTGGCATCGCCCGGCGGTGCAGCGGGCGTCCTTCCAGCGGCCGGCCTCGTCTTTTTCGCCTTCGCCGGGTACGCCCGGATTGCCACCCTTGGGGAAGAGGTCAGGGATCCCGCGAAGGTGATTCCGCGGGCCATCCTCGGTGCCCTCGCAGGAGCCTTCTCCATCTACGTCGTGCTGGCACTGCTGCTGCTCGGGCATCTACCCCTGGCGCAGCTCGCCGCATCACCGGCCCCGCTGTTGGACGCCGTGAAGCACTCACAGTTCGCCGCCGGCGCACCCTTCGTGCAGGCAGGAGCGGCGGCGGCATCCCTCGGCGCGCTGCTGGCACTCATCACCGGGGTGGGACGCACCACGATGGCGATGGCCAGGGAGCGTGACCTGCCGGGTCCCCTCGCCCGCATCGGGGAACGCCACACCGTTCCGTTCGTGGCCGAACTGGCGGTGGCCGCCGTCGTGATTGTGCTGTTGCTGACCAGCAATGTACTCACAGTGGTCGGGTTTTCCAGCTTCGGTGTCCTCATGTACTACGCCGTGGCGAACGCTGCGGCCTACACCCTGACGGAACGTCCGTGGCACGCGCCGAAGTGGCTCAACGCACTGGGGCTCGTGGGCTGCCTGGTCCTGGCTTTTACGCTGCCACCGGCATCGGTCGTCACCATGGCGGCCGTGCTGGCCGCGGGCGTGGCGGGCCGGGCGGTGGTGCTGCGGCTCCGCGGCCGCCGAGGCCCAAACTTGAGCGCTTAGGCACTGGGGCCCGGCGGCCTGAGCGGAACCGTCTGGCGCCTCCTATTCCGAAGCAGCCGCGATGACCTGGACGTACAGGTCCTCATCCGACGGCGTCCAGCTGGCGGGGTCGGCGTCGACCTGCACGCCGGAGCGGATGTCCTTGACCTGGTGCTTGCCGTCGTCGTCGGTAAACCAGACGAAGGGGATGCCGCGTCGGTCGGCGAACTTGATCTGCTTTCCGAACTTCTCGGCTTTCGCGGCGACCTCGGTGGCGATCCCCCGGCTGCGCAGCTGGGTGGCCACGTCCTGGGCCTCCCCCCAGCTGTCATCGTTGGTCAGCGCGACCAGCACGGCAGTGGGCACCGAGCGGGAGGCCTTCGCGAGGTCCTGGCTCAGGATGCGGGAGACCAGCCGGGTGACGCCGATGGAAAGCCCGACGCCGGGAAACTTCCGGTTGCCTTTGCTCGCCAATGCGTCGTACCGGCCACCCGAGCAGATCGAGCCGAGCTGTTCGTGGCCCACAAGCACCGTTTCCACGACCGTGCCCGTGTAGTAGTCCAAGCCCCGGGCGATGCTCAGGTCCGCCACCACCTTTCCGGGAGCGTGCTTCACGGCGGCCTCAATGACCTGCTCCAGTTCGTTCAGGCCCTCCTCGAGGAGCTCGTTGTTCACGCCGAGGGACCGGACCTGGCCCACGAAGGACGTGTCTTCGGTGCGGATGCCGGCCAGCTTCAGGGCTGCCTGCGCCTGGTCCTCGCTGGCCCCGAGTTCGGTCTTGAGCAGTTCGGCGACCTTGTCCGGGCCGATCTTCTCCAGCTTGTCGATGCTGCGCAGCACTCCGGCGGTGTCGTCCAGGCCGATGCCGCGGTAGAAACCCTCGGCGAGCTTGCGGTTGTTGATGCGCAGGCGGAAGTCAGGAATGGGAAGGGCGCCCAGGGCTTCGGCGATGACCAGCGCGATTTCGACATCGTACCGGAACGGCAGGGCGCCGTCGCCCACCACATCGATGTCGGCCTGGGTGAACTCGCGGGCACGGCCCTCCTGCGGACGCTCACCACGCCACACCTTCTGAATTTGGTAACGCCGGAACGGGAACGCCAGGTAACCGGCGTTCTCCACGACGTAGCGGGCGAACGGAACCGTCAGGTCAAAGTGCAGGGCCAGGGCGTGCGGATCGTGCTTGCCCTTCGATTCGTCGCCTTCATCGTCCTGCAGTCGGCTGAGGCCGTAGACCTCTTTGTCGATCTCCCCCTTGCGCAGCAGCTGGCCCACGGTCTCCACGGCGCGGGTCTCGATTGAAGAGAACCCGTGCAGCTCAAAGGTGCGGCGCAGCGTGTCGAGCACGTGCTGCTCCACCAGCCGCTCCTCGGGAAGCCACTCGGGGAATCCGGACAGGGAGGCTGTGCGTGCCATGGTGGAGTTTCTCCTCAGGTAACCGACGGCCGGAGTCCACTGCGCTGAAACATTTGAACCGCCATGTGTGCAAAGGCGGCAGCAGGCGCGGGAGTCCAGGCTGTTCTGCATAAACTAGGTGCGGCAGTCAGTTTATGCTTTCGGCGCGGGCATCTCTAATGCACGCGGCGGGGTTGAGGACGCTGCCGCCGTGCAGCTGCAGCCGGGGATGCCTTCAGCGGGTGACCCTGGGGCAGCCCGATTATCGAGGAGGAGCCTGTGGCGGCCAGTCCACGTGAAATGCGTGAAGCAAAGCGGCGCATTCAGCAGATGGAAGCCAAGCGCGCGCTTCGGCGGGACCAGGAGAAACGGCGGAAGCGGGACAACCTCATCGCGGGCGGCGCCGGCGCAGCGGCAGTGATACTCGCCGTCGTCCTCCAACTCGCTGTTTATTCCGGGAACCCGACCGAAGAGGAGTTCGCCGCGGCGCAGGCAGGGCTGGAATCTCCGTCTCCATCGGCGTCGCCCACGAATGCCCCCAATATCCCCAAGCCGGAAACCGCTGCAGGAAAGGTTTTCACGGGCGAGCTCAGGCTCAACCGGGGCACGGTAGGAGTGCAGCTGGATGGCAACAATGCCCCGCAGGCCGCTGCCGTCTTCAAATCCCTCGCGGACCAGGGCTACTACAAGGGGGTCAGCTGCCACCGGCTCACCACCGGGGAGAACTTCGGCGTGCTGCAGTGCGGTTCCAAGACGGGTGACGGCCAGGGGGACCCCTCCTACACCTGGGGCCCGCTGGAAAACGCACCGGCCGACGACAAATACCCTGCCGGCACCATCGCGGTGGCCCGCACGGGCGGTAACGCCTACGGCAACGGCACGCAGTTCTTCATTGTGTACAAGGACACGGTCATTCCGCCTGACGCCGCGGGCGGCTACACAATAGTGGGCAAGGTGACCTCCGGACTGGACGTCGTCACAAAGATCGCGGCCGCAGGTCTTAAGAAGGGCGAAAACGCCACAGACGGCGCGCCTGCGGAACCAGTCACGATAGACTCGTTTTCTCTGAAGTAAGAAGCACCTGTTCCTCGTGGATAAGGGCGGATTACGAGAGTATCTTCCTCCAAGCGAAAGACTTTTAGCGGTGACAGACAGTCAGAAATCCGACGAAACAGCAGCAGCAGACCTGATTGAGGTTCCGGCTCCTCCGGCCGAACCCGCGGAGGCAGCCGCTGAAGGTACCCAGGCAGACGAAACGCAGCCGGAGAACGCGCCGGAGGAAAACGCCCCCGCGGAGAGCGCGCCGGAGGCCGGCGCAGCTGATGCTCCCGCCGCCAGCCCGACGCCCGCTCCGCGCCCGACGCCGGCAGCCCGCCCTGCGCCGTCGCCCGCTGCATTCGCGGCACGCCCCAAGGCGGGCGCCGCCGCGCCTGCGGCGCCTGCATCCGCAGCGTCTGCCACGTCACTCGCGGAAGCTGCCAAGTGGGGCCGTGTTGAAGGCGATGGTCACGTCTTCCTGACGATCGACGGCGAGGAGCACCCCGTCGGCCAGTACCCCGGTGTGAGCGACGACGAAGCGCTTGCCTACTTCGCCCGGAAATACGACGACATCGTGGCCCAAATCGTACTGCTCGAGCAGCGCGTAGCATCCAAGGCACCCACGACCGACATGCAGAAGACTGTCACCCACCTGCGTGAACAGCTGGCTGAGCGGAACATGGTGGGAGACATCCGTTCCGCCGAAGGCCGCCTGGACACGCTGTCCACTCAGATCACGGAGTTGGAAAAGGCCGAAAAGGCACAGCACGACGCCGTGCGCGCAGCCGAACTCGCTGCCCGCGAGGCCATCGTCTCCGAGGCTGAGGCCATCTCCGGAACGGATCCGGCGCAGATCCAGTGGAAGACCTCCAGCGCCAGGATGAACGAGCTCTTCGAAAGCTGGAAGGCGGCGCAGAAGAGCGGCGTCCGCCTCGGGCGCAGCAATGAAGACGCATTGTGGAAGCGGTTCCGCGCCGCACGCACCGTCTTTGACCGGCACCGCCGCGCCTACTTCTCCCAGCTGGACAGCAACAACTCGGCCGCCAAGGCGGCCAAGGAGAAGCTGATCGCCGAGGCTGAGGCCCTGTCTTCGTCGACGGACTGGGGCTTCGCGGCTGGCGAATACCGCCGCCTCATGGACGAGTGGAAGGCCTCACCCCGCGCCAGCCGCAAGGACGACGACGCGCTGTGGGCCCGGTTCCGCGCCGCCCAGGACATCTTCTTCACCAACCGCCAGGCTGCAAACGATGAGATCGACCAGGAGTACGCAGCCAACCTCAAAGTGAAGGAAGCCCTCCTCGAGGAGGCCAACGCCATCCTTCCGGTCAGGGACCTCGGTGCCGCCAAGAAGGCGCTCCAGTCCGTCCGCGACCGCTGGGAGGACGCCGGCAAGGTACCCCGCGCCGACATGGGACGCATCGAGGCCGGACTGCGCAGGATCGAAGACGCCGTCCGCCAGGCCGAAGAGGAAAACTGGCAGCGTTCCAACCCGGAGACCAAGGCACGAACCAACAGCGCCCTGAGCCAGCTCGAGTCGGCCATTGCCGGCCTGAAGGAAGACCTGGCGAAGGCGGAGAAGGTCGGCGACCAGCGCAAGATCAAGGCAGCCCAGGAGGCCCTTGACGCCCGCCAGGCCTGGCTGGACCAGATCCAGCGGTCTGCCAGCGAGCTCTCTTAGGCTCTCAGCTTTTACCAGTTGCAGGCTCCGTTCCGGTTATCCACATAGCCGGGACGGGGCCTGTTCCTGTTCAGGGCGGTTCCGGCACGATGGCGGAATGACACCGTCCGGCATGCGCAGCCCCGACTCCCCCACGCAACTTCTCGATCTTTACGCGCCGGGGCAGCTGTTCTCCTGGCCCGAGCTCCAGTCGATGGCTGCCGACGGTGTGCTGACGCAGCTCTTCCAGCACGGCTACACAGTGCCCGGAGTTCCTGCCTCGCCGCAGCTGCGCGCCCGCGCCGCAGCCTGCGGCGTGCCGCCGGCGATCCGGCGGCGGGTGGTGGCCGGAAGGATGACCGCGGCATGGATCTACGGCTGCGCCCGGGAACCGGACCGGCTGGCCCTGCTGGTGGACGCCAAACGCCGGATCTCCAGCCTGCGCTCCACCAGGGGCTGCACGCTCCACGAGGTCCGGCTCGGCCCCTTTGACGTTGTCAGCATGGGCGGGCTGATGGTGTCCAGCCCGCTGCGCACCGCACTGGACATCGCCCTGCACGTGGAGGCTGAACGGGCAGTTCCCGCCCTGCGGCGGCTCCTCGAACGGCCCGAACTCGATGTGCGGGTGCGGCTTTTGACCCGCGCGGTGGAGGCCTCCCCCAGGCTGCCGCATAAAAAAGCAGCCCTGGAAAAACTGGCCTTAGCTGCGCCGGCTGTTCCCGGTGGTCCGGTACACATCAAACACGCCGTCAATCCTGCGGACAGCACTGAGAACGTGGCTGAGGTACTTGGGATCGCCCATTTCGAAAGCGAACTTGGAGATGGCCACACGGTCGGTTGATGTGTGAACGCTTGCGGCCAGGATGTTCACGTGGTTCTCGGACAGCACCCGCGTGACGTCTGAGAGCAGGGACTTCCTGTCCAGGGCCTCCACCTGGATCTCAACGAGGAACACGCTGGACTGCGTGGGAGCCCAGTCCACGTCCACGATCCTGTCCGGCTGGTCCTTCAGGCCCGCAACGTTGGTGCAGTCCGTGCGGTGCACGGAGACGCCTGAACCGCGCGTTACGAAGCCCAGGATGGGGTCCGGCGGCACCGGCGTGCAGCAGCGGGCCAGCTTGACCCAGACGTCCCCCACGCCCCGGACCACCACACCGGAGTCGGAGAACCGCGCCTTGGTGACCTGGGTGGGGATGCTCACCTCGGTGAGGTCGTCATCCGGGGTTTCGTTCCCGCCGAGCAGCTCGACGAGCTTCTCCATGACGTGCTGTGCCGACGTATGCCCGTCGCCCACGCCTGCGTACAGTCCGGAGATGTCGACGTACTTGAATTCCTCTGCCACGGCAGCGAGGGCGTCGTGGGTCATGAGGCGCTGCAGCGGCAGGTTTTGCTTCCGCATGGCGCGGGTCAGCAGCTCCTTGCCGCGGTCAATCGCCTCTTCGCGGCGCTCTTTGCTGAACCACTGGCGGATCTTGTTCCGGGCACGGGCGCTCTTGACGAAGTGCTGCCAGTCCTGGCTGGGCCCGGCACCTTCGGCCTTAGAGGTGAAGATTTCAACCCAGTCGCCGTGGTTGAGTTCGCTGTTGAGGGGCACCAGCTTCCCGTTGACCCGGGCGCCGATGGTGCGGTGCCCCACTTCGGTGTGCACGGCATAGGCGAAGTCCACGGGCGTCGAGCCTGCGGGGAGGGCCATGACCTCACCCTTGGGCGTGAAGACGAAGACTTCCCTGGCATTGATTTCAAAACGCAGGGAGTCCAGGAACTCGCCGGGATCGGAGGTCTCCTGCTGCCAGTCCACGAGCGACCGCAGCCATCCCATGTCCCCGTCCCGCGGACTGCCGGGCCCGGTGGCGGTACGGTTGGGCTGGTCCTTGTACTTCCAGTGCGCGGCCACGCCGTACTCCGCACGGCGATGCATCTCGTGCGTGCGGATCTGGATCTCAACAGGCTTGCCGCCGGGACCGATCACTGTGGTGTGCAGCGACTGGTACATATTGAACTTCGGCATTGCGATGTAGTCCTTGAACCGCCCGGGCAGGGGGTTCCAGCGCGAATGTAGCGTTCCGAGTGCCGCGTAACAGTCGCGGACGGAGTCCACGAGCACCCGCACGCCCATGAGGTCGTTGATGTCGTCGAAGTCCTTGTCCCGGACAATCATCTTTTGGTAGATCGAGTAGTAGTGCTTTGGGCGGCCCGTAATGGTGGCTTTGATCTTAGCCACTCGCAGATCCTCGGCGATCTGGTTCCGGATGACGCTGAGGCTCTTCTCGCGCTCAGGCGTCCTGTCGCCCACCATCCGGACGATCTCCTCGTAGACCTTCGGATACAGCGCCGCGAAGGAAAGGTCCTCGAGTTCCCACTTGATGGTGTTCATGCCGAGCCGGTGGGCCAACGGCGCGAAGATCTCCAGCGTCTCGCGTGCTTTGCGGGCCGAGGATTCCGCGGACACGAAGCGCCAGGTCCGGGCGTTGTGCAGCCTGTCCGCGAGCTTGATCATCAGCACGCGGATGTCCTTGGCCATGGCGACGACCATCTTGCGCACCGTCTCGGACTGCGCGGCCTCGCCGAAGCTGACCTTGTCCAGCTTCGTGACACCGTCCACGAGCATGGCCACCTCGGGACCGAAGTCGGCCTTCAGGTCAGCAAGGGTGTACGGCGTGTCTTCGACCGTATCGTGCAGCAGCGCCGCTGCCAGCGTGGTTCCGCTGAGCCCGAGTTCGGCAAGGATCGTGGCGACGGCCACGGGGTGGGTGATGTACGGATCCCCGCTTTTGCGCTTCTGTCCCCGGTGGCTCTGCTCGGCGACAACGAACGCGCGCTGGATAAGGTCGAAGTCCTCTTTGGGGTTGTTCGCCCGCACGGTGCGGAGCAGGGGCTCCAGGATCGGCGAATAGGTGGCGGTGCTGCGCCCGGTCAGCCTGGCCAGCCGGGAGCGCGTGCGTTCACGGCGCCCCGGGAAGGTGGGCCGTACGCCGGAGTTGTCCACGGGCACACCCGGGCCGGGACGTCCGGCAGCCACCAGACCAGTCTGCGGGCCCTGGCCCGGACCGTTACCCCCGGCTGCCTCTGGCGCCGACGTCGAACGTTCTTCCAATGAAGCACCCCTCACGACCCGTTTAATTATCCCAGTCTATTCCCGCCATAGGCGTGCTCAATAACCGAGGCCGCCACAGAGTCTTTGCCCGTAACGCAGGAAGCGACGCAAAAGACCGGATGCCGCGGGAACGGCATCCGGTCTTTGTAGCTGCTGCTATGCCTGCGCCGGCTCGGCGGAGGCTTTGGCGAGGGCTTCCGCCCGCCGGTGCTGCACGCGCTTGGCCTGCTTGACCAGCTCTGGTTCGTTCTGCCGAAGCCATGCGTACATCGGCGCAGCGATGAAGATGGTGGCTGCGGTGCCGATCAGGATCCCCACGAACAGGGCGAGCGAGAGATCCCTCAGAGTTCCTGCTCCGAGGAGGCCCGCACCGATGAACAGAATCGCCGCCACGGGGAGGATCGCCACCATCATCGTGTTGATGGACCGCACCAGGGTCTGGTTCACGGCCAGGTTGACTTCCTCGCCGAATGTCCGGCGGGTGGAGGAGTCGATGTCGGCCGTGTTCTCGCGGATCTTGTCGAACACCACCACAGTGTCGTAGAGCGAGTAGCTGAGCACGGTAAGGAAGCCGATGATGGCTGACGGCGTCACTTCAAAGTCACTCAGCGCGTAGACGCCAGCCGTGATGAACATCGTTACGGCCATGCCCGCGATCGCGGACAGGGACATCTTCCAGGTCCTGAAGTACAGCGCCATGAGCACGGTGGCCAGTGCCACGAAAACGACCAGGCCCAGCAGCGCCTGCCTGGTCACGTCTGCGCCCCAGGTGGGACCGACGAACGTGGAGGTCACCTCATTGTCGGTGACGCCGTAAGCGGTGGTTAGGCCCTCCTTGATTTTGAGGGTCTCGTCATCGGAGAGTTTGTCCGTCTGAATCCGCATGGTGGTGCCGGCAACGTTGGCTACGCGGGGCACGCTGCCCGGAACAACGTCCTCCACGGCCTTTTCACCGAGCGCAGCGTCCGTGGTCTTGACGTTGGAGACGGTGAATTCCGAGCCGCCCCGGAACTCGATGCCCAGGTTGAATCCGCCCTTGGCCACAGGGATGAGGATCGACAGGGCAACGCCCGCGAGGGCGATCAGGAACCAGAGCTTCTTCTTACCGACGAAGTCGTAGGAGCGCTTTCCGGTGTACAGCTCATTGCCGAAGGTCGCGAAACTTTTAGCCATTACTTGCTCTCCTTGTTGGCGCCCTTGGAGGAACCCGCAAGCTGCTGCTGCTTTTCCGCGAGGCGTCGCTCTGCGATCGTCATCCGGCGCTCCGCCTCAGCGGAGGCTCCGGTGTTCTTGGCGCGCACGGCCACCGGCTTCTCCTCGGGGGTCCGGATCCTGCCGGCGCCCCTGTACAGCGGCACGGCGCCGAGGCGTTCGGGGTCCAGGCCGGAGAACCGGTGGCCTTCACCGAAGAAACGGGTGCGGGCCAGCAGCTGCAGCGTCGGGTGCGTGAACATGAACACCACGATCAGGTCGGCGATGGCGGTCAGGCCGAGCGTGAACGCGAAGCCGCGAACGTTGCCGACGGCGACGAAGTACAGCACGAGTGCGGCGAGGAGGTTGACCGCCTTGGAGGCCAGCACGGTCCGCTTGGCGCGCTTCCAGCCGTTCTCCACGGCAGACACGAGGCCACGGCCTTCACGGAGCTCATCACGGATACGCTCAAAGTAGACGATGAAGGAGTCGGCGGTCTGGCCGATGGCGACGATGATGCCGGCGACGCCGGCAAGCGACAGGCGGTAGTTTTCCGTCCAGCCGAGGATCGCGATCGCCAGATAGGTGAGGATACCGGCTACCACCAGCGAGGCAATGGTGACAAAGCCCAGCACCCGGTATTGGAACAGGGAGTAGACAACCACCAGCAGCAGCCCGATCAGGCCAGCCAACAGACCCATCCGCAGCTGCTCGCCACCGAGGGTCGCCGAGATCTGTTGCTCGCTCTGGATGTCGAAGCTGATGGGCAATGCGCCGAAGCGCAGCTGGTCGGAGAGTGTCTTCGCCGACTGCTCGGTGAATCCGCCGGTGATCTGCGGCCGTCCGTCAGTGATGACAGCCTGGGCCCGCGGAGCGGAGATGACCTGGTCATCCAGGACGATGGCGAACTGCGACTTCGGGTCGGTTCCCGTTTCGCCGCCGGCGGCAAGGTAGAACTGGTGCAGCCGCTCGGTGACCGTCTTGAACTTGGCAGTGCCCTCGGCATTGAACTGGATGTTGACGGCCCACTCGTTGGTGACAGCCCCCTGGGCTCCCTGCTGGAGCTGGAACGTGGAACCCTGGATCTCGACACCCTTGACCTCAACCGGGCCCAGGATGTACTTGATGGCCGGCTGCTCATCCGTGGCCGGCTCGCAGGTGACCAGCGGCTTAGCGGGATCGGAGCGCTCCTGCTTGTCCTGCTCGGGGTTCGCGCAGTCCAGCGCCTCGAACTGCTTGTAGATGTCCGCGGTGATCCAGTTCGAGTCGCTGCCGTTCTCCGGCTTGGCCGTGGGCTTGGGGAGCTGCGCCGCAGGGGTGCGCTCCTCCGCCGGAACGGGAGTGCCGGGCCCGTTGAGCAGGACCGGGCGGAAGTTCATGTCGGCTGATGCCTGGATCAGGGCGCGGGTTTCGGACGACGGTGTGCCCGGGAGGCTCACCACGACGTTCCGGCCCGACTGGGTGCTGATCTCAGCTTCGGCAACGCCGGAGCCGTCGACACGCTGGCGGATGATCGCGACAGCCTGGTTGAGCTGTTCCTCATTGATGTCGGAGCCGCCCTCCACCTTGGGCGCCAGGATCATCTGGGTGCCGCCTTCAAGGTCCAGGGCAAGCTTGGGAGCCCAGCTGGCCTGTCCCGCCATGGTGCCGCCTGCGAGGACGGCGGTCATGACAGCCAGAATTACGCCAAGCCAGACCAACACCCGGAGGGCTGTTTTCTTGTGGCCAGTTCGTGCCATTGTCGATCTTTCTATTTATACGGAGGAGCCGCCGGTGCGGGCCGGACGCCCGTCCCGACGGCGGGCCGCTGCCGAAGAGAGTGCTGCGCGGCGCGCGGACGCGCCTGCGGATCAGATGTCCTTTTTGCCTTCGTCGTTGAAGCGCTTCAAGGTTTCATCCGGAGTTTCAGTGCCGGCCGGAGTGTTCTCGTCCCGGTCTACAGTGAGGGACGAAGCGTCATCCGGAACGGGTGTGGCGCCTGCCGCGGGCTCCATGATCTTGGTAACGGCCTGGCGGTGAACGGTGGCAAGGTTGCCGGGAGACAGTTCCAGCACCACCTTGTTCTCTTCCTCATCGATCGAAACGATGCGTCCGAACAGGCCGAAGCTCGTCATGACCTCGACGCCCGGAGCGAACTGCGACTGGACGGCAGCCTGTTGCTGCTGGGTCTTCTTGTTCCGGCGGAACATCATGAAGATGAAGATGCCGAGCATGACGAACAGCAGGATTGACATGATGTCGATCCCGCCGCCGGCCTGCGGCTGGGCCTGGGCAGTGATATTTCCGAACACAGGAAAGTTCCGTTCTGTACTTGCATAGCTGGTTGACGGCAGCGTCCGTTTCGTCCCGCTGCCGGCCCATACTCATGGCCGGGAGCGGCGGCCCGTTGGGGGCCGGCCGCAGAAACGAAGGCACGGACGTGCCGAGCGTCATTCCAGTCTAGAGGGAAAAGCTGGACGGACGCTGTTATTGGGTGTTGGAAATCCAGTCTGTAGCGGATTCTTCATCTTCTGTATCCGGCCCGAACAGGTCCAGCGCGTCCTGTCCGAACACGCCGGCGGGAACGGCAAGTCCCAGGTGGGTCCAGGCCGGGGCCATCGCGATGCGGCCCCGCGGCGTCCTGCCCAGGAGCCCCTCCCGGACCAGGTACGGCTCGGCTACAGTCTCGACTGTCTCGGGTTCCTCGCCCACGGCGATGGCCAGCGTGGAGAGGCCTACCGGTCCGCCGCCGAACTTGGTGATGAGTGCCTCCAGCACCGAACGGTCGAGGCGGTCCAGGCCACGCTTGTCGACCTCGTACATGTCCAGCGCGGCCGACGCTGACCTGGCATCTATCTGCTCGATCCCGTGCACCAGGGCCCAGTCCCTCACGCGCCGGAGGAGGCGGTTGGCGATACGGGGGGTGCCGCGGGACCGGCCCGCGATTTCGCTGAAGCCGGCCGAATTGACCTTCAGGTCCAGCAGGCCTGCGGACCTGCGCAGGACCAGTTCGAGTTCCTCGACGGAATAAAACTCAAGGTGCCCGGTGAATCCGAACCTGTCGCGAAGTGGGCCCGGCAGCAGCCCGGCACGGGTGGTGGCACCCACCAGCGTGAAGGCCGGCAGTTCCAGCGGAATGGCTGTGGCGCCGGCGCCCTTCCCGACCACGATGTCCACCCGGAAGTCCTCCATCGCCATGTAGAGCATTTCCTCGGCAGGGCGGGACATCCGGTGTATTTCGTCCAGGAACAGAACCTCGCCTTCGGAGAGGGAGGAAAGGATGGCGGCGAGATCCCCTGCATGCTGGATGGCCGGGCCGCTGCTGATCCGCAACGGCGCGTTCATCTCGGCGGCCACAATCATGGCGAGAGTGGTCTTGCCCAGGCCCGGCGGACCCGAAAACAGCACGTGGTCTGCCGTGCGGCCGCGCATCCTGGAAGCCTGCAGCACCAGGGACAACTGTTTGCGGACCCGGTGCTGGCCCACAAAATCGTGCAGGTTCTTGGGACGCAGGGCGGCTTCGATCGCGCGCTCTTCCGGCTCCTCTCCCCCGGCGACGAGGGACGGTTCAGCCACGGCTGCCTACCCTGTTGCCGGCCCGGGCGCCGTCCTGGCCAAGCCAGCGCAGGGTGGTGCGCAGAATCTCGGCGACGTTTCCCTGCTCCGCCAAGTCCGGCGCGTCGGCCAGCGCCTTGTCAATGCTCCCGGTGGCGTCCTTCTCGGACCATCCGAGGCTCGTCATGGCGGCCACAACCTGCGGCTTCCAGACTGCTTCCCCGGACGGGGCGGGGGCGGAGTTCGGTGCGGTGCCGTGCGGCACCAGCTTTCCTGCTAGTTCGAGCACGATGCGGCCGGCTACCTTGGGTCCGATGCCGGGAACTTTGGTGAAGGTTTTACTGTCCCCGTTGTGGGCCGCGACGCGGATGGCTTCCGGCTCATGGACCGCGAGGACTGCCAGAGCCAGCCGCGGGCCTACGCCGCTCACGCTCAGCAAAATGTCGAAAACCTCACGCTCGTCATCACTGGCGAACCCGAAGAGGGTGAGCGAGTCTTCCCGGACGATCAGCGAGGTGAAGAGCTTCCCTTCCTCGCCGGTGCGGAGTTTGCTCAGGGTCTGCGGCGTGGCGTAAACACTCATGCCGGCGCCGTTGAGGTCGATCACCGCGGTGGACAGGCCAACGTGCGCTACGGTTCCGCGGAGAAAACTTATCAAGGCCGGGCTCCTGAACTACTGCCAGCCGGACCAATGCAATGTCTTTCAGTGCAAGGTCGAAGGCCGGCTATCCGAACATATCTACGAATACCCTAGCAAGGGCTGCGGACAATCACCGTGCGCGGCGCGCCTTCGCCTCTGCATCCGCCCAGGCGCGCTGGGCAGGAGTCAGCGCCTGGCTCCCCGGCCCGGTAGTGGCGACGGCAGCGCCGCTGCCGGCCCGCCAGGCATGGGTGATGGCGAGGGCAAGGGCGTCGGCAGCGTCAGCCGGCCGGGGCGGGGCGTCGAGCCGGAGGATCTTGGTGACGAGCTTGGTGACGGCGTCCTTGTTGGAGTTGCCGCTTCCCGTGACGGCCGCTTTGACTTCCGACGGCGTGTGGAGGGCCACCGGGATTCCGCGCCGGGCTGCCGCCGCAATCACCACGCCCGACGCCTGGGCAACCCCCATCACGGTGCTGACATTGAGCTGGGAAAAGACCCGCTCCACGGCCAATACGTGCGGCTCGTACCGGTCGAGCCAGTCGTCGATGGCCAGGGCAATGACGAGCAGGCGCTGGTCCAGCGTCTCCCCGGGGGACGTGCCGACCACACCCACAGCCACCATGCTGGCGCGGCGGTTCTTTTCCACGTCGACCACGCCGATGCCGCACCGGGTCAGGCCGGGGTCGACGCCCAGAACGCGCAGCGTCACAGCTCAGTCAGCGCGTCTGCCGCGGCATCAAGAACCACACGTCACTCGGCGTCCAGTGCGGCCTGCACTTCGTCACTGAGGTCTGCATTGCTGTAGACATTCTGGACGTCGTCCAGGTCTTCCAGCGCGTCAACGAGCTTCATGAACTTCTTGGCCGCGTCCACATCCAGGGGAACCTCCATGGACGGCACGAACTCGGCTTCGTCTGTGTCGTACTCGATCCCGGCTTCCTTGAGGGCATCCCGGATATCCTGCAGGTCCTTCGGGTCCGAGTGGATTTCGAAGTTGTCGCCGTTGTCCTTGACTTCCTCGGCGCCGGCCTCCAGCACGGCCATCAGGATGTCATCCTCGCTCAGGCCGTTTTTGGGCAGGGTGACAACGCCCTTGCGGGTGAAGAGGTAGCTGACGGAACCGGGATCGGCGATGGTGCCGCCGTTGCGGGAAATCGCGAGACGGACCTCGGAGGCCGCGCGGTTCTTGTTGTCGGTCAGGCACTCAATCAGCAGGGCGGATCCCTGCGGGCCGCGCGCTTCGTACATGATCTCGGTGTAGTCCACGACTTCACCGGTCAGTCCGGCACCGCGCTTGATGGCGCGGTCGATGTTGTCATTGGGCACGGAGGTCTTCTTGGCCTTGGTGACGGCCAGTTCAAGCCCCGGGTTGCCGGCGAGGTCCGGCCCGCCCATGCGGGCCGCGACTTCAATGTTCTTGATCAGTTTGGCGAACGACTTGGCCCGGCGGCTGTCAATGATGGCCTTCTTGTGCTTGGTCGTTGCCCATTTGGAGTGGCCTGACATGCTTCTACGCTTCTCCTCTGATCATGCGGATAAAAAGTTCATGCACGCGTTTCTCCCCCGTCACTTCCGGGTGGAAGGAGGTAGCCAGCAGCCGGCCGGAACGCACTGCAACAATTCTAGCTGTCCCCTGCAGATCGGCAGCGTGGGAAGCGTGGACCGGGTCCGCCGGCTCCACCTGGGCGAGCACCTCGACGCCGTCGCCCACCCGTTCCACCCACGGGCCGCGGATGAAGACTGCATGCACGGGAGCGACGCCTTCCTCCGTGGCGCTGAAGTCCAGTCCCTTGAAGTCGAGGTCCGTCTCGAACGACTCGCGCTGGCGCCCGAACGCGTTGCGCCGCACGGTGATGTCGAGGCCGCCGAAGGTCTGCTGGGGATTGCCGGCGAGGTCAGCGGCGGGATCAGCTATGTCGTGCGCCAGCAGAATCATGCCGGCACAGGACCCGTAGACCGGAAGGCCCTCGGCAATGTGCTTGCGCAACGGGTCAGCCAGCTCGAACGCGCGCGCGAGCTTGTCGATGGCCGTGGATTCCCCGCCGGGAATAATGAGGCCGTCAAGGTCGTCCAGCTCAGCCGGGCGGCGGACGCCGACGGCGGCGGCACCGGCTGCTTCGACGGCGTGGAGGTGCTCACGGAAGTCGCCCTGGAGCGCAAGGACGCCGATGCGAAGGCCTGAACCGATGCCTGCACGAGCGCGCGGCGCCGCGGCGGAAAGGGGATTGGTCATCCAAATATCATAGTGTCCCTGCGGCCATATCCCTCGCCCGGAGCCTGCGGACCGCCCCGTCGCATGCCTTGGCTGGGATATATTCGAAGCATGTTTTCCTTCAGCGTTCCGCTCGGCAAGCTCGTCCGCCGGGTTTCCCGGCTCAGGGGCGGAGGCTCCGCTTTTCCCGGGCTTGTGGTCGAAAAAATAGACCCGGGCTTCATGCAGCGAACCCTGTCCACGCTCCCCCACGGGGTGGCGGTGGTCAGCGGAACCAATGGAAAAACCACCACAACGAAGATGGTGGTGGAGCTCCTGGAGAGTCAGGGACTGAAGGTTTTCACGAACCGTACGGGCAGCAACTTCACCCGGGGCGTGGCGGCTGCCCTGCTGGGCGAGGTGGACATGCGCGGACGCCTGGACGCCGACATTGCCGTGCTGGAGCTCGATGAAGCCCACGCCGTGCACTTCGTCAACCGCGTTCCCCCGCGCCACAGCCTGCTGCTGAATGTGCTCCGTGACCAGCTGGACCGCTTCGGGGAAATCGATAAGACGGCCCAGCTGCTCCAGCACATCGCGTCCAAGACCACGGGAACCGTGGTCCTGAACCGCGAAGACCCCCGCGTGGCGCGGATTGCCGAGACCCTGCACGGGCCGGAGGTCCGGTACTTCGGCCTCGATGATTCCCTGCTGGGGACTTTTCCCAGTGACGACGAGCTGCGTGCCGGACCCGGCAGTCCTCCTCCGGCGACCGTCCCCCAGAAGCCGGCTGCCGACGTCGTGCTTCGCCGCGTGGGCGCGGACGACGCCGACTTTGAGTACGACGGCGCCTGCGTCACCACCTCCATGAAGCTCCGCGGCGTCTACAACATCTTTAACGCGGCCGCGGCCCTGGTGCTGGCCCGTGCTATCTGTGCAAGCG
Organism: Arthrobacter sp.; assembly: GCA_031178585.1. Next base: position 19,091 of record JAPSIT010000010.1, read on the forward strand.
GCGCCGCCACACCGGACCATCCGGCCCTGCTGACCGCACTGTCCCAGGTGGCGCCGGCCTTCGGCCGCGGCGAGAGCCTGGTGGTGGACGGGCTTCCTTTGGACCTGGTGCTCGTGAAGAACCCCAGCGGGTTCCGGCTGGGCCTGAAATCCTTCCCCTCGGGCGGATACGCCACCATGATCGCGATCAACGACAATTATGCGGACGGGCGGGACATGTCGTGGCTGTGGGACGTTGACTTCGAATCCCTGCGGGCGGACGGCGTGGACCAGGTCAGCGGCTCCCGTGCCTATGACATGGCCCTGCGCCTGCAGTACGACGAAGTGGCCGTCCGCTCCGTCGACACGGAGATCACCCCCGCGCTGGCCGCCTTCATCGCCGGCGCACGGGACAGGCCGAAGCGCGTCTTCTGCACCTACACAGCCATGCTCGCCATCCGCCGCGAGCTGTCCAAAATCACCACAGTGGAGGTGGTCTCGTGACCCCGGGGACGTCAGGCAGCAAGGGAACCGTCCGCGTCCTGCAGCTCTATCCGCGTGACATGAACATCTACGGCGACTGGGGCAATGCCCTGGTGCTGCAGCAGCGGCTGAAGTGGCATGGCTACACGCCCGAACTCCTCGAGTACAACCCGGGTGATGATTTTCCCGACGCGGTGGATGTGATCGTTGCCGGCGGCGGGCAGGACAGCGGCCAGCTGGTTATCCAGGACGACCTGCAGATGCGGGCGGACACCCTGCGCGGCCTGGCCGAGGACGGTGCGCCCATGCTCGTGATCTGCGGCCTCTACCAGCTGTTCGGGCATTTCTTCAAGACGCGCTCGGGCGCCGTGATTCCCGGCATCGGAATCCTGGACGTAGAGACCCACGGAACGGACGAACGCCTGATCGGCAACGTGAAGGTGTCCACCCCCGAGTTCGGCGAGGTCCTTGGCTACGAGAACCACAGCGGCCAGACCACCCTCGGCCCCGGCGTGAAGCCTCTGGGCACGGTCGAAAAAGGGACCGGCAACAACAGCAGGGACGGCCATGAGGGGGCCCGCTACCGCAACATCGTAGCGAGCTACCTGCACGGGTCCCTGCTCCCGAAAAACCCCGCCATCGCCGACTATCTGATCCGGACCGCCGTCGAACGTAAATACGGATCCTTCACGCCGGGAGAACCGGATGACCGCTTCGCGGTGCTGGCTAGGGAACACGCGGCCCGCCGGCCGCGCTAGCCGGGTTCCGCCGGAGCTGGCCGCCCCGCAGCCGGCGAGCCTGCAGGTCTGACTCACTCATATCAGCCGCCGAACGGCATAGGCCTGAGCCTGGGCCCTTGTGGACAGGCCCAGTTTGGCGAGTATGCTCCCGATGTGGTGCTCCACAGTGCGTTTGCTAATGACCAAACGCCCGGCGATCTGAGCATTGGAGTCCCCTTCTCCGATGAGGCGCAGCACTTCAACTTCCCTGGCTGTCAGCGGCCCGCCGATCCGGGGCGCAGCTCGCCCCGGACTGCCGAGGCTGCGGAGCAGGCCGGCAGCGGCGTCCGCATCGGGTGCCGCGCCCAGTTGCCGAAACGCCATCAGCGCCGCCCGCGACTCCGCCGTCGCCACCTCCACATTGGTATCCGCCAAGACCCTGGCAATCGCCAGTCGCGTCCGGGCCTCGTCCCACGGCAGGCCGGCAGCGGCGAACGCACTGAGTGCGGCTTCCAGATGTGCCAATGCCCCCGGATGGCCTGTAGCACAGCTGGCCCGGCCGACGGTGAATTCGGCCAAGGCTCGGTTCTGTGTTAGACCCGTCTCTGCTGCGACGGACTGAAGCCGGCGGCCGATCACCATGGCCTGCTCCGCCCGTCCCGCCGCCTCCTCGGCGTCCGCCAGCAGTGCTAGCTCGGACGCTATCAGGAGTGAGCCATCGGAGGCATCAACGTGTCTCCGAAGAATGGAGGCGGCGGTTTCCGCCTCGCCCCTGGCCAAGTGCAGTCGCGCGAGGGGCCGCACGGAGTGGGCATCGGATTCGGCTCCCCGGAGCAGCTCTGCAGCATCACCGAGCCTCCCTTGCCGGATCCGCAGATCGGCCAAGCGTGCAGCAGCTCCGGAGCGCATGGCCCGGTAACCGCCGTCGTATTTCAGCATGGACTCGGACAGCTGGCTTTCTGCTTCGGCCCAGCGCCCGGCTTCCATCAGGACCGCGCCATAGTGCATGCCACAAATGGCGGGGATCCAAGGCGAGTTCGCGCGGTGGCCGAAGTCTTCCGCCACCGCCATCCATTGCTGGGCACGGCGGACGTCCAACGTCAGTTCACAGCAGAGGAGCATCTTGCAATAGATCTCGCCCACGGCCATGTAATCATGGACTTCACCTCCCGAGGCTGCTGCAGCCGCCTCGTCAATCTGGAGCATGCCGTCTGCGATGCGTCCCGCCAGGACCAGGCTGAGCCCTTGGTAACTCATGGCGCAGAACTCCAGGTCGGCGTCGCCGAGGCGGCGGGCAATCTGCGCGGCCGCACGTGCGTGGCTGTCCCTGGCGTCCGCCTCATCCGTCATGAGGCATTCGGCAAGCTCCACCCAGCCGCGTTCAACGCAATCACCGGCTTCAGGGATGAGCCGCGCTGCCCGCGCCATCCAGCCATTTGCCGCTGCAGCATTGCCGTATACGGCGGCGTAGAGAAAACTCAGCTCCCGCCCGGCGATCAACGCCGGGACTCGAGATTCGCCACGTCCACGGAACCCGGCAAAGGCACGCTCATACAGGACGATCGCGGCTTCGTAGTCGCCCGCCCACTCCGAGGCGCGGGCCAGACCATACAGCGCATCAGGGCTCGGCTCTTCCTTCAGGGCCTCGGTAAAGCGGGACCGTGCAGCAGCCCAGTCCCCTTGATCAAGCGCTGAGTGGCCCTCGCCGAGCAACAGCCGAGCCTTGGAACCCATTCCTCATTTTACGTCCAGCTGGCCCGCCCGGCATGGAGGACTGGCGGCCCGGCAATTGGGTGCCAGCACCCATGTATGGCACGCCTTGCAGGTCCACGCTTGAAGTAACCGCGAAAGAACCGAGCAGGAGGACGATCACCGTGACCGCAGAGGCTTTTCATCTCCAGCTGGCCGCAGCCGAACTGTATGAGCAGAAGTTTGTGCCTGCCATTTTCGCCGAGTGGGCCCCGCTCCTGATAGATGCCGCGAGGATCACGCGCGGCCAGTCCGTTCTGGACGTCGCCTGCGGCACCGGCGTAGTGGCCAGACATGCAGCGGACCGGCTCGGGGAAAGCGGCGTGGTTGTCGGGCTGGATCTCAATGAGGCCATGCTGACAGTAGCCCGAAGGATCCGTCCGGACATCGACTGGAGGCAGGGCGACGCCGGAGCAATGCCCTTCCCGGGCGATTCGTTCGACAGCGTGCTGTGCCAGATGGCCCTGATGTTTTTCCCGGACCGTGTGGGTGCTCTCCGGGAAATGGGCAGGGTGGCGCGCGACGGCGGCACGGTCGCCGTCGTTGTCCCCGGCGCCCTGGCCGAGCAGCCGGCGTACGGCCCCTTCGTCGATGTGGCGGCAAGGCATGCAGGTCCCGAGGCAATGTCATTGCTAAACGCTTACTGGTCTTGCGGGGACATCGGCGGGCTGTGGGCACTCTTTGAGTCAGCCGGGCTGGAGGTGGTGTCCGCCAGGACCCACACGGGAACGGCTAAGCATGCCTCGGTTGGGGCATTCGTTGCGACGGAGGTGGAAGGCTCCCCGCTGGTCGATCGGATTACCCCGGAGCAGTATGCCTGCATCCGCGAAGATGCCCGCAGAGTTCTCCGCCCTTTCACCTCGGTCGACGGCTCCGTGGCAGCGCCCCTCCAAGGGCACATAGTCACTGCCAGGAAAGAGTAAATTAGTCGCATTGTTGTCAGCTGGGAAAGAGTACCGCCAGGCAAACTGAGGTAGACCTAAGAGAGGCCGGCTACCTCTCCTTGCTGATCAGGAGTTCGTGGGCGCCGGCCTTCGCGGCACCCATGGATTCCACCACCGTCTTGGTCCGCTGACGAGTCTCTGCGTCGGCCGCCGGGCTGGCACAGACGCCCTGCGGCGCATCCGAGGCCACCGAACACCAGCGGTACGGTGCGTTGACGATGACCGAGGGTGCCCAGCCGAGATCGGCAGCCGTCCATGTGCCGGCGGCGTCCTGGCTGAACTGGGCCCTCACCAGCAGGCCCTCATTATTGACGGCGTAGGTGGGCGACAGCTCTGTCACGCCGTTGCCGAGCCCGTAAACGATCCACGTTCCCTTGTACTTTTCAATCGGCAGCACCGAGTGGGTGTGGTGCCCGTAGATCATGGTGAACTGCCCGCTGTCCACCAGGGCGTGCGCCACCTCCTGCTGCTGGGCGTTGGGAACACTGGAGTATTCGTCGCCGGCATGCATGACCCCGAGCACGATGTCCGCGCCAAGCTGCCGTGCCTTTTTTGCCTTGGCAATCATGGTCGGTGCGTCCAGCATGTCCACTTGCCAGTCCTGTTCCGGAATCTGGCCGTTCAGGCCGTACGTGCCCTGAATGACAGCGATATTTGCCGCCTGCGTCGGCAGGATGAGAATGCCGTCCGCTTCTGCCTTCGTCCGGTACGAGCCCGTGTGCTGCAGGCCGGAAGCATCGAGTGCGTCCAACGTCCGGACCAGTCCCGCGGTGCCCTGGTCGATGGTGTGGTTGCTTGCAGTGGTGCACGCCTGGTATCCCACGGCCTTGGCAGCGGCAATGATCTGCGGGGGCACGTTGAACGACGGGTACGCCGAGAACGGCCCGGCCGGTGCCGCCACGGGAGTCTCCTGGTGGCAGATGGCGAGGTCGCTTCGCCCGATGTAGCGCCGCTGGCCCTCCAGCAGCGGCACGAAGTCCAATCCCTTGGTACCCGCGGCCAGGGCGTCCTGGCGTGCCTGCTCCCACAGCTGCGTATGGACCAGCATGTCGCCGGTGACCACCACGGAGGCACAACGCACGCCCTTGCATTCGGGTCCGACGCCGGGCGTCGCACCGGCCGTGGCTGTCTCGCCGGGCGCCGCAGTCTGGCTGGCTGCCGGGCCGCCGGATGCTCCGGTGGCCGGCGAATCCGAGCGGTCGGGTGACCCGGAAGGGCTGGACGAAGGTGTTGTCGTGGCGGTGGCCGTCCCTTGGGCAGCGCCGCCTGACGCTTCCCCGCGGCCCTCGCCTGCGATGACGCCGCACGAAGCCAGCGAGGCAACCAGCGCCGCGGAGGCAACGCTCCTGGCGGTCCAGGTGAAAAAGCTGTGAGTGTTCCCCATAACGGCAATCCTACGGTGGCGGCGTGGCTAAAAACGCTGCGGACGTCATTGTGAACGCCCTCCCTGCATGAAATCGTTGCTTCATGACTAACCCCCTGCTGACCCCAAGCGGCCTGCCGTTCGGGCTGCCTCCTTTTGCAGCCATTGAGGACGCCCACTATGCCGAGGCCGTGGAGGCGGGCCTCGCGGAACACCTCGACGAAATCCGCGTCATTGTGGAGAACCCCGAAACGCCCGGCTTTGAAAACACAGCCTTGGCGATGGAGCGTTCAGGACGCCTGCTGCAGCGCGCCGCAGCCTCCTTCTTTACGCTGGTCTCGGCCGACGCCTCGGACGCAATCCAGGAACTGGAGACCGAGTTGTCCCCGCGGTTCTCCGCGCATCAGGACGCCGTCTACCTCAACCGGGAGCTGTACGAGCGGTTCGCTGCCATCGATACAGCGGGCCTTGATGCGGAATCCGCCCGCCTCGTGGAGGAATACCTCAAGGAATTCCGCCAGTCCGGAATTCAGCTCGATGACGAGGGCCAGGCGCAGCTGAAGGAGCTGAACGCGGAGCTGTCCAGGCTGGGCACGGAGTTTGGCCAGCGCGTCAAGGAGGCCATGAAGAAGGCTGCCCTGCTGCTCGGTGATGCCGCTGACCTGGCAGGGCTGCCGGCCGATGAGATCGCCAGTGCCGCCGAGGCCGCCCGAGTGGCCGGGCACGAGGGCAAATACCTGCTGACCCTGATCCAGCCGAGCAACCAACCGGCCCTGGCCGCGCTGGAGAACCGTGACGTCCGCCGGCGCCTGTACGAGGCGTCGATCGCCAGGGGCAGCAGCGGAGGCAGCCTCGACGTGCTTGACCTCGTGAAGTCCATGGCCCGGCTGCGTGCCGAGAAGGCCGCCCTGCTGGGATACGGCAACTACGCCGAACTCGTCGTCGACAGGCAGACCGCTCCCGACTTTGAGGAAGTCCGGTCCATGCTCAGCCGCCTCGCGCCTCCGGCCGTCCGGAACGCAGACGCCGAAGCCGCGGCACTGGCGGAGACCGCCGGCCACCGGCTGGAGGCATGGGACTGGGCATACTATTCCGCAAAGGTGCGCCGCGAACGGTACGACGTGGACGAGCAGGCCATCCGGCCCTACTTCGAGCTGGACCGCGTTCTGGCCGACGGCGTGTTTTTCGCAGCCACGTCCCTATACGGCATCACATTCCACGAACGTCCCGACCTCTCCGGCTACCACCCGGATGTCCGGCTCTGGGAAGTGCGCAACGAGGACGGCTCAGAGCTGGGCCTCTTTCTGGGCGACTATTACACTCGCGAGTCCAAGCGGGGCGGGGCGTGGATGAATTCGCTGGTGGAGCAGTCGGACCTCCTGGGCGACCAGCCCGTGGTGATCAACAATCTCAACATCTCCAAGCCGCCCGCCGGTGAACCCACTCTGCTGACCCTGGACGAGGTCCGCACCGTTTTCCACGAGTTCGGCCACGCCCTGCACGGGCTGTTCTCGAAGGTCACCTATCCGCGGTTTTCGGGAACCAGTGTGCCCCGGGATTTCGTGGAGTACCCGTCCCAGGTTAACGAAATGTGGATCATGTGGCCCGAAGTGCTGGCGAACTACGCCCGTCACCACAGCACCGGCGAGCCGCTCCCCCAAGACGTCATCGACCGGCTGAACGAGTCGCGGCTCTGGGGTGAGGGCTTCGGCACCACGGAGTACCTCGGTGCGGCGCTGCTGGACCTGGCGTGGCATGTGCTGGACACTGACAGCGTCCCCGAGGATGCGCTCGAATTTGAGGCGAAGGCCCTCGCCGCGGCGGGAGTTGCGCACACCCTCATTCCGCCCCGGTACCGCACCGGCTACTTCCAGCACATCTTCGCCGGAGATTACTATGCTGCCGGCTACTACTCCTATATCTGGAGTGAGGTCCTGGACGCAGAGACCGTGGACTGGTTCATCGACAACGGCGGGCTGAACCGGGCCAACGGCGACCGCTTCCGCACGGAGCTCCTGTCGCGCGGGAACAGTCGGGATCCGCTGGAGTCGTTCCGCACGTTCCGCGGCCGCGACGCCGCCCTCGAGCCGCTGCTCAAACGCCGCGGCCTGCAGTAACTGCCGGGTTAAACGCGCGACGGCGGGTGGTCACCTTCAAGATGGTGACCACCCGCCGTCGCGGTTTCGAGCCGGTGTTACCAGCCGCGCTCGGCGAGGCGGTGCGGCTGCGGGATCTCGTCAACGTTGATGCCGACCATGGCCTCGCCCAGGCCGCGGGAGGCCTTGGCGATGACGTCCGGGTCATCGAAGAAGGTGGTGGCCTTCACGACGGCGGCGGCACGCTGGGCCGGGTTACCGGACTTGAAAATGCCGGAGCCGACGAAGACGCCGTCGGCGCCGAGCTGCATCATCATGGCGGCGTCCGCCGGGGTGGCGATGCCGCCGGCGGTGAACAGCACGACAGGGAGCTTGCCGGTGGCGGCGACTTCCTTGACCAGTTCGTACGGTGCCTGCAGTTCCTTGGCCGCGACGTACAGCTCGTCCTCCGGCAGGGAGGTAAGGCGGCGGAGTTCGGCGCGGATCTGGCGCATGTGCGTAGTGGCGTTGGAGACGTCGCCGGTGCCGGCCTCGCCCTTGGAGCGGATCATCGCCGCGCCCTCGTTGATGCGGCGCAGCGCCTCACCGAGGTTGGTGGCACCGCAGACGAAGGGGACGGTGAATTCCCACTTGTCGATGTGGTTGGTGTAGTCGGCCGGGGTCAGGACCTCGGACTCGTCGATGTAGTCCACGCCCAGGGACTGCAGGACCTGGGCCTCGACGAAGTGGCCGATGCGGGCCTTGGCCATCACCGGGATGGAGACGGCTTCAATGATCTTGTCGATCATGTCCGGGTCGGACATGCGGGACACGCCGCCCTGGGCTCGGATATCGGCCGGGACGCGTTCGAGCGCCATGACGGCAACGGCACCGGCGTCTTCGGCGATGCGGGCCTGTTCGACGTTGACGACGTCCATGATGACGCCGCCCTTGAGCATCTCAGCCATGCCCCGCTTGACACGGCTGCTGCCCGTCACGCTGTTGGCGGACGAGCCGGCTTCGCTGCTTACATCAGGTGTAGACACAAAAACCCCTATGGGTAGATAGATGTTGCTGGATCCGCTCTCGCGGCCCGGCGCGGGCGGCACGCGAATGCCGCAATTCGCACACACCGGATTACCGGATCCATTGACCAGGTATTTCTAATAGTAGTCCCACCACGGCGGCCGGGCTTAATCAGGATTTCATCAGGACTGCGGGGTGCCCTGGCAGGCCTGGCGGCGGACGGCCAGCACCCTCTGGACCACAGTGATGAGGCTGGCGCCAGCCAGCACGACGAGCGTCACCAGAAGCACGATGGGCGGCAGCCCGAGTCCGGTAAGGCCGGTGACAACAAGCACCGACACCAGCCGTTCGGCACGCTCGGCGATGCCCACGTTTGCCTGGAACCCGAGGGACTCGGCCTTGGCCCTGACGTAGGACACCACCATGCCCAGGACAAGGCAGACGACGGCGGCCACGGCAATCGCAGTATCGGCCCCTCCTGTGAAGAACCAGATGGCAAGGCCGGCGAACAGTGCGCCGTCGGCCAGCCTGTCGAGTGTTGAGTCGAGAAAGTTGCCCCAGGAGCCGCCCCGGTCCTGCATCCGCGCCATGATGCCGTCGATGACATCGGAGAAGATGAAGGCCGTAATAAAAAGGGTTCCCCAGAGGAGGTGGCCCAGCGGGTAGAACACGAGCGCGCCGACCACCACTCCGGCGGTGCCGACGATGGTGATGGCGTCGGGCGAGACACCGATCTTGAGCAGCCAGCGGGCCAGCGGAGAGAAGATCGCGGTGAAAAAACCGCGGGCATGCCTATTCAGCATGCGTCTCCCCCGGCCACGCGTCGGCAACCTGCTGGCGCACCTCGTCAAGGGTCTGGGTGATCGCCTTGGTCTGGGCGATGATCGGAAAAAAGTTTCCGTCCCCGCCCCAGCGCGGAACGACGTGCTGGTGCAGGTGTCCCGCGATCCCGGCCCCGCCCACGACACCCTGGTTCATGCCCAGGTTGAACCCGCCGGGATTGGCGACCTTCCGCAGCACGCGCATGGCGGTCTGTGTGAGGTCGGCAAATTCGGCGGTCTCCTCCACGGTGAGGTCCGTGTAGTCCGGTATGTGCCGGTAGGGGCAGACCAGCAGGTGGCCGGGGTTGTAGGGAAACAGGTTCAGCACGACGTAGCTGGTACGGCCGCGATACACGATCAGGGATTCCTCATCCGTGCGGCTGGGAGCTACACAGAAGGGGCAGTCATCCTGGTTCTTGAACTGGTGCTGCCCGCCCTTGATGTACGCCATGCGGTGCGGAGTCCACAGTCGCTGGAAAGCGTCCGGCACGCCGGCGAGGCCGAAATCGTCTGTCACCCCTGCGTCGCCCGGATAGCCTTCGTCCGTATTCTCCTGCACGTGTCCCTCTCGTCCGTGTGGCTAGCTGGTCCGGTTGCGGACGGCGTCCACGATCCGCTGGACTGCCTCGGCCACCGGCACGCCGTTGTCCTGGCTGCCGTCACGGAAGCGGAACGACACAGCACCGGCTTCGGCGTCCTCGCCGCCGGCGATCAGCACGAAGGGGATTTTGTCCTTGCTGGCCGTGCGGATCTTCTTCGGGAAGCGGTCCGAGGAGATGTCTACCTCGGCACGGATGCCGGCAGCCTTGAGCTGGTCCACGACGTCGAACATGTAGTCGTTGAAGGTTTCCGCCACGGGAATCCCGACCACCTGGACCGGGGCGAGCCAGGCCGGGAAGGCGCCGGCATAGTGCTCGGTGAGCACGCCCATGAACCGCTCCACTGAGCCGAACAGGGCACGGTGGATCATGACAGGGCGCTGGCGGGTTCCGTCTGCAGCCTGGTATTCCAGCTCGAAGCGTTCGGGCAGGTTGAAGTCGAGCTGGATGGTGGACATCTGCCAGGTGCGTCCCAACGCGTCCTTGGCCTGGACCGAGATCTTCGGGCCGTAGAACGCGGCTCCCCCGGGATCCGGTACCAGCTCAAGCCCGGAGGCCTCGGCTACCTCGGCCAGCGTGCGGGTGGCTTCCTCCCACGTGGCGTCGTCGCCGACGAACTTGTCCTCGTTTTTGGTGGACAGCTCCAGGTAGAAATCATCCAGGCCGTAGTCCTTGAGCAGGCCGAGGACGAAGTTCAGCGTGGTGGTGAGCTCATCCTTCATCTGCTCGCGGGTGCAGTAGATGTGGGCGTCGTCCTGTGTCATGCCGCGGACACGGGTCAGGCCGTGCACGACGCCGGACTTCTCGTAGCGGTAGACCGAACCGAATTCGAACAGCCGCAACGGCAGCTCCCGGTAGGAGCGTCCGCGGGAGCGGAAGATGAGGTTGTGCATGGGGCAGTTCATCGGCTTCAGGTAGTAGTCCTGGCCGGGCTTGCGCACCGTTCCGTCGTCGTTGAGTTCCGCGTCGATGTGCATCGCGGGGAACATGCCGTCCTTGTACCAGTCAAGGTGGCCGGAAACTTCGTAGAGATGGCCCTTGGTGATGTGGGGCGTGTAGACGAACTCATAGCCGGCGTCCACGTGGCGCTGGCGCGAATAGTCCTCCATGGCCTTGCGGATGATGCCGCCCTTGGGGTGGAACACCGGCAGGCCTGAGCCCAGTTCGTCCGGGAACGAGAACAGGTCCAGCTCGGCGCCGAGCTTGCGGTGGTCGCGGCGCTCGGCCTCGGCGATGCGCTCCTGGTAGGCCTTCAGCGCGTCCTTGGTGGGCCAGGCCGTGCCGTAGATGCGCTGCAGTTGCTGGTTGTTCTGGTTGCCCAGCCAGTAGGCGGCGGAGGAGCGGGTCAGGGCGAAGGCGTTGGAGATCAGCTTGGTGTTGGGCAGGTGCGGTCCCCGGCACAGGTCGCACCAGATGCTGTCGCCGCTCTTGCGGTCGACGTTGTCATAGATGGTGATGTCCCCGGCGCCGACCTCGACGTTGACGCCCTCGCCGGCTTCTGCGGCGTCGTTTTTCTTACCCAGCAGTTCCAGCTTGTAGGGCTCGTTCTTCATCGCTTCGCGGGCCTCGTCCTCGGACACGACGCGCCGCACGAACTTCTGGTTCTGGTTGACGATTTTGAGCATCATCTTTTCCAGCTGCCGGAGGTCTTCGGGCGTGAAGGGTTCCGCGACGTCGAAGTCGAAGTAAAAGCCGTCAGTAATGTACGGGCCGATGCCGAGCTTGGCGTCAGGGCGCAGCTGCTGCACTGCCTGGGCCATGACGTGGGCGGTGGAGTGGCGCAGTACGTTGAGGCCGTCCGGGGAGTCGATGGTGACGCCCTCGACTTCGGCACCTTCTGGAAGCGGCTGGTCCAGGTCTTTGAGTTCGCCGTCAACACGGGCAACCACGACTTCGCGGCGGTCGAAGAAGAGCTCCGCGCCGGTGGTCCCGGTAGTCACCTTCATCTCTTCGCCATCGACGATGAGGGTGATCTGCTGGGCATCTGACACGGGTGTCTCCTATTCAAAGTTAAGGCTTCGTAGCTTGTGGCGTACGGGGACCACAGCCAGCCTCGACAATCGTATCCGCAAGGGCTGAGGCCAGCCAAAGCGGGACACGGCAGGGACGGGCAGGGCAGGGTCATCCGCCGAACCCTGTGATGGCGAGGTTCCGGCTGATTCCGCTCAACGGGCCGGGGCTCCGGAATTCCTCCGGAATGACGGTGCCCGGGTGCACCTTCCCGCTGTCCGGCCCGTTGCCAGGATCGCACTGGGAAGTGACTGTGCCTTCCGGGAAGGGCAGGGTTTCAACCCTGCTGAGATCCCAGGCCATGCTGGCGCTGAGGCTGATGCCCCGAGGACCGGTTCTCCTTGTGGTTCCTCGGATGAGGAGCAGGCGGGTCCCGAACAGCAGGGGTCCTGCCAGCTCCTGCGCCTCATGGAAGAACACAGCATCCACGCATCCCGTGCCGTCGTCGATGCTGATGAACACCACTCTTCTGCCCCCGCGCATGGGCGGCGTCTGGGTGGCGACGCGGACTCCGGCGACCAGAACCTCGGTGCCGTTCCGCAATCCCAGGAGTTTGTCCGCGGTGGTGACGCCGAGCCTGTCCAGCAGAGGGCGGTGGCTGGCCATCAGATGCTCACTGACATCCACCGCCATGAGGTCCAGTTCAGCCCTGACGTTCTCGACCAGTGTTGGCGGCGGGAGTTCAGCCTTGACGTTTCTCAGCTCGACATCCCCCAGGGGCAGGGCCAGCTGGCCCTCAATGATCTCTGTTCCTTTTTTGGGCTGGCCGACCTGCAGGTTCTGAAGGTGCTGGACAAGGTCGGCCCTGTTGGCGGTACCGCCCGACTCCCTGTGGAGGGAGTCGAAGGCGCCCAGTTGCGCGAGTCTCCTGATGCTCGGTTTCGTCAGCCGTGCCCGCGCCCTGAGATCAGCCAGGGAATCATACGGCTGCCCCGCCACGATCCTATTCAGCTCAGCCCCTGAAAGCCCGTAGATGCCTTTCAGGCTCAGCCTGATGCCCAGTTTTCCGCGGTCCGGGCCCTCGCCGAGCCGTTCCACCCGGTACTCTGCCCCGCTGCGGTTGATATCCAGCGGAAGAATGGGGATGCCGAGCCGGCGGGCCTCGGCGACAAGGAGGCGTTTGGGATACATACCGGGATCGTGCTCCCACAGGCCGGCAAGGAACGCCTCCGGATGATGGGCTTTCAGCCAGGCCGACTGGTAGGTGGGTACGGCAAAGGCTGCACCGTGTGCTTTGCAGAAGCCAAAGCTGGCGAACGATTTCAAGGTCCCCCAGACCTTGTCGACGACGTCCGGCGAATACCCCTTGGCCTTAGCTTCGCGGCGGAAGAACTCCTCCACCTGGGATTCCATGACCTCGTTGCTCAGCGCCCTGCGGAACTCGTCGGCCTTCGCCAGCCCGCAGCCTGTCATCACGTCGAAGGTCCTCAGGATCTGTTCGTGGAACACGGTCACCCCGTGGGTTTCCTGCAGCACGGGCTTCAGGTCCGGATGGGGGTAGACCTCCGGCGCGAATCCGTGACGGTGCTCCAGGAACGGCCGTACCATGTCCGATTTCATGGGACCAGGCCGGAACAGGGAAATATCGATAATGAGGTCGTTGAATTCCCGGGGTGCCAATTTACCCACGAGCTCGCGCTGGCCAGGTGACTCGATCTGGAAGCAGCCCAGCGTATGGGTGCTGCGGATCAGTTCATAGGTGGGCTCGTCGTCAAGCGGTACCGCATTCAGGTCGATGAAGCCGTCCTCGCTGATGAAGTCGGGCCCCGCCCCGTCCGGCCCGGCCGAATGAGCTCCCGCTGTGACCACTTCGGCTTTGGACGGGTGGATACGGATGATTTCCCTTACCGCGAATGCCATGGCGCTTTGCATCCGGACTCCCAGCACGTCCAGTTTGAGCATGCCCATGGGATCCATGTCGTGCTTGTCGAACTGGCTCATGGGCAGTCCCAGCCCGCTGGGCTGGACGGGTGTCCGGTCCAGGAGGGTGGCATCACCGAGGATCACTCCGCACGGGTGCATGGAGATGTGGCGGGGTAGCCGGTCCAAACGCTCTGTGAGGTCAACAAGCAGATCCAGCTGCTGGTTGCCGGAAAAATCCCGTTGCTCCACGCGGTCCGCAAATTCACGAAGCTCAGGTTTTTCCTCAAGTGCTTCCCGGAACTTGCGGGCAGAGAACCGCCACAGCTGCTTGGCGATCTCTCCAACATCGTTTTCGTCCATGCCCAGCGCCATGCCGGCGTCGCGGACGGCACCGCGTGCACGGTAACCGTTCTGCATGCTCATGAGCGTCACCCGCTGGGAACCAAAACGGTCGAAGATTTTGCGGTAGACGTTGTGCCGTTCAGCACTTTCGACGTCGATGTCGATGTCCGGCAAGGTTGACCTGTCCCGCGACAGGAACCGTTCAAAAATCAGGTCATGCTGCAGCGGGTTCACCTGGCTGACATCGATCAGGTAATTGACCAGGCTTGAGGCCCCGGATCCTCTGGCGGCAGCCCTGACTCCCATGTCCAGGATCATCCGCGACACTTCTGCCACGGTCAGGAAGTAGGAGGCGAAGCCAAGGTTGGAGATGATTTTCAGTTCGTGATCGAGCCGGGCGCGCATGTCAGTCTCCGCCTGTCCGGAGATCCCGGGGAACCGGCGCGCCACACCGGCCTCGCACCGCTGCACCAGCTCCGCGAGCGGATCTCCTTCGATGCCAATCACCGAGGTTTCCGGAACTACCGGCTGCTTCCATCCCATATCGGTGGTGGGATCCATCCTGCAGCGGTCCGCGAGCGCCTCTGTCTGCGCGAGCAGCACCTGGAGGTCAGCTGCACCGTATCCTGCGGCGGAAATGATTTCCTTGGCCAACTGCAGCATCTGCGCGGGCGATTTCAGCCACCCCTGCCCGGTGGGCTGGAGCAGCGGAGCCGCGGAAAGCTCGGGCAACGATTTGAGGGTGCGTGCTGAGTCCAGAACGTCGGCAGTAGCTGCTCCGTCCTCTGCGCAGTATCTGACGGCGTTGGTCAAAACGGCAGGGATGCTGAACTCTTGTGCAAGTTTGAGCATGCGGACGGCGTGCGCTGTGCTGAGCGCCTGTCCCGGGGGGCTGAGGTGGGAGACGACTTCAGCAACGATGCTTCCGGCCGGCAGGGCATCAAGCCAACCCTTGAACAGGGTGCGGGGCCGGAGGTAACGGCGCCCTCCCATGGCACGCCCGACGTCGGAATCAGGACCTACGAGCACGGTTAGGACCGGTTTGAGGGTTTCTGGATCAAGGACCCGCGATGCCAGTTCAGCCCGGGTCACTGCAACAGGCACTGCTCCCCCGGCTTTCCCGCTGGTCCGGGCATGCGCATCTGAAATCAGCCGGCAGAGCGCCCGGTAGCCTGCGCCCCTGGTATGCCCATGTGCCAGCACCACGACGCGGCCGCCGGGCTGGCTGCGCAGGTCTGCGTCGTCGTCGAAAATGGCGAGGTCCACTCCGATGACGGGGTCAAGCCCTGCTGCAATGCAGGCCTTGAGATGCTTTACCGTTCCGTACAGCCCGTCCCTGTCTGTACAGGCAAGAGCGGTGGCCCCGGCGGCAGCCGCCGCCTGGGCGAGCTCATCAGGCCAGGAGACCCCGTAGTGGGCGCTGAAGGCGGTGGAAACGTGGAGATGCGTGAAGCTCATGCTGTCTTGTGCCGGAGGGCGTCGTGGATCTTGAGCAGCCGCCAGCGTCCGCTGCCGGTGTGCCGGACCAGGTCAAGGGTCAGGTGGTCAGAAGCAACAGGGGTTTTCCCGTCAGGAGGGCTTACTGCAGGAGCTTTCCTGTCAGGGCCGGACTCAGCAGGAATAACCTGCACGCGCCAGATCTCGTGGTCCACAAGTCCCTGGCCGCCGCCCAAAGGAGCGCGTTGTTCCTCGGCCCACCATTGGCGGCGTTCAAACCAATGCACTGGTTCAGCGCAGACTGAATATTTCCGGCCTCCCCATTGCAGCTCCGCAGGCAGGCCATCGGGTCCGCAGACAACGTCAACGGACTCACTGAACATGCCCACTCGTGCCTCCGGAACCGAAATTAAGCTGCTGTAGATATTGGAGTGTTCGAACATGTATTCGAATAAGAACAGTCTACGCCGGGTCCCCGACAAAACCTAGGTGAGGTGTGGACGGACGGCGGCTCAAAGGGCAGGATGGAGCCATGAGTTCCAATGACGCACTCCTGAAGCACGTAAGCATCGCCGCCAAAGACACCAACTTGGTGGCCAAATTTGATATTGACGGCAATATTCCAGGATCGGGCGCCTTCGTCGTGGGGCTCGTCGCTGCAACTCCGGACTACTCGCATCAACGGAGGCTTGGAATAGAGTTCATGAACGGCGAAGCCGTGTCGATGTACGCGTTCAGCCATGACGGCACGGAGGAAAACTTCGACGTCGGCAGCGTTGAGCATTCCGGCAACACCATCACGGGCAGATTCCCTATGAGTACGGTGCTTGGCCTTGAGAAGGGACACCTGATGTCAGCCTTCAGCGAGGCCGACGGCCGGGAATTTCAGTCTGGCGTTCCGGTAGAGGAATCACTTTAGCCCTCTCTCGCCCGGCGAGGCCGCCTGCGAGTGCTGCGCAAGCGCAGGTGAGACGGCACGGCCGGCCAGGAAAGGTCGTTACGGCACGGGCACGTGGCCGCTCAGTTGTTCTCGTTGTGGATTTTCATCTCGAGTTCGATGAACTTCGAGATCATCGCCCGGTAGGTGCTTTCGACGATGTCCGGGTCGATTTCCTTTTTCTC